>RECD01000142.1 GCA_007694185.1 Planctomycetaceae bacterium
CCAATTGCAACCGCCCGCTCTGCTCACGGTCGATCTCGGGCGCGCCCGGAACCTCGAACGCGGTCAGGTAACCGCGAGCGACGATCTCGCCAGCCTTTTCGGCTTCCCCGCGATGGCGGATCGCCGTGTCCGCCACGGTCGTCGACTCCCTCAGCCCGTGAACCAACTGGCGCCCCGACTGCGGTCCGGCCAAAGCATCAAACTCGGCTTTCGCGGCATCCAGTTCCACCTTGAATCGCCGCTGCACCCGCTGGCCGTT
Source organism: Planctomycetaceae bacterium (assembly GCA_007694185.1). Lineage (GTDB taxonomy): Bacteria > Planctomycetota > Planctomycetia > Pirellulales > Pirellulaceae > UBA6163. The sequence goes on from RECD01000142.1 coordinate 260, forward strand.
GGGACGCATCGCCAACCCCTCAGGAGTATCGCGAATCGCGTCCCAAGCTTCTTGTGCCTTCGCCAACCGTTCCCGCGCCGCTGCGACCACCCCCGCGTCCGGACCCTCGCCCTGCTCATGCAACACGATCAGGTTGTCAGGGTCGTAATACGCCAGACCACTTCCCCCCATCTTGTTCCGCACCCCCGCCGCGTTGGCGGTGCTCGTAAAAATCCCCGCCAAGGCGTAGTAATCGGCTGTCGGAATCGGGTCGAACTTGTGGTCATGGCAACGGGCGCAAGAAACGGTCAACCCCAGCACGCCACGGGTCAACACGTCGATCTGCTCGTCGACATTGTCCATGTCGAACCGCTCCTTGAACCGCTGATTGACGTCCTTCACGCCGAGCGCCAAATAGCCCGTGGCGATCAACAACCGATCCTGCTCGGCGGGCGTCAGCCCCGGCCGCGACGCGGCGATCAAGTCGCCCGCCACCTGCTCACGAATGAATTGGTCGATCGGCACGTCCGCGCGAACGCTGTCGATCACGTAGTCGCGGTACCGCCAAGCATGCGGATAGGGAATGTTGCGGGATGGGCCGGTCGATTCGCCATACCGAGCTACGTCGAGCCAGTGCCGACCCCACCGCTCGCCGAATGCGTCCGACGCGAGCAACGCGTCAACGACATTTTCGAACGCACGGCCCGAATCATCGGCAAGAAACGCCGCCATCTGATCCGCCGTCGGCGGCAAACCGGTCAAGTCGAACGAGACCCGACGCAACCAAATGCCCCGATCCGCATCCGCAACCGGCTTCAACCCTGCCGACTCGAGCTTCGCCAAAATGAATCGGTCGACATCCGCTACCGGCCACGCGGCGTCGCTCGGCGAGGGGACCTCCGGTCGACCCAGCGGTTGCCAAGCCCAATGGTCCGCCCGCAAATCCTCATAAAGGTCGCTTAGGTCTTCCCCGGCATCCGCAGTCGACAACGACGATTCCGGCCAAGCCAAACCCGACTCGACCCACCGCCGCAAGTCGGCGATCTCGGATTCCGTCAACGGGTCGCTGTCCTGCGGCATCCGCTTGCCTTCATCGTCGGTCAGCAGCCGAGCAAAAAATTCGCCCGCGTCAGAATCACCTGGCACCAGCGCCGGACCCGAACCGCCACCGGAAAGCAACCCCGCCCGCTCGTCAACCCGCAAGCCACCAGCCGGCTTCGTCTCGGCCGAGTGACAGGCATAGCACTTGGCGACTAACAACGGCCGAATCTTCGCTTCAAAGAAATCGACGCCGACCGGCTCCCCGACCTCCGTCGCCCGCACGTCGCCACCGGATACCACGACACATGCCGCCACCGCGACAACCGCGCCCCAGCAGGCCCGCACAACTCGCCGTCCGCATCGCCTTAAAGCCGAAGTTCCCTGGCTCATAACTGGTTGCCCCCGCATGACCCGACCCCCGTTTGTCAGCCGCATTTCGGCGACCAACTAAAAACGACTCCGCGAACCATTTGAGCGAATCACATGCCGAAGTCCAAAGAAATTCCTGTTTAAGAATGCCCGATTCCGCGTTTCTCAAAAATCACGAGTCGGACCACCTCGCTACCTTCCGCTACCGAAACCCCAACGCTCGGCATCAAGCAAACCAACCCCTCACATTTGACGGCTTCCCAGCAAATCAGATGGGCATGGGCCGCAACCATGCCTAGTCGCGGGCCGGACGCTCCGATTCACTCTCGCAGAACCTCACTCCTGCGGAATCACCGGCGGCAGCAGCGGGTAGGTGGGATCGCCACTCCCCCGGCGAATCACCCTTGCCGTCTCCCCATCCGGACGAGGCTCGCGCGCCGCTTCGCTTGCGATCAGCCAACGCCGATCCTTGCCGAGGATCTGGTGCCGCAGCACTCGCGCAAATCCAGGATCGATCCCCCGCTGAGGTGTCCCAAATATCTCGCCTCCCAACTCCCGCACGAACGGCTCGATCTGAGTTCCGATCGCTTCGTAGGCCACGCGGGCTTCGTCACCCGTCCAGACGTCGATCCAGACCTGACGAACCGCGGGGCTGTCAACGAGCGTTTCTCGCAAGACCGTGGTCAGCCATTGCCGCACACGTGGGTCGTCAGCCAAATCGGCAAAGGTCTCGCCCAACTCCGCACGAACCCGCGGGTTGCGAGCGATCTGCAGGATCGTCGCTTGGGTCGCCAGAGCGATGTCGTCGGCATGAGCCTCGATCACCGGCACCACCTCTTCCTCGACGAAACGGTCCCATTCCTCGCGAGTCAAATCGCGACGTGGCAATGGCGTGCGGTCGTAGAGTGCTCGCCATGTGAACCGCCACAACGATGCCCGGTCCCAAAGCTCCCGACCGATCTGCTGGAACGTCGGCTCCAAGTGCAATCGAGCGATCGGGATCACCGGGTCCTTGGCTAACGGCACCAACCGCCGCAACCATTCGTCCTTGTGACTCTCGCCGATCGCCTGCCACCCCTCGCGGTTCCGTTCCAAAGCCGCCATCCATTCGGCTTCGATGACCGGCAACGACTCGCGCACGCCCCGTTCGACCAGCGGCAGAAAATGAGTACTGAGCGTCTCTCCGGAATCGGCGAAAGCTGCGACGAGCTTTTCTAAAACCGCCTCTCGCTTGGCCGGCGGAAACAACACCTGCAGCGTTTCCGCCATCGTCCCGCGGTACTGATAAGCCAGCACTTCGCAAGCATCGGGATCGAGCTCCGGAGCATGCCAACGAAGGACAACGGTCTCCTCCGCCCCGCCCGTTCCCTTCACCAACTCCCCCTTCACCAACTCCGTCGGCCGCACCGTTTCGACGTAAGCAACCTGGCTCCATTCGCCGTCGGTAAGTTGCGAGAATACCGGCTCGCCGGCAACGACCCACCCACGCGGCGCAGACAATTCGACGACCCGATTGCCGCCCAGCCAGTATCGGGCGAGCGACCCAGCAGGCGGCCAAGCACTCAGCTTGCCGATCGCGTACCCCGACGTCGCAACGATCAACAGACCAGCAAGCACCAAAACGAAGACGCCGACCAATCGCTCAATTCGCCGCGCCGCGGCCAACGCCAGGGCAGCCGACCGGTCTCGATCGGCACCGCTGTCCGGAGACCCTGCTCCGGACTCGCTCACGGTTTCCCGTGTGGTCACTCGATCGGCAAGGCGAAGTCACCCCGCACGTCGCGCCACACCGCGTGGATGTGGTTGGCCGGGGTTCCCTCGGCGTCCGGCTGGGTGTTGACGAATTCGATCAAGAACGACTTGCCCTGCACCCGGTAATAGTGCCCGACGTGCGGCTTGACCGCCCCCGCCCAAGCAAAATGAATCGATTCGGGGCCCGCCTCGCGAATCTCCGCCAACCGCTGATTGGCGATCGATGCCGGCAACGACCGAGCATAGACTTCGATCAGTCCCATCACGCGGCGTTGCGATTGCTCGTCCATGTCCGACATCGGCAGCCCTTCCGGATCGGTCGGGGTGACGTGCGGTTGGCCGACAAAGCGGATCTCGGCGGGAGCTTCAGCCGCGATCGTCGCCCGGTCGCGAAGCTCAGCAGCCAGCCCATTGATCAACGCGAAGGCGAGCTCCTCTTCCTGACGCAGCACCCGAGTCCCCTTCCCCAACGGCCCCTCCACGTCACTCTTGATCTCCGCCGGGTTGGCGGCCATGAACTGCGGCGTGCTGCCAACGACCTTGCTGTCGCGACAGACGAAATTCAGCGACAAGTGGTGCCCCTCAAAGCTGAACCCCCACGTTCCGGTCGCGGCCGGCGTCCCGTAGACCGTCAAATAATACTTTTCCGGGTTGCGGCGTTCCTCGCTGCCCGCCCCTTCCATCTGACGCAAAACGCCTTCGAGCATCATGATCTTGCTCGATTTCTCGTAACCCGCTTCGCTGACCGCCGCCCGCAACGCTCGCAGCGCCGCCGCTTTCTGTGGCGTGGTCATCTCCATCAGCGGCAACCCCTTGCGAGTCGGCAGCGGGATGAAGTTCCAATTGGTCCGCTCCTCACCGTCAAACGCCAACAACGCCTTCGTCTTTTGAGCGTCGTCGAGTGTGGCGACCCAGGCATTCGTGTAAGTCAGCATTTGACCGGCCGGCTCTTCGCCCGCCTGCATCGCGACGAGCGCCGCGGTCGTGCCGCCAATCAGGAACAAGCTGCCAAGCACCAGGACCGCTCGAACAGCGATCGAATTCGAAGGGAGAGATTTCATCGGGGTGGGATCATGTTGGGGGAGGGAGGAGGTTTCCGACAGGTCGAGCGGTTATCTTAGGCTTCTTCGCGGCGGATTGCAAAACGGCGTCCGCCTGCCCCACCAACTTGCGTTCCTTGGCTCCCACTCCTTCCCTTTCTCCCGCCTGTCGCTCGAGGTACCTGACGTGATCGGATCGAATCAGCGGAGCGTCCGCCCCCGCCTGCTTGGCTTGGCTGCCCTCGCCGGCACCCTGACGATGGCGTCGCTTTCCTCACCCACTTCGGCCGACGAGGAACCCGCTCGCGGCCCGTTCGAACTACGCCTGCGGCATCAGGTGCCAGTCGCCGCCGAACCAGTCGGTCGATTCCACCGCATCGAACGCCAGGAACGATGGCTTCCCGGTTCGACCGCGATCATCGTCTGTGACATGTGGGATTCCCACCACGGTTACCGCGCGGCCCAGCGGACCGGCGAACTGGCTCCCCACGTCGACGCCGTGTTGACGGCAGCCCGCGAACAGAACGCGACAATCATCCATGCCCCCAGCGGTTGCATGGAGGCGTACGCCGACCACCCAGCGAGGCTCCGAGCGATCGCGGTTCCCGGCGTCGCCGATTACCCCCAAGACATCGCCAAATGGTGTTACCAAATCCCGTCCGAAGAACAGGCCGAATACCCGATCGACCAGACGGACGGAGGCGAGGATGACACGCCCGAGGAACACGCCGCCTGGGAACAAAAACTGAAGGACCAAGGCCGCAACCCGCGCGCCCCCTGGCTCCGTCAAATCGAATCGATCACGATCGATCCCGAGCAGGATTTCGTTTCCGATTCGGGCACCGAGATCTGGAACATCCTCCGCCAACGGAAAATCGATCACGTGATCTTGACCGGCGTGCACACGAACATGTGCGTGCTGGGACGCCCCTTCGGCTTGCGACGGATGGCCCAAGCCGGCCAGCAAGTCGTGCTGCTGAGAGACCTGACCGACACGATGTACAACCCCGCGTCGAGCCCTTTCGTCAACCACTTCTCCGGCACCGACCTGATCATCGATCACATCGAACGCTACGTCTGCCCGACGATCACCAGCGACCAGATCGTCGGTGGCGCCCCCTTCCGCTTCGCCGCCGATGACCGCCCCCACGTGGCGATGCTGATCAACGAACCGGAATACGACACAGCCAAAACCCTCCCCCCTTTCGCCACCGACCCGCTGCGGAAGGATTTTCGCGTCAGCCTCATTTACGGCGACGCCGAGCAAGCCGACTCGTTCCCCGGCATCGAGCTGATCAACGAAGCCGACGCGTTGCTGATCTCCGTCCGTCGCCGGACACCACCAACCGCACAACTGCAAGCCGTCCGCGAATTCATCGCGGCAGGCAAACCGGTGATCGGCATCCGGACCGCCAATCACGCGTTTCACGTTCGGAATCAGCCCCCCGCCAAAGGACACGCCGACTGGCCCACCCTCGATGCCGATGTCTTCGGCGGCAACTACACGAATCACTACGGCAACGACCTGCAGACCGTCGCCGAGTTCGTCCCGACCGCAGCCGATCACCCCATCCTCCGTGGGATCGATCGCAAACCCTTCGTCTCCGGCGGATCGCTCTACCGAGTCTCACCACTCAATCCCGAAGCGGTCGTGCTGATGCTAGGCAAGGTCACCGACCACCCAGCCGAACCGATCGCCTGGACCTACCAGCGTCCCGACGGCGGCCGATCGTTCTACACCTCGCTGGGTTCCCCAGCCGATTTCGAACAACCCGCCTTCCGCCAACTCCTCCGCAACGCCCTCCTCTGGGCCGTCGCCCACCAGCCCTAACCGCACCCCCACAACAAGGCTGCGACCCCAAAGCTCGACACGCAGCCTATTCATTCCCGATCGACCCGCTTCGTACTCAGCCCGTAGGGTGGTACTCGTACTCAGTGCAACGGTACTCGTACTCGACTCGCGCAGGATCGACCGATTACGAGCACCGAAAGCGCCGGGATAAACCGGTTTGGAGTCGAGAATGAAAGAGTCTTACGGCGAAATCCTAGCCAGATACGCCGGCCCTGAGTCGTACGCTGACGCTGGTAACAGCGTGGGTGTAGCCACGGCAGGGGTACGCCTAGGCCCGGAGATTGAGTCCCGAAATGTACATCGTCTCGTGTGCCGACCTTCTGGTGCAAAGGGAAGGCTACACCCGGGCGATCGTCATGGCGAGAGCGACCGTGGACACAGTCGCCTTCGGAAGGTGC
>RECD01000231.1 GCA_007694185.1 Planctomycetaceae bacterium
AGCGTCGCGGACCTGAACATCCTCGCTCATCGGATCGCCGAACTGGCACTGACACCCGGCGTCGTCGCGCAGGACGGATTTTTGACAACCCACCTGATCGAATCGGTACGGGTGCCCGAGCGGGAATTGATCGCCGAGTTTCTGGGACGGCCGGACGATCTGATCGACACGCCGACGCCGGCCCAGCGGATCCTGTACGGCCCGCGGCGGCGACGGATCCCGGAATTGTGGGACGTCGACAACGCGACGATGACCGGTGTCGTCCAAAACCAGGACGCTTACATGCAGAGTGTCGCGGCCCAGCGACCGTACTTTTTCGATCACATCCGCGAACTGACCGACAACGCCTTCGCCGATTTTTATGGCCTGACCGGCAGGCGTTACGAACGTGTGCTCGGCTATCGGGTCGAGGACGCCGAGTACCTGTTGATCGGCCAAGGGAGTGTGATCGCGACGGCCGAAGCGGTCGCCGATTACCTCCGAGAAACCCGTGGCTTGCGGGTCGGCGTCCTGAATCTGGTGATGTGGCGTCCCTTCCCGGGCGACCTGATCAGCCGGTTGTTGAAAGGGAAACGGGCCGCCACCGTCTTAGAACGGCTCGACCAACCGCTGGCGATCGAATTGCCGCTGATCCGCGAGATCCGGGCGTGCGTCAGCCGCTGCTTCGAAAACGGCGCCAATCCTGACGAGTTGCCGTTTCCGGATTTGGCAACCTACCGGTCCGTCGCCGACGCGCCATCGCTGCACAGCGCCTCGTTCGGAATGGGCAGCCGCGACCTGCAACCCGAGGGTCTGATCGGCGCTATCGAAAACATGTTACCGAAAGGTGCCCGAAAAAAGTTTTTCTACCTGTCGATCGATTTTGTTCGTGAGACCGCACTCGGCCCCAAGGATCAGCTTCGGCAGGACGCCATCCGCGATGCCTATCCCGGGATCGCCGAATTGGCCGTCCACGGATCGGAAAATCCTGACCTGATGCCACCCGGCTGCATCACCGTGAGGTTTCATTCGGTGGGCGGCTGGGGGGCGATCACGACCGGCAAGAACCTGGCGATGACCCTCTACGAATTGCTCGGTTATCACATCAAAGCGAACCCGAAATATGGCTCGGAGAAAAAGGGACAACCGACGACCTATTTCCTGGCGGCTGCCCCCGAGCCGATCCGGGTCAACTGCGAATACATTCACGTCGACGTGGTGCTGTCCCCCGACCCGAACGTCTTTCGGCACACGAACGCCCTGGCGGGTCTCAAGCCGGGTGGTTGTTTCATCATTCAGAGCGACCTGCCAACACCGGAAGCCGTCTGGGCCAGCATCCCGTCGCCCTTTCGTAAGATCCTGGTCGAGAAAAAGATCGAACTGTTCTACCTCGACGGTTTCGGGATCGCCCGTGAGGAGGCGAGCGACCCGGACTTGAGGCTGCGGATGCAGGGGATCGCGTTCCAAGGTGCCTTCTTCGCGGCTACGCCGGTCGCGCGAAACGCGGGGCTGAGTGAAGACAAATTGTTGGCCGCGATCCACGACCAGTTGCATCACAAGTTCGGTGCCAAAGGGGCGAGGATCGTCGAGGAGAATTTGCGGGTTGTCAAACGTGGCCACGACGAAGTCAAGCCGGTACCGCACGGGCCGATCGAAGACGCCGCGATCTCGACCACCACGGTACGACCCTCGGCCGGACCGCCGCTGCCGGTGATGTTGCGGCGAACGCCCGTCGGCGAGTCGGCGATTTCGGACCCGCATCGATTCTGGGAGCAAACGGCGAGTTTCTATGCCCGCGGGATGGGGTCGGACAACCTGACCGACCCCTTCATCGGCCTGAGCGTCATGCCGGCGGCGACGGCGGTGTTCCGAGACATGACCTCGATCCGTTTCGCCTACCCGCGGTGGATCGCCGAGAACTGCACGGCCTGTGGCAATTGCTACACCGCCTGCCCCGATACGGCCATACCCGGATTGGTTAACGAGATCGGCCAGGTTTTCGACGCGGTCGTCGAGCGAATGAAAAAAGCCGGCAAGCCGGTCAAGCACCTTCCAAAAGCGGTCCGGCAATTGGAACCGAAGTTTCGCCAACTGCTGGTCGAAGCCGACGAACGCGACAACGTCCGCGCGCTCCTGGACGAAGCGATCCTGGCCACCTCCCGTCAAACCGACCTGCCGGAGGCCGATCGCCGAGACCTGGCAGCCGAATTCGCCGGTTTCACCGAAACGCTCGGTGAGTTCTCCTTCGCGTTGTCGCGGCCCTTTTTCACGAACCCCGAAGCGGCCGAACCGGGAGGGGGCGGGCTGCTGAGCATCACGGTCAACCCCGAGACCTGCAAAGGCTGCATGCAATGTGTCGAAGTCTGCAACGATGACGCCCTGCGGCCCGAACCTCAGACCGTCGACGCGATCACCAAGCTCCGTCGCGAATGGGACTTCTGGCTCGACTTGCCCAACACGCCGCGCAAGTACATCCGCATCGACGACTTGGAGGAGGCGGTCGGCGCGTTGCACACGCTGCTGCTGGATAAAAACAACTACCAAGCGATGACCGGCGGCGACGGCGCCTGCTTGGGATGTGGCGAAAAGACGGTCGTACACCTGTTCACGGCAACCGTCGAAGCGCTGATGCGGCCGCGGATCGAACGGCACGTGGCCCATCTGGATGACCTGATCACGCGGCTCCAGCAGCATGTCCGCTTGGCGCTGGTTCACGAGATCGATGTGGGTGACACCGCGGCGATCCTCGAAGCGCTCGACGACTCCGACGCCCCCGACGTTACGCTCGCCCACCTCGCGGAAAACCTGGAACGCCGGACCGGGGGGGAGCCGATCGACCGTCAGTGGTTGCGCAGGGTTACCGACCGGATCGCCAAACTGAAGCGGCTCCGCTGGCAATACGTCCAAGGCCAGACGGGCCGTGGCCGCGCGCGTCTCGGGTTCCTCAACTCGACAGGTTGCTCTTCGGTCTGGGGGAGCACCTTCCCCTACAACCCCTACCCGTTCCCGTGGGCGAATCACCTGTTCCAGGATAGCGCCTCCTTGGCTATGGGCGTGTTCGAAGGGCACATGGCCAAGATGGCGGATGGCTTCAAGACGATCCGGCTCGCCGAGATCGAGCTGTCGGGCGAACGAGAGGTTGAGGCCGCCGCGAAAGACATGACCTATTTCGATTGGGAAGATTTCACGGATGAGGAATGGGAGCTCTGTCCCCCCGTCGTCGCCGTCGGCGGTGACGGCGCGATGTACGACATCGGCTTTCAAAACCTCTCGCGGGCCTTGATGTCCGGCAAACCGATCAAGGTGCTGGTGCTCGATACCCAGGTCTATTCCAACACGGGTGGCCAAGCTTGCACCGCGGGGTTCACCAGCCAGATCTCCGACATGGCGCCCTATGGCAAGACCCATCCCGGAAAAACGGAAATCCGCAAAGAGATGGGGCTGATCGGAATGGCCCACCGCACGGCGTACGTGATGCAGAGCACGATCGCGCATCCCAACCACATGATCGAAGGCTTCATCCATGGCCTGAAGTCGCGGCGGCCGGCGCTATTCAACCTTTACACCTCCTGCCAACCCGAACACGGGATCGGAGATGACCGGAGCACCCAGCAGGCGAGACTGGTCGTCGAAGGCCGCGGTTATCCGCTGTTTCGCTACGACCCGGCCGGCGGTCCTCGCTGGGACGAAACGATCGACCTGGAGGGCAACCCGGCGATCGATCAGGATTGGCCGACCTACGATTTGAAATACCTCGACGGCGGTCGCGAGCGGACGATGACGCTGCCGATGACCTTCGCCGATTTCGCGGTCACCGAAATCCGCTTCCGCAAGCATTTTCGTGTCGCCCCGCCCGAAACCTGGAACGACAACCTGGTGCCGCTGCACGAATTCCTGGAATGGGAACCGCAGGACCGTGAGGGCAAATTCCCTTACATCTGGAGCATCGATCGCCAACAGGTTCTGTCGCGGTTGCTGGTCGCCGAACCGATGGTGCTCGCCTGCGAGGAACGCCGAGACTTTTGGAAACTGCTTCGCGGGCTGGCCCGGACCGACGTCCGCACGACGCCCCGCGACGAAGTCGAAGCCGAAGTCCGGCAAGAGGTCACGCGTCGGATCGCCCAGGGCCTGTATCGCTGGGTCGCCGAATTGGGTGGCGACATCGGCGGTGAGGAACCCGTGGATCTCGCCGCACCGACCGCTTCGGGCAATGCCGCAGCCACCGCGGACGCTCCCGCCGGCCCGGGTACAACGCCAAAGGTCGCCACGGGCGATGCGGGCTTGGCCCCGTGGATCGATTCGGACCGTTGCACCGCCTGTGACGAGTGCATCAAGATCAACCCGAACATCTTTGCCTACAACGCCAACAAAAAAGCGATCATCAAGAACCCGCGTGGCGGACCCTATCGCGATCTGGTCAAAGCGGCCGAACGTTGCACGGCTCAGATCATTCACCCCGGCCTACCGCTCGACCGAGCGGAAAAGGATCTCGACCGCTGGATCGAGCGGGGCAAGAAACGGAATTGACGATGAGCTTGTGGAAAACCAAGACCTTCGCTCACGGCGTCCATCCGCCGGAAGCCAAGGAGGACACTCGCGGGATGCCGATCCGGCAATTCCCTTTCGCCCCCGTCCTCGTCATTCCTCTGGCGATTCAAGTCGGCCGACCCTCCCGACCGACGGTGTCCGAGGGCCAGGAGGTCATCCGCGGCCAACGGATCGCCGATCCGGACGGGTTCCTCTCGATCGCGATGCACGCCCCGGCTTCGGGGATCGTCCGCCGGATCGGGTTGGCCCCCAGCATTTCGGGGCGGATGACCGAGGCGATCTTCATTGAGCCGTTCGCCGGATCGACGCAGGAGGGCGTGCTGGGCGATGCCTGCGATCTCGAACAGGCAACCCCGGAAGCGATCGTCGAAGCGATTCGGTCCGCGGGGATCGTCGGACTCGGCGGTGCGGGATTCCCGACGCATGCGAAACTGCGGATTCCCGAAGGCAAGTCGGTCGATACGGTGATGATCAACGGCGCCGAGTGCGAGCCGTACCTCACGGCCGATCACCGAGTGATGTTGGAACAAGCGGACGACATCGTCCGCGGAATTCGCTATCTGCTGAAGGCTTCCGGCGGGCGTGAAGCCGTGGTGGCCGTGGAAGCGAACAAGCCGGACGCGGCCGCCGCGATCCGCGCGGTCTTGCCTCCCGAACTGCCGATCCGCGTCGAGGTGCTGAAGGTCAAGTACCCGCAGGGTGCCGAGAAGATGCTGATCGAATCGCTGCTGGGTCGTGAAGTCCCCTCCCGGGGACTGCCGCTGGATGTCGGCGTGCTCTGCTTCAATGCCGCCAGCACCGCAGAAGTCGGCCGACTGCTCTCGCAGGGAGGAGGGCTGCTCGATCGGGTCGTCACGGTCGGCGGACCGGCCGTAAAACGAAAAGGGAACTATCGCGTGCCGCTGGGGACTCCCCTGCGGTTTCTGCTCGAACAGGTGGAGACGTCCGACGACCTGGCGACCGTGTTTTTGGGTGGTCCGATGATGGGCCAGGCCGTCTCCTCGCTCGACATCCCAATCGGCAAGGGAACGACTGGCGTGATCGCGCTGACCGGCGAGGAAACGGCGAGGCTCGGCGGTCGACCCGAAGCACCCTGCATCCGCTGCGGCTACTGTCTCGATGCCTGCCCGATCTTCCTCAACCCGTCGCATTTGGAATCGCTGGCGGCGGCCGGCCAGCACCAGACGATGGCCGAATCGCATCACCTGATGGATTGTTTCGAATGCGGTTGCTGCACGTACGTCTGTCCTTCGCACATTCCTCTGGTCCAGCATTTTCGCGTCGCCAAGGCGGCGGTTCGCAAAGCCGCTGCCACCTAAGACGGGATCCTGCGGATTGACCGACGCCGTGGTTCCTCGGTATTCGGTATGCTGGAAACGAGACGATTTCCGCCCCTATCGCGAGACCGCTTTCGATGACCATGCACCATACGTCCACCACCCCCGCATCGGCTGAACCTCGGTCGGCTAACCTCGGCAGCGGCGACTGGAGTTCGAGCGATCAGGGTGCGAACGGCTGCGTCTGTCCCGTTTGTGGTGGCCGGACGATCGAGATTCGCGGCAAGGCACAGTGCTCGCGCTGCCACACGATTTGCGAAACCTGTTGCGAAGGGGGCCGACAATGAGACCGACATTCGGAATTGTCCTGATCGGGACACTGTTGAGTATCGGCGTCGGGAGCCACTTCGAGCAGCGAGTCGAAGCGGACGAAGCCGGTCAACCTGCGGCGGAGAACTCCACGCGTGAATTGCCGCCGATCCCCGAGGGACCGTTGGGAGATACCATTCGTCTGGGGCGAGACTTGGTCAACCAAACGTCCCGTCATCCGCTGACCCGACCCTACATCGGCAATTCGTTGAATTGCACCTCTTGTCACCTGGAAGCCGGTACCGACCCGCGGGCGGCCACCTTTCTCGGCGTCGCCACGGCCTATCCGGCTTGGGCGCCCCGCGAAGGCCGTGTGATCACACTCGAAGATCGCATCCTGAATTGCTTCATCCGCAGCGGCAACGGCAAACGTCCCGCCGTCGGCTCGAAAGTTTCGATCGCGATCGCCGCGTACATCACTTGGCTCTCTTCAGGTCAACCGATCGCGATGAACGCCAAGCAATCGCTCGGACCCAACGCGGTCAAGCCG
>RECD01000082.1 GCA_007694185.1 Planctomycetaceae bacterium
GGCACCATGCTGCCGCCGTCGGTCCAGCCAAAGTTGTTGTCCCCGGCGCTCAACGCGAGCGAGTCAAAACGCGTGTGCTGGCCGAGCGTGGCGGCGACGTACTGGTCGAGCGAGCGGCGGTTCCGCTCGGCCGAGGGTATACCGGTGAAGATGCGAGGCTGTGAGGCGTGACCACCGCCGACGCCCGGATGTTCGAGCCCCGAGACGATGGTGAAGCGATCGCGGAGATCGGCCAGCGGGGCGAGATACTCCGTGAGTTCGTAGCCAGTTCCGGATTGTTTGGGAATGAAAGAATCGCGGTAGATGCCAAGCGGCAGGCAGATCAGCAGCAGGCGGCGCGGCTCTTTTCCTGCCTCAGCGGCATGGGCGATGCCGCCGAGCGATTCGAGCCAGGGCAAGCTGAGCGTGACGCCTGCTCCGCAAAGGAAAGTGCGACGGGTGGAGAGTGAGGATTGTGTGTTCATAATTTTAGAGAGTGCTGTTTAGCGAAAAGGTGGAAGTAAGTCTTCGTGTCAGGCCAAAACGTCCCGGATGACATGGCCATGCACATCGGTGAGTCGAAAATCGCGGCCGGCGTGTTGGTAAGTCATGTGTTCGTGGTCGAATCCCAGCAGGTGCAGAATCGTCGCATGGAGGTCGTGGACGTGGACACGGTTCTCGACGGCTTTGAAACCGAAGTCGTCCGTGGCGCCGTAGGTCATGCCCCCCTTCACGCCGCCTCCGGCCATCCACATCGTAAAGCCGAAGGGATTGTGATCCCGGCCGCCGGTGTTGCCCGCCTTACCAGGCTCGATCTGTGCCAGCGGGGTCCGGCCAAACTCGCCGCCCCAGATCACCAGAGTGTCCTCCAACAGGCCGCGCGACTTCAGATCGGTAAGCAGGGCGGTGATCCCCTGGGAACTTTCTTTGGCCAGGCGGCGGTGACTTTTCTCCAGATCATTGTGGCTGTCCCACGGCTGCCCCGGACCATGCCACGCCTGCACGAAACGCACGCCGCGTTCCAACAATCGCCGCGCCACGAGCAACTGTCTGCCATTCGGCGTGTCCCCATACATCGCGCGCACCGATTCCGGTTCCTTGGAAATATCGAAGGCATCGGTCGCCTCGACCTGCATGCGAAAGGCGGTTTGGTAGTTGTGAATGCTGGACATCAGCTCCGGATAGTCAGCGTTCCGCTCGAAATGACGTGCGTTCATTTTCTCGACCAACGACATCTGCCGGGTCTGCGTTTCGCGGGTGAGCCGTGGATTCGTGAGGTTGTCGATCAGCGGTTTGCCTGCCTCACGATTGGTGGCCACGTAGGTTCCCTGAAACACGTTGGGCAGGAACGATGACTTCCAGTTGTCTTCGCCGATGAACGGAAGACCGGATGGCACCAGAGACACATAGCCCGGCAGGTTGCGATTCTCTGTTCCCAAGCCCCACGTCACCCACGAACCGAGGCTCGGGCGTGGCACCACGAGCGAGCCAGTGTTCATCATTCGCAACGAGGCCTCGTGAATCGGCGTGTCGGTATAGAGCGAGCGGATCACGCAGAGATCATCCGCGTGGGCCGCAGCGAGATCGGCAAAGAGCTCGCTACAGGCGAGTCCAGATTCACCATAATGTTTGAAGGCAAATGGAGAAGGCATCGCCCCCGCAGTCGGATTGTCCGTGTTGTAATGCGTGGGTAGTGGACGTCCAGCGTATTTCGCGAGGGCCGGCTTGGGATCAAAGGTGTCCATCGCCGAGGGCCCGCCGTTAGCGAAGATGTGCAGGACTCGCTTAGCCCGAGGCGTGAAATGCGGGCTACGAGGGGCCAGGGGATGTGTATCAACTGTGGCAGCCCGCGTTTCCGAAACGGTGCTGAGGCCAAGCAGCCCAAAGCCAGCCCCAGCCAAATGGCTGAGGAGTCCGCGCCGGTCGGTGAGGAAATGTGAAAGCATGTTTTTAGAAATCGCTGTGTTCATCGTAACTGTGTTCATCGTAAGTAGATCAGTTCGTGATTCATGAGCAGTGCCTGAGCGTAATCCGTCCATGTCGCGTCATCCGATTCGAAAAACTGCCTCGCTAATTGCAGCTCATCCGGCTCGGGATCGCGGGCTAGCACCGCGCGGTAAAGCTCGGTCACTCTTTGCTCGAGCAATGTTCCTGGTGCAAAACGACTTACCAGTGCAGAAGCCTGCCGTGCGACAAAAGGATGGTTCATCATGAAGAGCGCCTGTTGCGGCACGAGGGTCTGCTTTCGCTCCAGAACGGCGGTTTCGGCCAGAGGAGCCCCGAACGCTCGCGGTAGTGGCTGGAAGGTGAACCGGTCGATATAGGCGTAAACGGTGCGTCGCTGATTGCTGGCGGCATCAATCGGCAGCGACGGTCCGCCCATGCGTCGGTCGAGATTGCCGGACACGCTCAAAAGCGTGTCGCGGATGCCTTCGTAGCTCAACCGGCGCGGGTTCTGCCGCCAGAGAAGAACGTTCTCGGGATCGCCCTGAGCAGCTTCGCGATTCTCGACGCGGCTGCTCTGCTGCCACGTTGCTGAAGTCAGGATGTAGCGGTGCAACGCCTGCAACGACCACCCGTGGCGTTTGAACCAGAGCGCGAGATGATCGAGCAATGCGGCGTGTTCCGGCTCGGGCGTGTTGACGCCGAAATTGTCCAGTGTCGGTACCAAGCCGCGCCCGAAGTGCAGAGCCCAGACTCGGTTGACCAGCACACGGGCGGTCAGCGGATTGGCGTCCGCCACCGTGGCCCGTGCCAATTGCAAGCGACCATCATCCGGCCACGGTCCGGGATCGGGCGCACGGTCGCGCAGGATTTGTAGGAACTGGCGCGACACGCGCTGGCCTGGCGATTTCGGATCGCCACGGACGAAGACGACCGGCTCTACAAGTTCGCGGGGCTCCAGCACCATCGCCCGCTTTACCGGCGCGCCGAACTCCAGAGCGTGCAGCCCCTGCCGTCGGCCATTGAAGCGGAAGAACTGCTTGTTGGTGATCGTGCGGATCAGCGGAACGGTGACGCGGCTGTCGTCGATGATGTCCAGACGCGTCACACGCAGAGCCGACTGCTCACCGAACAATTTCTCCGCCATCGCCACGGCTTCGGCATCGGCCCGGGCACTGGCCCGAGCAAACACCTGCGCGTAGAGGTCGCTGACCTCCAGCATGCTCGCCGGAGTCTTCCTGTCTTTCAGTTCCGCAGCCAACCACGGATGCAGAATGTCGCCTTCCTTCCGACGCAGGTCCGTGAGCCCGGACTCCACACCGTCGCGCGGCATCGCCGCCGCACGGCTCCAGAGTCCGAACAAAGAATCGGCCTCTGCCTTTTTCGCGGCGAGGAATTTCGTGTAGCGCTCGATGATTGCCGGACGCAGTTGAATCTCGGACGTCGAAGTGGACACTTGGCCGTTTTGGGGCCGGTGATTCGGCTCCTGTAGGGCGAGGTAGTTCAAGTAGAGTCGGGCCGAGTCCTCCACGTGCTTTCGCGCGTCGGCCAAACACTCGACCACGTGCTCCTCGATGGCCACCAAGCGTTTCTGCCGTTCCTCGTGATACGTTGCCGCCTTCTCGGGATCGTGGTTCGGCTCGTAACCGATCCATGGCATGTCGTCCGCCGGACGCGAACTGGCGAACACCCCATAGAGCGAATAGTAGTCGGCCGTCGGGATCGCCTCGAACTTATGATCATGGCAACGCGAACAAGCCACCGTCAGCCCCATCAACCCACGCGTGACCACATCAATTTGGTCGTCCACCTGCAACTGCTGGTCGCCGAAAAACTGGCGGCCGACGGTAAGAAAACCCAGCGCGGCCAGATCGCCCGACTCCTTACAGTCCGCCGAAATCAACTTGTCCGCCGCGATCTGAAGTTCGATGAAGCGGTTCATCGGTAGGTCGGCGTTATGCGCCTGGATCACCCAGTCCCGGTAGGTGTGGGCGAAGGGATACACCCGCCCCATGTCAAACACGACCTCCATCGTGTCTGCGTACCGCGCCACATCCAGCCAGTGCCGCCCCCAATGCTCGCCATACTGCGGACTCTTCAACAACGCATCGATCGTTTCTTCCACGGTCCTCTCGCCCCGCGTGAAAGCTTGCACTTCCTCATAAGATGGCGGCAGCCCGGTCAGCGTCGCGTAAAGCCGCTTGATGAGTTCCGCGCGGTCTGCCTCCACGCCCGGCGACCAACCTCGATCCCGCAGCTTCGCGAGGACATACCTGTCGATATCCTGACGCACCCAGTCGACAGCGATCTTCGGTGGCGGCGAGTCTTTCTCCGGCTGAAACGCCCAATGCTGCCTCGCCTTCACAAAATCGACGCCCGGCGATCCTCCCGCAGCGACTCCCCGCGACTCCCGCGGATCGGGCGCGCCCATCGCCACCCAGGACTCCAACTGTCGAATCGCCTCTTCCGGCAGCTTTTGTTTCGGCGGCATTTCCAAGCCCCCGTCCGCATAGCGGATGGCCTGGACAAGCAAACTCGCCGCCGGATCGCCCGGCACGATCGCCGGTCCGGAATCTCCGCCCTGCAGCAATCCTTCGCGGCTGTCGAGTAACAGATTGCCTTGCTTCTTCCCATCTTTGAGCGAGTGGCATTCATAACAATGCTGGACCAAAACCGGCCGGACATGTTTCTCGAAGAACGCGATCCCATCGCCCTCCGCCGCCGATAGATGCAGGGGCGCGACAAGAAGCAGGACTCCCGTCAGAAGCGTGAGAGTCCAAGCAGTGAAGGGCAGGAGTCGGTTCATGGATTGGTAAAAGCTGGGCTGGAGACGAGGTCGAGCAAGAGCGACTTCATACCGCTCTTCTTCTCGCGGACGTTGGTCGCGATGTCCTTGAGCGGTTGGCGGTCGGCGAATCCAGGCGCTCGGCCGAGGGCAAAGGTGGCGAGCTGGTGCGTTAGGTTCTGCGTGACGAGGTCTTCGCGCGTCTTCACCAGCTCGCGGAACTCCTGGAAGGTGTTAAATCGACCCACGCCCTCCCATTCATCCGAAGAATCGACGAGTGGGCCGTCGGAAAGTTTGGCGCGAGCACCGGGTTTTGGCTCAATGAGTGCTCGGTAGTGGTCCCGCCAGCCACCAATGACATCGAAGTTCTCCAGAGCGAATCCAGGCGGATCGATTTTCCGGTGACACGAGGCGCAATTGGCGATGTCGCGATGTTTTGCGAGTTGCTCCTTGATCGTAGTGGCACCGCGAATGTCCGGCTCGATGGCCGGCACGTCCGGCGGTGGTGGTGGCGCGGGTGTGCCGAGGAACTTTTCGAGCACCCAGGTGCCGCGAACTACGGGCGAAGTTGTGCTACCGTTTGACGTGACCGCATGAATGCTCGCATGTGTCAACAATCCTCCGCGCACCGTCTTCGACTTGTCCAAACTCACGTGTCGGAAATCAGGACCGACCACTCCCTCGATGCCGTAGTGCTTCGCGAGCCGCTCGTTAAGCATGGTCCAGTCGGAGTCGATGAGATTGGCGAGCGGCAGATCGCGTCGAAACATCTCCGATATGAAATGCTCCGTCTCACCGCACATGGCGGCTTCGAGTTCGGCATCGTATTCGGGATAGAGGTCGGCGTTCGCCTTCATCACGCCCACTTCGCGCACTCGCAGCCATTGGCCGGTGAAGTCATTCACAAAGCGGGCAGAGCGAGCATCGGCCAACATGCGTTCGGCCTGCTTGCGCCGTTTCGTGGCATCGAGCAAGCTGCCATCCGCCGCAGCTTTCAGCAGTTCGTCATCCGGCGCGGAGCGCCAGAGGAAATAGGACATCCTCGAGGCAATGGCAAATGCGTCGGGACCGTTCGGCGGCTCTTCGAGGTAGAGAAAACGCGGCGAAACAAGCATCGCGGCCAACATGCCACGCAGCGCCTCGTCCGGTGTCGTCGTCTTCGTGAACTTCTCATACAGCGCTCGGTACTTCGCCACAGAGGCATCATCCACGGGTCGGCGAAAGAGCTTCGGCGCGAGATGCGCCGCGATGGCGGCGGCTTTCTCCGGCGTGGGTTGCGTCGGATCGATGTCGCCAAACAAAGTGCGATGCCCCTTCGGTGGCCAGCTTTCATACACCGGTCCCTCAATGCTGAAGGAACGGATGGCGATGAACGGCCCCGGCTGGTCAATCATTGTGCGGCCCAGACCGTCCCGTGCGCCATCCATGATCGTGAACACCACGTAGTCGCCCGGCTCCAGGTAATAGCGGGCCTCGACCTCGCGCGGCTGCTCGTCGGTGAAGGCGAAGACGCTCACCGCTTTCGGCAGCTTGCCTGACAAATAACCCTCTAGGACGGTGAACTTCAGCCGCGCGGGCTTGCCGTCGTTCTTCAGCGCATAGGCCACCGCTTTCACCCGATACCAGCCGCGCCCGGCGGGAAGACCGAATTGGGGCTCACCGCTGAAATACTGCTGCACGGTGATCACGGCGTCGAGCTGCGGGCCGTCGTCGGGTTTCGGCGGGCGCAGCATGCCGTTTTCACGCACGGGGAAACGATAGCCATAAGTGGGGTCGTCTTTCGCCTCGGCCTGTATCTGCAGGGTGCGCTTCTGCTCGAAGGCTCCGAGGTTGTCGAAGTTGGCCAGACGCCACTCGAGGCCCTTGCGGGCGAGTTCGATGCCTTTGCGATTGCCCTCATGAAGTGTCATGGTCTTGCTCACCGT
>RECD01000236.1 GCA_007694185.1 Planctomycetaceae bacterium
CTCGTGCCCAGCGCAGCGGTGCTCGTGCTCAGCGCAGCGGTGCTCGTGCTCAGCGCAGCGGTGCTCGTAATCGATCGATTGCGCTGTTGGTCTGCGACCCCTGCGGGGTCGACAGCTTTTTTAATACGCTTATCCCCGGGTGCCCTGCGCGACCCGGGGCTACAGGCTTTAATGCCTTCGGCATAAGGAGGTGTGTGGGACGGAGGAGGTTCTTTGTATCGGTGGCTGACGCGTATCGGCAAAGGATGTGGCGTCGGCTGGGCTTGGTGCGCTGGAATGGCGCTTGCGGTTCCCCCTCATCCCCAACCCTTCTCCCCCGCCGAGCCGGGGGAGAAGGGAGCGGGAGTAGGTGGGATTGGGCGTTTTCAGTTGTTGGGGGGGAGTTCGCCTCCGGCTCGGGTCCCTTGGGCTCTCCAGATTCTTAGGTCGATGCTGTCGGAGACGGTGCGGACTGAGCCGTCGACCATCGCGGCGTTCACTACCGCGGGGTGATAGCTTCGTGAGGTGATCACGGCGTAGGTCGCTGCCGTAGAACTGGTCCCTTCCTGCTGCGACGTGTAGTCGATGTCGGCGTTGATCGGACAAAGGTTCGATTGGGTGCCCAGCGTGACTCGGCCGTTGGGGCCGGCGGTGGTTGTGAACCCTTGATGGTGAACTCGGCCGTCAGGCCATTCCGTGTGCCCGTTGGGACGACACCACGCGAAGCCGGATGGGAGTGTCGCGATCACGCCGTCGAGTGACGGGGGCGGGATCGATACGGTTTGGGGCGGTTCGTTGCGGCCATAGGGCTGGTACGCCTTGACCTCGGATGCCAACAGCGTGTTGCTGGTTCCGTCCAGCACGTCTCGGAAACCGATCCTCGAATTCGGCCCGAAAACGCCGTCACCCATCCGGCCGGTGACCGGGTCGTAGATGAGCCAAGTGCCGAAATTGAACGCGTAGGTCGTCGGATAAAGGGGGCTGGCTAACTTTGGGCTGACGTCTCGAGGGGTGTCCGCGTTCGGGTCGCTGGTGCAACTGTAGGTCGGCACTTTCAGCTCGCTGAGGACCGATTGGTGATCCCACGCGGTGCTCAGGTCGACTCGGTCGTAAAGCGGTCCTTGTTCCAAGTAGGGGAGGATGCGGCCGTGGATCGACCAGGACGCGTTCGTGTTGACCGACGCGATGGAGCGGATCAATGCCGACGGGGGAAACTGGCGGTTCGCCGATTCGTATTGGTGGATCGCCAACCCGATCTGCTTGAAATTGTTCTTGCACTGCATCCGCCGGGCCGCTTCGCGGGCGGCCTGAACGGCGGGAAGCAGCAACGACACCATCACGCCGATGATCGCGATCACGACCAACAGCTCGATCAGGGTGAAGCCTGTTCGGGTCAAAAGTGTGTCGCGGCGGAGCGAAGGGACTCGATCGTTTTCGGCGGGCATGCGGTCAGTTTCCATAAAAAACGGGCGAAGGGTTGCGTCCTGCGGTGCGGTGTTTCGTGGTTGCGACCCTGGGGTCGCCGCCGGCGCTGCGTCGATCTCGCCAACCGGGCGTCGTCACTCGGACACCCCATCGATCACCATATTACCAGGAGCAGATTTTGTGCCGAAAATTGAAAGACGGGCGTGAGGTACGGGAAAATCACGTTTTTTACTGGAAAATGGTGAAAATTCTGGGTTGATCTGGTGCATGGGGACTGCGCGCGGGCAAAAAATTGCCGTCTGGTGGCCAATCGTTTGCCGACTGGTCGGCAGGTGTGCGGGAGGGTGCTATGGTTCATCAAAACCTTGTGGGCCTGGTTCTGATGCCTGTTTTTCGTTCGCTGCGCACCCGTTTGATCCTGCCGCTGCTGTTGGCGGCGGTGACGGCGACCACTTTGGTAGCTGCGGGATCGTATTGGTTGGCGGCACGCACCGCGGACGCGCAGGTTCAGCGGCGTTTGACCAGCATCGCGACATCGATCGATAAGAGCGACTTTCCGTTGTCTCGAAACGTGTTGGTGCTGTTGAGTGAGCTGACATCGGCGACTTGGGTGACGCTGGACGGCAGCGGCAGGCTGATCGAGAGTTCGGCGGACCTGTCGGAGCGGTCGGTACGAGACGAATGGGTGCGGCGATTGGGGGAGTTGCCGAGTCGTCCCGCGTCAGCTCCTGAGGTGCGGACGATCCGTCTGGGTGGCCGGACACATTGGGGGATGCGACTACGTTACGCCGGGACGCCGCGGCGCGGTGGTGGTGCGGGTTCGAGCGACGTGGCGGTGCTGTTGGATGACTCGCAGTGGCGGGAGATCCGATTTCGAGCGGCCGCGGCACCGCTGTTGACGGGGCTAGCGACGATCGGACTGTTGACGGCTATTACGTTGTGGCTGGTCGGCAGGTTGGTCGCGCGGGTGCGACGGTTGCAGCGTCAGGTCGATGGAATCGCCGGTGGAGAGTTTGCGGGTGAGCTTGTCGTCGGGCCACACGACGAACTGGGGCAGTTGGCCACGGCGGTTCGCGGTCTTGCGGACCAGCTCGGCCGGATGTGGCAGGAGCTGCGTCAGCGACAGGGGCAGCAGTTGTTGCACCAGGTGGCGGGCGGATTGGCGCACAACCTTCGCAATACGCTGACGGGTGCCCGGATGGCGATCGAACTGGTCCAACGGGAACGGACTAAGTGGCCTGATGCGGGGGCGTCGGACATTTCGGCGTCGGACATGGGGGCGTCTGATGCGGCGACGAAGGCGGACGCGGGATCAAAAGCGGGTGATGCAGCGGGGTTGAGGATCGCGCTGGGGCAATTGGAGCAAGCGGAGGATTACGTCCAGCGTTTGTTGTTGGTATCGCGAGGCAAACAGGGAGAGAGTCGACCGGAGTTGATCGTCGACTGTTTGAGCGGGCTGTGCGACGGGTTGGGCAACACGGCGCGTCATTTGGGTGTGCGATTGACGTGGGAGATCGATCGGGAGGGGTTGGTGTCGCGGCGGGTGGCGGACGGCCCGACGTTATCAGCAGCCGTATCGAATCTGATTTGGAACGCGATGCAGGCGGGGCGTGACGTGCGGGTTGAGGCGACGTGCGAGGCGGATGCGGGTTGGTGTCGAATCGACGTTTCGGACGACGGGCCGGGGCCGCCTGCGGACGTGGCGGAAACGCTGTTCGAGCCGTTCGTGACCACCAAGCCCGAGGGGCTCGGTTTGGGCTTGTCGCTTGTCCGGCGTTCCGCCGATACGCTCGGGGGCGACGCGAGTTGGTTTCGCCGAGCGGGTCGGACCTACTTCCGTTTACGATTTCCCTTGGTTCGATTTCCCCTAGTTTGATTTCCTTGGGGCAGGTGACGGCGATGGACAAAAAGGGCGTGTTGGTCATCGACGACGAACCGACGATCTGTTGGGGGTTTGAGCAGTTGCTGGTTGGCGAGGGGTTTGACGTTTGGACGGCCGGGTCGGCAGAAGCGGGGCTCGAATTGGCAAAGTCTCACCAGATCGACTTGGTGTTGTTGGATGTCCGGTTGCCCGGTCGCAGTGGGCTCGATGCCTTGCCGGATATTCGCGAGGCGACCGGTGACGCGCCGATCGTCGTCATGACGGCTTTCGGCGATCTCGACACGGCTGTTCGGGCGGTTCATTTGGGTGCGGCGGATTATTTGACGAAGCCGTTTCGGATCGACGACGCGGCGGAGGTCTGTCAGCGGGCGCTGCGGCGTCGGATGCCGGCGCAGTCGTCCGCGACGGTGCGTGATGGGGAAGCGGCGGGCGTGCCGAGCGGCCGATTGGTCGGGCGATCGGCCGCGATGCAGCGGCTGTTTCGTGAGATCGCTTTGGTCGCCGACAGCGACTTGTCGGTGCTGATCACGGGCGAGACGGGGACGGGCAAGGAATTGGTGGCGGCGGCGATCCATCGACACAGCAGGCGGAAAGCTCAGCCGTACATCGCGGTCGCCCCGGTGGCCTTCAATCCGTCGTTGATCGAGAGCGAACTGTTCGGGCATGCGCGAGGCGCGTTCACGGGGGCGAGCGAAAATCGGAAAGGGGTCTTCGAAGTGGCCGCCGGTGGCACGTTGTTGCTCGACGAGATCGGCGACCTGCCGCTCGGGTCTCAAGTCAAGCTGTTGCGGGTGCTTGAGCGCCAGCAATTCACACCGGTCGGCGAGGTGTTGCCGCGGCCTTGCGACGTGCGGGTCTTGGCGGCGACGCACCGCGACTTGAAAGGTCGGGTAGTGGAGGGGAGCTTTCGCGAGGACCTGTTGTATCGGCTCAGCGGCATGACGTTGGAGATCCCGCCGCTGCGAGAACGCCCTGAGGACATCGGTCCGTTGGTGCTCCATTTCTTATCGGCGATCGGCTACCCGGATGCGGAGGCAGCGGTGCCTGCCGACTTGCTTCACAAGCTCGAATCGCGAGCTTGGCCTGGGAACGTCCGCGAATTGAAGCACGCGATCGAGCGGGCGGCGGTGGTGGCCCGCGGCCGACGGTTGGATATCAGCGACTTCATCGCCACCGCATCGCCGGACGGCTTACCCGCCAAAGACTCGCTTGCAGACGACTCGTTCGCCGCGGCGACGATCGGCAGGTGGACGAGTCAAGAGTTGGGGCGAGATGACGCGTCGCCGCTGTACGAGCGGTTTCTGAGGGCAATGGAACCGGCGTTGTTTCGGACGGTTCTGGAGGCGGTCGGCGGCAATCGCGCCGCCGCGGCCGAGACGCTGGGGATCAGCCGGGCGACGTTGCGGGATCGGATGAAGAAATATCAGATCGAGTGAAGCGTTTTGAAGTCCGACGGCTGGGCAAGTGAGCCGGACCGGAAGGCCGCCGGGGCCACGCCGCTAGTCGGGTGAGCTGAGCGGCGCGGCGAGGCGAGGCGAGGCGGCGGCTTGGTCAGCAGCCGTGTAGAACGCGGTTTTCGTCGCTTACTTTTCCACGACCCAGATGTTGCGGAAGACGACCGGATCGCCGTGGTCCTGCAGGAACAACGATTCCTTCCCCGGGCCTTCGGGGCGGTAGCCCGGTGTGCCGTGAGTCAGCTCGCGATCGTCGTGGATGACGATGCCGTTGTGTTTGACGGTGACCCGCGCGTTTTTGACTTTCTTGTCTCCTTCGTAGCGGGCTGCGGTGAAATCGATGTCGTAGGTTTGCCAGGCGAGCGGCGGCAGGCAGGCGTTCACGATCGGTTCGGAGATCGAGTAGATCCCGCCGCATTCGTTGTTTTTGCCTTCCAAGCCGAAGGAATCGAGGACTTGGAGTTCGTAGCGGCCTTGGATGTAGACGCCACTGTTGCCGCGTCCCTGACCGCGGGCTTTTGGCATGAAGGGTGTTCGAAATTCGATGTGCAGCTTGTGATCGCCAAGGGGCTGTTTGGTCGAAGCGTTCGTCGCCCCCAGGTGGCCGTCGACGAGCTTGCCCTGGTTCCAAGCGTCCACTGACGTGCCGTCGAACAGCACGACGGCCCCTTCGGGAGCGGCCATCCCCATCGTCGGGCTGGTCCGTTCCACCTTATCGAGCGTGGCGACCGCGTTGTCATCGACCAGGATCGTCAGTTTTCCGTCGCCGACGCGCAAGGTCGCGACTTCGACTGTGAACTCGGCCATTTTCCCGTCGACCAATTCGCCGCTGGCGGTTTGCGTTCGGTCACCTCGTTCCCAGCCGTCACCTGGCAACCCGCCCAGGTATCCGACCAAGTCGAACTTGCCTTCGCCCAGGGCGATGATTTGGACGCCCCACACCTCGTCGCGATCGCCGGTCTCGATCCGCCCGCGATATTCGCCTTGGATTTCGAAATCGATCCCGCCTTCCGCCGGATCGGTCACCGTTTGGGCGCGGGTGGCTTGTGGCAGTAGCGTCAGGACCGTGAGTGCCAGCAGAGGCAAACAGCGGTAGCACATGGAAAACGGTTTCATTGTGGGGCTCGAAGGAGTAGTGGGGTGCAAGAGAGATGGCCGCTCGATGGGCGTCGACGGTCCCGCTCATTCTGCGGTCTGTGGTGGCGGTAAGCAAGTGAACCGGCGGTTGCCGACACGGAGGCCGCGCGGCTAAAACGGCGGTTTGCGAGCCGCTTCCTTCCGCCAGCCGAGCCCTGTGACATGAAACTTTGCCGTTTCCTTGATGAGCACCATCATCCCGCTTACGGGGTCGTTACGGAGGGTGGGATGGTCCCGGTCAACGCGTTGCTTGCGCTACCTGCCACCGACGCGACGATCCTTCGGCGGCTGCCGGAAGTGATCGCAGCGGCCGCGAAAATCGACGTGGTCCGGGTCGCGCCGTTGCCGCAAACGCTTTTGCCGCCGATCCCGCCTCCCGAAAAGGTGCTGTGCATCGGCTTGAATTACCTCGATCACGCCATCGAGACGGGAGCGGAGCCGCCGACGGAGCCGGTGGTGTTCAGCAAGTTCAACACGGCTTTGGTTGGGCATGGCGATGCGATCGTCCTGCCGGCCTTGAGCCAGCAGGTCGATTACGAAGCGGAATTGGTCGTGGTGATCGGCCGGACCGCCCGGCATGTCACGGTCGAGGAGGCGGCGGATTGCGTCGCCGGCTACACATGTGGGCACGACGTGTCGGCGCGAGATTGGCAGAAGGGGCGTCCGGGAGGGCAATGGTTGCTCGGCAAGTCGTTCGACACGTTCGGTCCGGTGGGGCCGTACTTGGTGACGGCGGACGAGATCCCGGATGCGGGGAACGTGCGGGTGCGGATGCACTTGAACGACGAGGTGGTGCAGGATTCGACGACCGCCCAATTGATCTTCGACATCCCTCAATTGATCTCGCACCTGTCGAAAATCATGACGCTCCATGCCGGCGACCTGATATTCACCGGCACGCCGCCGGGTGTGGGGGCGGCGAGGAACCCGCCGCGGTTCCTGCGTGATGGCGACATTTGCACGGTCGAAATCGACGGCATCGGTCGGTTGACGAACCGCTGCGTCGCCGAAACGTCGCTCGGTTGAAGCGAGACGGCGCTCGGCTCAGTCGGGTGTATCCAAGTAGGGATCTTGGCCGATTTCGCGTTGCATTTTTTTCCGTTCCTTTTCGTGATGCAGGAGCACCATGCGGTCGCGGAAGTGTTTGCGTTCGACCTTTCGCTGGGCTTGGCGAAACAGCGGCGCGTAGGCGTCGACGGCGCCGGGGGTGGCAATCCCCTTGGCCTTCAGTTTTTCGCTACGGTCGGGCCCGAACCCGTTCTTCAGGATGTCGTCATCGAGCGACAGGTATTGGCGGTAGGAGCCGCGGTCACCTTGGCGGCCACAGCGGCCGATCAGTTGGCGGTCGATGCGGGCGGCGTCGTGCAGTTCTGTGCAGATCACGTGCATCCCGCCCAATTTTTCGACGTCCCCTTCCAGCTTGATGTCGGTACCTCGGCCGGCCATGTTGGTGGCCACGGTGACCTTGCTCGGCAACCCGGCTCGGGCCACGATTTCCGCTTCCTCGGCGACTTTGTTCGCGTTCAAAACCTCGTGCTCGATCCCGGCTTCATCGAGCATTCGGGACAAGATTTCGCTCTTATCGATCGAGCGGGTGCCGATCAGGATCGGGCGGCCGGCGGCGTGAATTTCGACCGCCTCGCGGATGATGCCGGCGTACTTTTCCTCCGCCGTGCCGTACACGCGATCGAGCAAGCGTTGACGTTTCGGGGGGCGGTTGGTCGGGACGCTGACGACCGGGGTGCGATAGATCTTTTTCAATTCGCGAGCGCTGCTGGCCGCAGTCCCGGTCATGCCGGCGAGGTGGGGATAGCGGAGGAACAGGTCTTGGATGGTGATCCGCGCGGCTTGGCCGGTCGGGACGCTGATTTCGATCTGTTCCTTCGCTTCGATCGCTTGGTGGATGCCGTCGCGCCATTTGCGGCCTTCGGCCAAGCGGCCGGTGAATTCGTCGACGATCACGATTTCGTCGCCCCCTTTTTGAGCGGGGCGAACGACGTATTGGCGGTTGAGGATGAACTCGCGGTGGACCTTGATCGCCCGTTCGGTGAACTCGTACAGGTCGACCAGCCCGATCGTGCGAACCAGGTCCTCCTTCGGCAGCGAGCGGACCTTTTGCCGGCCTCTGGCGGTCAGCTCGTAGCGTTTCGTTTCGTCGTCGATATCGAAATGTTCATCGAGCAGGAATTGGGGGGCGTTCCGCGAGGCCCAGCGGTAGGTTTGCACGATCTGATCGCGCACGGTGTCCTCGATCGAACCGATGATCAGCGGGGTACGTGCCTCGTCGATCAGGATGCTGTCGGCTTCGTCGACCAAGCAGAAGTGCATTCCGCGCATCACGATCGAATCGCCGCTTTCGCTGAAGCCGCCACCGTCACCGAGCACGTCGGTCTGCAACCGGTTTTGGGCTCGCAACAGCAAGCGATCGCGAAGGAAATCGAAGCCGAATTCTTTGGCCGTGCCGTAGGTGACGGCTGCTGAGTAGCTCTTTCGCCTGCGTCCCTGGTCGTCCGGCGTCTGGATGACGCCGACGGAGACACCCAGCAGTTCGAACAGCGGCCGCATCCATTCGGCGTCGCGTTTGGCCAGGTAATCGTTGACGGTCGCCAGGTGGGCGCCTTTGCCGGAGAGCGAATGCAAGTAGAGCGGCAGGGTGGCCGTCAACGTCTTGCCCTCGCCGGTCTGCATTTCGGCGACGCAGCCTTCGTAGAGGGAAATGCCACCGATGATTTGCACGTCGTAATGCCGCATCGACAGGGCGCGGCGTCCCGCTTCGCGAACCAAGCCGTAGGCTTCGGGCAACAAGTCGACCAGTTTCTCGCCGGCCATCGCGCGATACCGCAGCGCCAAGCTCCGTTTTCTCAAGTTGGCGTCGGACTCATTCAGCAGCGTCGGCTCCAACGCGTTGATTTGGGCCAACAGCTTTCGCCAGCGGGACAAGCGTGGAGAAAAGCGACGCCAACCTAGTTTCGCCAGGATTTCTCGTGGCACGACTTGGTGCCGATGCAGCTCCGGCTCGTCCGGCAGCGGGGGTTCCGCAGCGGGTTCTTCGGCGGCTGACAACGATGATGGCTCGCCCGGCAACAGCTCGCCCGACAACGGCTCAGGCGGCGATGGCTCGTCCGGCGGCGGGTTGGTCGGGACCACCGGTGCGGGGACCAGGCCGTTAGGCCCGGAAACGCTGGGTCCGGTGGCGCTCGTCGCAGGAGATGCGGGTGTCAGCGATTCGGCTCGATCGGAAGAGGTCGACATGCGAGATCGATTTCTGCGGAGATTCGAAACGGTTTCCCTTCAGTCTATCGGACGAATCGACCGACGGGACGGCGAAAAAACGGACTTCCGTCTTGAGTCTGCGCAGTTTGGGAAGACTTTGCCTACAGTTCCGAAGTATCTGAATGCAACGGTGGGAACTGTCGATGCAAGGTTGCGGGTGGTAGCAGTTTTCCCGGATCTTCGAGAACCAAATCATGAAGAGTCGTTTGCGCAGGTTGAGCATCGCGGCGGCGGCGACGTTGTCAGCCGTGGTCGCGCCAACCGCTTATTCGAAAGATAACAGCACGTTCATTGGCGACCAGCAATCCGCGTTCTCGTCCGGCGCAAACGCTTCGACCAGGGGCTACGTCGGCAGCGACGATCGGTTCCAGGTTGCTCCGCTGCCGCCGACGAGGTCGCGAGGTTACATCGGCGACGAAATTCGGCCGACCTTCGCCACGGATCAGGAGCTGGACTATCCGGCACAGGAACGCTTGCAGACGTTGCCGGAGACTTCTGCCGCACCGAGCTATTCGGAGGACTTCTCCAATCGGCTGCGCGGCGACAGCTCGTACTTCGAGTCGATGCCTTGCGACACGCTCGGGATGGCCTATCGTCCGTCGGCCCCGAAGCACTGGATGCGAGCCGAGTTGTTGCTGTGGTTCCCGCAGGCTCGAGACACCCCGCCGATGGGTGTGGTCGCGAACCCCAACCAGCTTCCGGTGCTCGATCCGACGGTCAGCCCCTCGGCGATGCCGCTGGGTGAGTCGTTCGGAAACGGTTTGACCCCGGGATTCCGGGGCGACGTCGGACGTTATTTCGCCAACGGACAGTTTGGCGTCGGCGGCCGGGTTTGGGTGCTCGGCGACGACCGCGACAACCTCGGGTTCAGCGGTGACGGGAGCGACGCCTCGTTTGGCGTGCCGTTCTTCAACACGAACCCCGATCGGTTGGGCGAAGACGCTGTCTTGATCGGATTCGCTCCCAATCCGTTAACGCCAGGTGTGGGCTCCGTCGGTGACGCGCATGTTCACAGCAGCACCAGCCTGGTGGCGGCGGAACTTTATACCCGGCTGTTGTTGGGTCAGAGCCAGCGGCATCGGTTGGAACTGATCAGCGGCTACAGCCACTTCAACTTGCGGGATCGGTTGCACCTGGACATCGACACGGTCGAGTTGCCTAGCGCCGAGCGGACGATCTTCCGCGACCGTTTCGACACCCGGAACGAGTTCCATGGTGGCCAGCTCGGTACCGAGTTAACGCTGTACCGAGGCCCGTGGTCGGCCAGTTCGCTGACCAAGGTCCACCTCGGGAACATGTCGCAGTGGGTTTCGGTCGACGGCTATTCGAGCCAGCAGATCATCGGCCCCAACAGCATCGTCCAGCAGAATGAAGGGTTGTTCGCCCGAGGCAACGCGCTGGGTACCCAGCGGCGGGACGAATTCGCCTTTGTGCCTGAAGTGAACCTGCGGCTGGGTTACCAGTTCCGCAAGCACGTCAGCCTGCATGCCGGCTACAGCTTCCTGTACTGGAGCAACGTCGCTATGGCGGGTGACCAGATGGACCGCAACCAGTTCGTCGACTCGGCCACTTTGGATGATCCCGGCCCGGGCCGATACACGAGCCTGAAGAGCAGCGGCTACTGGGTGCAGGGAATCGACCTCGGGGCGACCCTGACGTTCTGATCGGGCTGCGGGCCGAGTCGATCGGCCCGCGTCAATCTTCCAACCGCACTCCCCGCACCGCGGGGCGAACGGTTCGGACCACAACAGACGGCTCGCTCGCTCGCAGCCGCTGAGACAATTCTTGGGCCGCTGCGTCGCTGACGCAGACCGCGAACACCGTCGGCCCCCAAGAGCTTTGGCCGTACCCGCTCCCTCCGGAGCGGCGGACCAGGTCGATCAAGTCGGCCACTTGGCGTCCGTGATAAGGCCCACCTTGTTGCTTGGTGAAGAGCCCGCCACTGAGCCGATTGAACAGGGTCAGTTCGGAGGCGAAGCGGTCGAAATCACCGTTTTGGCAAGCGTCCAGCAGCCCCGCGCCGCGGCGCTGCAAGTCGGCTCGGACGCCTGCCGGAGCCTTGTCCAATCCGGCGAAGGCCTCCGTTTCCGAGGCGCCGCTGATCAGTTCGCCCGCGGCCGACGGTTGGATCAGCACGACCCTCCAGTCGCGTGGCGGTTCGACTCGGCGAACCGGCGTGAGTTCGCCGAAGTCGTCGACGCAACCGTCTTCGAACAAGACGCCGCCTTGGAAAAAGCCGATGCTGCCGATGGCCGAGCGGCGGCCCCGCTGGGCGATCTCGCTGACCAATTCTCGACGGGCAGGCCACAGCCCCAACCAACGGCAGAGTGCCAACGAGGCGGCCAACGACAATTGGGTTCCTGAACCGAAACCGCGATGCGCCGGTGCGGCCGCCTCGACGCGAATTCGGCAAGCCGGCAAACCGTCGGTTGACTCGGCGAGTTTGCCGACGGCGGTTTCGGCCATGTCGTCGACGTCGGCAGCGTCCGGCGCCAGGCGTCCGTCGGCGAAGGCGACGACACGCCGGGCGATTCGGGTCAATCGTTCGGCGTCCTGATCGCCCGGGTCGAAGCGATCCGCGGCCGAAACGATCACCCGTGTTTCCGGCTGGTCGGTCATCATGCCGACACCGCCGAAGGGCGACCGGGTGTCGAACAGGCCGAAATGAAGTCGCGCCCCGGTGGTCACCCGAACGCTGCGAGCGGGATCATCCATCGACAGCCGACTCCAACCGCAGCCACGCCCGGTGCTCGGCCGCCCCGCCGGTCTTTTCGACCAACGGCCGCAGTTCGCCCATGCGGGCACGCACTTCGTCTCGGCCGATCAAACCGAGCCGGGTGACCAGGATGGCCGCCTCGATGACGGCATGTTTGCCACGATTGGGACCGAACATCGGCCGCTGGAACCCGTGGTGGACGATCCGGCAAGTGGCAACCGGACGCAAGTCGTCCTCCGTCCACGCCTCGACCTCGACCGCGTACCAGTGGCAGCAATCGACCAGTTTGTGCCAACGATCGAGCAGCGGTTCGGTACGACCGAGGTGGCCGACCATGCCTTGGTCGAACCCCAATCCCGCGTCTCCGCCGCCGGCCGCAGCCTCGATCCGTCCGATCGCCGTGGCGGCGATCAGTTCGACGTCGTCGGTGACGTGGACCACCGCGGTGCCGACGGAGCGGAGGTTGCTGAAGGTTCGCGAAGTTCGGAACGGTTTCAGCTTGATCTGCCGAACCGCCGGTCCGTCGACCTCGGGCCCCATCGGCGCGACATTGACCACGCCTGAGGAATCGGCGGTCGTGACGATCGATTCCAGGATCACGCGACTGTCTGAGCCTGCTCGGGGGGCGACGGCGGAACCGCTTCGGACAACGACTCGCCGAGCGGTTTGGTCAGCCGAGTCGGGTTGCGGATGGAGGCGGCGGGTTCGGCGCTGCCTCCCGCTAGCCGACCTGCGGTCTCGGCGTGGGACCGAGCGAAGCGGACGAAATGGTTGATCAGCCGCTGTCCCAGCGGAGTCAGCACCGATTCGGGATGGAATTGAAAGCCGACCAGCGGTCGTGTTCGGTGACGGACCGCCATCACGATTTCGCCATCCTGCGAAGTTCGCGTCGTCATGTGGCCCGCTTTGTCGATGAAGGTGTCGATGACGAAACCGGCATCGACCTGGTTGGTTGCCACCACCGCCGAGACGATCAGGTCCTGCGGCAGGCTCGACCTCCGGACGGCCAACGAGTGATAGCGTCCTACCCGCATCGGGTTGGGGCAACCGGCGAAGCAGTCGCTGCCGTCATGCCGGATGTGGCTTTCGCGGCCGTGCATCGGCTCGACCTGGACCACTTCACCTCCGAGCGCTTGACCGATCACCTGATGCCCCAAGCAGACACCGAGGATCGGCACGGTCGTTGATAAGTCGCGCACGACGTCGAGGCAACAACCCGCTTCTTCGGGACGTTTGGGGCCGGGGGACAACACGATCGCGGTCGGCGCCAGGGCGCGGCAGCCCGCCACATCGATCGCGTCGCTGCGGACGACCTGGGTCCGTTCGCCGGCCAAGCGAAAGTAGCGTGCCAAGTTGTGGACGAACGAGTCGTGGTTGTCGAGCAGCAAGATCATGTGGGAATGATACCCGCACGAGTCGCCCGCAACATACCCTCCGCCTTCACCCAGGTCTCCCGTTCTTCGCTCGCCGGGTCGCTGCCGGCCGTGATCCCGCCGCCCACCGGAACTTGGCACCAACCGTCTGCCACGGTAACGGTCCGGATCAGGATATTGAACTCGGCCGCCCCGCCGGCGGAGGCATAACCGAGCGAGCCGCAATAGGGGCCGCGGCGGTTCGGTTCCAACCTCGCGATCGTCCGCATCGCCTCGATCTTGGGTGCGCCGGTAACCGACCCTCCGGGAAAGCAGGCTGCCAAGGCATCGATCGGCGTCACACCTGCCACCAGCTTGCCGCGCACGACGCTGACCAGGTGCTGGACGAAGGCATAGGATTCGACCCGGCATAACTGGGTCACCTCGACCGAATCATCCTCGCAGACGGGTGAGAGGTCGTTTCGCATCAGGTCGACGATCATCACGTTTTCGGCCCGTTCCTTGTCGCTGGCGGATAGAACCTTCGCCAGATCGCGATCGACCGCCGGGTCGCCGGTCCGAGGTGTGGTCCCTTTGATCGGCCGCGTTTCCACCTGCCCGTCGCGGAACCGCAGGAAACCCTCGGGCGACGAGCTGAGGACCTGAAAATCGCCGCCGTTCAGGTAGCCGCCCAACGGGGCCGGGTTGGTTTCCCGCAGCCGCAGGTACAGTTCCGCAGGGGAGCCGCTGAAGGGATGGATCAAACGCTGAGCCAAATTGACTTGAAACGTGTCGCCTTGGCGGATTCCGTCGATGATCTCGGCAATCGCCGCCCGCAATCCGGCGGACGTGAAGTTGCTGAGCACCCCCGGTCGATCCGTCGGGTAGCAAGCCATCGCCGGTTCGGTCCGGTTTGAAGTGTGACCGACTCTGTCACGTGAGCAACCGGCTGGGGGAGTGGGAGCGGAGGTGGGTTGCGGACCGGTTGGCGAAAGATCGCGCCGTGATTCGGGCTCGCCCGGGGTAGGGTCCGCGTCCAGCCAGCCGAGCACTTGTTCACGGCGAGCTGCCGCCCTGTGCATGTCGCCGACCCAATCGGGGCCGCGATATCCGTGGCTGATCAGCCAACTGCGGCCGCTCAGCCCGTCGTGGGCGATGACCCAGTCATAAGCCCCGACCCGAACGGCGGCTGTCGGCAGATCGGCTTCGGCCAGCGGCCCGGTCGACTCCAGCCAACTCGCGGCCTCGTAGCCCCACAAGCCTGCCATGCCGCCTTGAAAGGGTGGTAATCCCGGCAACGCCGTGGTGGGCAAACGCTTGGCCCAATGCCGCAGTTCGGGCCAGGGGTCCGGGTCACCGACTTCGGCGACGATCATCGCCACCGGGTCGGCCGTCAAAAAACTGTACCGCCCCAGCGGCTCACGCTCGGAGGTCCCCTCACTGCCGCTGAGCGGCCCCGGGGACGCCGAATCGAGCCACAAGCAGCCGGGCAATCGGGCCAATTTGCGGAACGCCGAGCGGGGTGAAAAGTCGTCGGGCAGGAGATGAACGATCGGCATGAAGGGTTGCTAGGGCGAGAAATTTCGACCGAACCGCCGAGTCCGAGTTAAAATCTGGTCACGGCCGAACGAAAATCGAGCGGGCGGCCGCCGTAGAATACAGGATCATCCGCTCGCCGCCTTTCGGGACCCCCGCCGATGTTGATTTTTTACGCCTGGGTCATCTTCCTGGTTGCCGTCATCCTTTCCGTGCCGATCGTCTACACGCTGGAACAACGCAAACTGCGGCCCAAGGAAGCCAGCCCAGTGGAGGCGGATCCCGAATCCGATGAGCTCGTTGACGACGCCGAGGGCCTGGAAGAGGTTGCTGAGGGAGAACCGGAATTGGGCGGTGGCGATGACATCCCGGCCGACTTTGCCGAGTTCGGATCAGAAAAGCCGGTTGGCGAGGATGATTTCTCGGCTTTCGAGGAAGAGTTCAAGTAGCGACCTGTGGCAAGGGGGACCCGGACTGGCGTAAAATCCGGCGGTTCGGATTGTTTCCCGCGTCAGCCCCCGAGAATCCTCTGTCCAGTCACCCGCCCAGCGCCGCGCCTCAACCGCCGCCGCTGATCGACCCGACGTTCCTGTTTCGGTTCGAATTGCAACTGTTGCATCACGCGGTGACCCCCGATGCCGACGGGCTGGAGTTGCCCGAAAGCTGCCGAATCCCCAGCCTCACGGCGCTCAGCGGCCCGCGGCGTGACTTTGCGGACGTCCGGATCGCCTGGGATGACGACGGGTTGGCGTTCGCGGTCCAGGTCGCGGGTAAGAAATCGCTCCCTTGGTGCCGAACGTCGCGGCTGGAAGACAGCGACGGCTTCCAGCTTTGGATCGATTCCCGGTGCAGTCCGGGCATCCACCGGGCGACCCAGTACTGCCATCATTTCCTATTCATGCCGACCGGCGGGGGACCGGCCATGAATCGGGCCATCGGCGGGTTGTTGCCGATCAACCGGGCGCGGCAAAACCCGCACGCGCCGAAAGCCGGGACGATCCAGGTTCATGCGAAAATCGGGCCGAGCGGCTATCGGCTATCCGGTAAGCTCAAACCGGCCGCGATCACCGGTTTCGACAGCCGACAATTTCGACGACTCGGGTTCTTTTACGCCGTCATCGACCGAGAACTCGGTTGGCAAACGCTCTGCCTGAATCGCGACTATCCCTTCGCGGAAGACCCCAGTTTGTGGGCCGAAGCCGTCCTGAGCGACGAAAAGTCTCCGAAATAACCGCTGATCCGCTCCCTCGGATCTAGGCGAGGCTGGCCAAAATCCTAAACTAATGACTCAATCCGCACAGCCGGAATGATCGATACAACAACCGTATCGCTGCGGCCCCTTTGGCCGATCGTTTTCGAGCGCCCACGCGGCTCTTTCATTTTACCCAGTTTAACAACGTGACCAAGATTCTTTCGGGATCCGGCAACGGGAAAACCGTCCATACCGTTTCGGGCATCACGGTTCGACTTTGTGGTGACTCGGGCGACGGGATGCAGTTGCTCGGCACCCAATTGACGAACACCAGCGCTTTGGCGGGGAACGATGTCGCGACTTTTCCGGACTTTCCGGCCGAGATCCGGGCCCCGCGGGGGACGCGGGCGGGGGTCAGCGGTTTTCAGGTGCAGTTTGCCAGCGAGGAGATTTTCACGCCGGGCGATCAGTTGGACGCGTTGGTGGTGATGAACCCGGCGGCCTTGGTGACGAACATCGGGGACCTTCGCAAGGGCGGCATCCTGATCGCCAACGAAGATGGGTTCAACGAGAAAGAATACAAGTTGGCGAAGGTCGCTTCGGACCCGCTCGAAGCGGAGACGATTCAGGAGTCTTACCGCGTTTTTCGCGTCCCGATGACCCGGTTGACCCGGGATGCCGTCGCCGAGTTGGGGCTGGGGAACAAGGAGGCGGAGCGCTGCAAGAACTTTTTCGCGATGGGGTTGGTCTACTGGTTGTTCGGCCGGTCGTTGGAACCGACGCAGAAGTTCATCCGCGACAAGTTTGCCAAAAAGATGCCGGAAGTGGCCAAGGCGAACGAAGTGGCGTTGCAAGCCGGTTGGTCCTACGGTGAGACGACCGAGGCGTTCGGGTTGAGTTACCGCGTCGAGGCCGCTCATTTGGAGCCGGGGACTTACCGCAACATCATGGGGAACCAGGCGATCGCGATGGGGCTGATCGCCGCCTCATCGTTGTCGGGCAAGGAGCTGTTCTACAGCACTTACCCGATCACGCCGGCCAGCGACATCTTGCACGAATTGACCCGTTACAAAAACTTTGGCGTGCGGACGTTCCAGGCCGAAGACGAGATCGCGGCGTGTGGCGCGGCGATCGGCGCGGCTTTCGGCGGCGGCATGGGGGTGACGGCCAGCAGCGGGCCGGGGATCGCGTTGAAGGCCGAAGCGATGGGGCTGGGCGTGATGCTCGAGCTGCCGCTGATCGTGATCAACGTCCAGCGGGGCGGGCCGAGCACGGGATTGCCGACCAAGACGGAACAGAGCGATTTGCTGCAGGCGATGTTTGCCCGCAACGGCGAAGCCCCGATGCCGATCCTGGCGCCGCAAAGCCCCGGGGATTGCTTCCATATCGCCGTCGAGGCTTGGCGGATCGCGGTCGAATGCATGGTCCCGGTGATGATCCTGTCCGACGGTTACATCGCCAACGGCAGCGAACCGTGGAAGATCCCCGATGTCAGCCAGTACCCGCGGATCAACGTCGTCCACCCGGAAATGCCCGAGGGTGACGCACCGTTCATGCCCTATGAGCGAGACGAAAACCTCGCGCGCCCCTGGGCGATCCCCGGGACCCCGGGCTTGATGCACCGCGTCGGCGGACTGGAAAAGGAAGACCGCACGGGGAACATCAGCTACGATCCGGCGAACCACCAGCACATGGTCAACACGCGAGCTCGCAAGGTCGCGGAGATCGCCGAGCGGATCCCGCCCCAACAGGTGTGGGGCGAACCGGCCGGCGACATCCTGCTGATCAGCTGGGGCGGTACGTTCGGCGCCTGCCATTCGGCCGTGTTGGCATGTCGCAAAGCCGGTTTGTCGGTCGGGCACGCCCACCTACGCTACTTGAACCCCTTCCCGGCGAACCTCGGGGAGATCCTGCACGGCTTCAAAACGGTCGTCGTCGCCGAGCTGAATTCGGGACAACTGCGGATGCTGTTGCGGGCCAAGTACCTGGTCGATTGCGAAGGGATCAACAAGGTGCAGGGCAAGCCGTTCGCGGTTCACGAACTGGTCGACGAAATCAAGGTCCGCGCCAAGGCGTTGCACGCAGATGCCGTTCATCAGCGGTCTCACTGATCCGGTTCGCGGCCCATCCGCCGCGACCCGGCCCATCGCATCCGTCATCCCGATTCACTTCCCCCGAGGGCGCCGCATGCCCCTCGGTTCCCTTTAGGTCAGATTGGTTTCCGCCATGACGCTGCCCGTTCTGAAAGCCGCCGATTTCGCCAGCACCCAAGAGGTCCGTTGGTGCCCCGGTTGTGGAGATTATTCGATCCTCGCGCAGATGAAGAAGGTCCTACCCGATCTCGGTGTGCCGCGGGAAAAGATCGTCTTCATCAGTGGCATCGGCTGCAGCAGCCGGTTCCCCTACTACATGAACACCTACGGGATGCACAGCATCCACGGCCGGGCGCCCACGTTCGCGACGGGGCTGAAATCGACGCGGCCCGACCTGATGGTTTGGGTGATCACCGGTGACGGTGACGCGTTGTCGATCGGCGGCAACCACTTCATTCACCTGTTGCGCCGCAACCTCGACGTCAACATCGTCCTGTTCAACAACCGGATTTACGGCTTGACGAAGGGGCAATACAGCCCGACCAGCGTCGAGGGGCAGGT
Organism: Planctomycetaceae bacterium; assembly: GCA_007694185.1. Taxonomy (GTDB): domain Bacteria; phylum Planctomycetota; class Planctomycetia; order Pirellulales; family Pirellulaceae; genus UBA6163. The sequence continues at coordinate 18,601 of RECD01000236.1, forward strand.
GACCAAGAGCACGCCGATGGGGGCGATCGATCACCCGATCAACCCGCTCAGCTTGGCGCTGGGTGCCGAAGCGACCTTTGTCGCCCGGAGCATCGACGCCTACGTCACGCACCTCGGCGAAACGCTCAAGCGGGCCGCCGAACACAAAGGCACGTCGCTGGTCGAGGTCTATCAGAACTGCAACGTCTTCAACGACGGCGCGATGGCCTACGCCCAGGAAAAGGGCCAGCGGGCTGACAACGTGATCGAGTTGGAACATGGCAAGCCGCTGATTTTCGGGAAGGATCGTGACAAGGGGATCCGATTGATCGGGACCCACTTGGCGGTCGTCTCGCTCAAGGACACCGCCATCGATGACCTGCTGATCCACGACGAACGCGACCCCAACCCGTCGTTGCAGATGATGCTGGCCCGGATGCGACACCCCGAGATGCCCGAACCGATCGGCGTCCTGCGGGCGGTCGCCGGCGTGCCGACTTACGACGACCAGATCAATCACCAGGTCGAATTGGCGAAGACCCAACGGGGGATCGGCGACCTCCAAGCGCTCGTCAGCGCGGGGGAGACCTGGGTCGTCCCTTGACCCCGGGCCCGCCCCCTGCTCGACTCCGGCTTGCCTAACGAGGGCGCCCGGCAAAGCAGGGTCGGCAACGCCGGACCGGCGCCGATGCCCGCTCCGAAACTCGTTCACTTCCATCACCGCCGCGTCGCTTCCCCGGCGCTTGCGGAATGACGTTCGATTGCCCCAAAGGATCCTGTCATGCCTCGTGGTAAGACCTACGACAACGCGGCCGTCTGCATCGGCGATACCCCGATGATCCGGATCAATCGCCTGGTGCCGCCCGGCGGCGGTACCGTGTTCGCCAAATGCGAGTTCTTCCAGCCGCTCAACAGCGTCAAGGACCGGATCGGCGCGGCGATGATCACCGCCGGAGAACGGGACGGCAAGATCACCGCCGACACCCACATCATCGAACCGACCAGCGGCAATACCGGCATCGCGTTGGCCTTCGTCTGCGCCGCCAAGGGCTATCGCTTGACGTTGACGATGCCCGAATCGATGTCGGTCGAGCGCCGTGCGCTGTTGCGGGCGATGGGGGCGAACTTGGTCCTGACGCCCGCCGGCGAAGGGATGAAGGGGGCGATCGCCAAAGCGTCGGAACTGGTTTCGACCACCGAAAACGCTTACATGCCGCAGCAGTTCGAAAACCCGGCCAACCCGGCCATTCATGAAACGACGACCGGTCCCGAAATCTGGTCCGACAGCGGCGAAGACATCGACGTGCTCGTGGCGGGCGTCGGCACCGGCGGGACGATCACCGGCGCTACGCGGTTTCTGAAAAAGATGAACCCGAACTTCAAGGCGATCGCTGTCGAGCCGAAACATTCGCCGGTGATCAGCGGCGGGGCGCCCGGGAAACACCGTATCCAAGGGATCGGCGCCGGGTTCATCCCCAAGAACCTCGACACGTCGCTGATCGATGAGGTCATCCAGGTCGATGACGAAGACGCCTTCGCCTGGGGCCGGATGCTGGCTAAGGAAGAAGGGATCGTGGCCGGGATCAGCAGCGGGGCGAACATGTGGGCCGCCGCCCAGGTCGCGGCGCGGCCGGAATTCCAGGGCAAGCGGATCGTGACGATCATGTGCAGCCTCGGCGAACGCTACCTCAGCACGCCGTTGTTCGGCGACCTGGGGATGTGATTACGTTCCCGGCTACGCGGGACTATACTGGCGTCTGGTGATTTCGGGTCGCGATCCGAGATCACCCGTGTCACCGCATTTTTTCTCTTGCCCCCGGCGGTCTACGGTTTCATGAAGCGAGCCCAGCATTTGGACCATCTGTTGTCCCAATGGGCGTTCGATCCCAACACGCTCAACTCCCGCATGATCAAGGGACGCGACGGGCGCGACGTGCTTCAAATGCGTGTGGACATGGGGATCCTCCAATTGGAAACGACCGGTCGGCCCGACGGGGCCCAACCGCATGGTTGCGAAACCTACCTCGATTACCTGCAGGGGCTGGTGTTGGAGAGCCCCGAACGTCGACTCGATGAAGCCGAATGCGGCGAAGTCGATCGGGAGTTCATGCAGTTCTACCATCGCCGCGTCTGCTGGCTGCGGCTGCAGTACTACCATCGCGCCGTCATGGATGCCGATCACACGCTGCGGCTGATGGACGTCAGCGAAAAGGTCAGCCCGGACGAGGATTGGACGAACAGCCACGAACAGTATCGCCCGTTCGTCCTGTTTCACCGCACCCAAGCCGAAGCGCTCGCGGAACTGGACGATAACGGCGCCGAGGAAGCGGTCCAAGCGATCAACCATGGGTTGGACGAGATCCGCAAGTTCTTCGTCAAGCATGGCGCCGAAGAGCACTTCGACGACGACGAGTTGGTCACCCGGTTGGTCGATCTGCGTGAATCGCTCCGCACCGAGTACGCCGTCGGACGGACCTTGAAAGAGCGGCTCGCCGAAGCGGTCGAACAAGAACATTACGAGTTGGCTGCGAAACTTCGCGACGAACTCTCCCGCCGCGAATCGCACTGAGCCCGCCGCGAGCCACCTCGTCGCTCAGCGGCCCGAAACGAGCGAATCGGCCAAATCGGTCAGGTTCCTTAGGTTGTCGCAATGGCCGGTGTACCTCAGCCGCGGGCGGAGTTTATCCGTGGCGGCTCGCCCGCCGATCAGGACGGCGACTTGACGGGGCAACGCCCCGACCAGGCGATTGAATTCGCTTACCAACTCCTCCTCGTCGGCGACATACGACAGGCTGATCCACAACAACCGCGGCTGGTACTCCTTAACGGCCCCGAGAAACTCGCTGACCGGCAGGTTGCAGCCCAACGAGGTCGCTTGCCATCCCTGTTCACGGAGAGCCAGCTCGACCAACAAAGTGGGGAGCTGGTAATGATCGCGGGCCGGGGAACCGCCGATCGCGACCGGCCCGTTGGTCCGCAACGGCAACCGCCGGCAAAGCCGACGGACCAGATCGACCCCGATCCCACAAGCACGACGCTCCTGATATACCGCCGCTTCCCCTTCTTCCCAACAAGCCCCCATGCGATGCATGGCGGGGGTCAGCAGCAGATCGGCCGCGGCCGAAGCGGAATAGCCCAAAGCGATCAACTGGTCTGCTATACGCTCACATGTTTCCGAATCGCCTGCGAATAAGGCGGTCGAAAAGGCCTCGCACAGCCGCTGGATGTCTGCGGCGCTCGGCGGTGCCCCGGCCGATCGCGCCCCGAAGGAAGCCCCTGGAGGCGGTCCCGGGTCGATCAAACCCGTCGCGCCAAGCGGAGTTTCCGATCGGAGAGCCGGCCGCGATGCCCCCGTCGCCGCGTCGTCGTTCGCGTCGTCGAAAACCGTTGCGGATCGAGGCGACTCGTCTTCCGGCGAACTCAGCCGAGGAAAACCGGCCGTTGCCTTCAGCCGCGATAGCAATTCCTCGAGCGACTCCTCCGAGATGCGGCGATGCCCGCCGGCCGTTCGCAACACGGGAACGACGCCCTGATCGAGCCACCGCTTGACCGACGATTCGCTCACGCCGAGCCGTTTCGCTACCTGCTTGGGCGAATAATGGTCCAACTGAAGAACTCCAACAAACAGGACGTTTTGAACGTTTTAATCACTTTCGTACTGTACCAAGATCGACAACCGTAGCCAGGTTTTCATCCGGAAAGAATCTCAAAAAACAGGATAATTTCTTCACGCCCAGCAGGTTTTTTCACCCATTTTCGAAAAAAATGATTCTGAACGCTTGCACGCCCTCGACCCAACGCCTAAAACTGACGCATTGAACGATTTGACTGTTTTAGCCGTTTTGCTCGTTTTGGTTCTGCCAGAACGAATTCCGAGTGTTCGGAAAGCGGACAAACGATCGGATGATTGCCCCAGGGAGAAGACGAGATGTTCGCGAATCAGGTGGGTGTTTCGACGGTGTCCGGGAATGTTGCGGGATCGGTGGTTGAAGTCGATCAGCCCGGGATGGCAGTTTCCGAGTCCCGATCGGCTGTGAAGCCCATGCGGTCTCGGTCAGCCAAATCCCTTTCGACCCAACCCGTCAAGGCCGCAGGTTGGCTGAAATCGCCCGAGTTGAGCGAGGCGATGCGATCCTGGTCGCCCGACCGGGTCGACTTCGCCGACGGCTCGCGTGATCACTGCAAGCGGCTGACGCGGCGGTTGCTGAAGACCGAGATCGGTTTCATCAGCCATCCCGAGTTTGACCAACCGGGGATCGGAGAAGCGATCTTCGCCGAAGCTTTGGGGTTGTCGGCTCCCAGCAGCAAACAGTCCGCGTCGACGCTGAAGCGGACGGCGGTCGAAGGGGTCGATCAGGTCGGCCGGTTGTGCGAGGCGAAGTTGCTGACGCCCGCCCAAGAGTCGCTGCTGTTTCGCCGTATGAATTTCCTTCGTCACCAGGCCGCTGTCGCTCGCGCCCAACTCGATCCGGAACGCCCGTCCCGCAAAGCGATCGAGCAGGTCCATCGCCTGATCGCTCTGGCCGATTGGCATCGCGATCGGATCGTCGAAGCGAACACACGACTGGTGTTCTCGATCGTGAAAAAGTTCGTCAATACCAGCAATTCGTTTGACGACTTGTTGAGCGACGGGATCGTGGCGCTGATGCGTGCCGTCGAGAAGTTCGACTTCGGCCGCGGCTTCCGGTTCAGCACCTACGCGACTCAGGTCGTCCGCCGCGGGGCTTACCGTCAGGTGATGGAATGCCAGCAAGAACGCTCCAAGATGCAGTCCGGTGTCGAGGACTTGGGGCTGGACGTGAGCGACGAAGGACGTCAATCTGCAATCAGTGAGCAGCGTTGGCACGAGCTGCGTGGCCGGTTGAGTGTGATGTTGGGCGACCTGGATCGCCGCGAGCGATTCATCATCCGCGCCCGCTTCTCCCTCGGCTCGCACCGCCGCGTGTACACCCTGCAATCGCTCGCCGATCGGTTGGGCGTGTCGAAGGAGCGGGTTCGTCAGCTCGAACAGCGGGCGATGGAAAAGCTGCGTAGCATGGCGGGTGAAGTCGGAATCGCAGAACTGGAGACTTGAAGATGGCTCGGACGGGTGACATGCCGGAACGGTTCGAAGCCTCCTGCACGGTCCCCGTCGATCGGGCGTCGTTGTTCGACTACCACCGCGCCCCCGGCGCGCTCGGCAGGCTGATCCCCCCTTGGGAGAACGTTCGAGTCGTCTCCTCCGACGGTTCGCTCGAACCGGGCTCGCGGGTCGTGTTGGAATTGAAGGTCGGCCCGATCCCCCTGCGGTGGGTCGCGGTCCACACCGCTTACGACCCGCCCAACGGGTTCGAGGACGAACAGCTCAGCGGGCCGTTCGCCCATTGGCATCACCGCCACCGCTTCCTCACGGGGAACCACACCGGCAACCTCGGCGGCGAGGCATCGGTCAGCGATCCGGGCGCGGCCGTTTCGACCTTGGTCGACGAGATCGATTATCGACTGCCGCTGGGGCGGCTCGGCAGTCTCTTGGGTGGCAATCGCGTCCGCCGGCAACTCGAAGCGATGTTTCGGTATCGGCAGCAGACCACGCGTGATGACTTGGCCCTGATCGACCGCTATCGGTTGCCCCCAATGGCCGTTGCCCTCTCGGGAGCGACCGGTTTGGTCGGCGAGCCGCTGGGGTGCTTGCTGGGCCAGGCGGGGCATCGGGTGATCCGGCTGGTTCGCGACATCAGCCAAGCTGACGAGGGCACCGATTCGCTGGCGATTTCACCGCAGCGAGAACCCCGACCAGGTGTCGCATCGGATCGCGACCGACCGCCATCCGCCACGTCAGCCACGTCCGGCGGCGTTCGCGGCATGCCTCAGGTTGCCGCCTGGCACGACGAGGCTCAAGTCAACCGACTCGACGGCATCGACGCGGTGATCCATTTGGCGGGCAAGTCGATCGCCGACAACCGTTGGTCCGAGCGGGTCAAACGACAAATTGCTGACAGCCGCGTGTTGCCGACCCGTCAACTTTGCGAGTCGCTCGCCCGCTTGCCGAATCCCCCCAAGACCTTGCTTTGCGCTTCGGCGATCGGGATCTACGGCGATCGCGGCGAAGAAATCTTGGACGAGTCGTCTGCTGCCGGAGAAGATTTTCTGGCGCAAGTCGCGACGGATTGGGAGCGGGCTTGCCAGCCCGCGATCGACGCCGGCATTCGTGTTGCTCACCTGCGGCTCGGCATCGTGTTGTCCCCCCGTGGCGGGGCACTCGCGAAGCTGTTGACGCCGACGCGTTTTGGACTCGGAGGCCGGTTGGGCAGCGGGCGACAGTGGTGGAGCTGGATCGGGATCGACGACGTGATCTCCGCGATTTATCACGTTTTGGCGAGTCCTGCCGTCAATGGCCCGGTCAATCTGGTCGCCCCTGGCGAGACGACCAACGCGGAGTTCACCCGCGAGCTGGGACGGGCGTTGCACCGCCCGACCTGCCTCCCTGCGCCCGCCTTCGCGCTGCGGTTGGCGCTCGGGGAATTGGCCGATCCGTTGCTGTTGGCTAGCACGCGAGTTCGGCCGACCGAGTTGCTGAACAGCGGCTACCGCTTCCGGCACCCCGAGCTGCACGGATGCCTGGCTCACCTGTTGGGATTGAGCGACTGAGCCGCCGTCGAATTGGCAAGCATAGGCGATGGCCGTTGTCAAGTGGGGTTCGCAGCGGCGGAGCCCGGCGGCGAGAAAAGCCGGAAAAGCCGATATTTTCGGCGATTGGTGGGTTGCATGCCCCCAACAAACGGCTTTAATCATGGGCCGTGGTCGGAGTCACTGGTTCCTTGTTGCGATTCTCCGCACCGCCTTCCCCTCACACCGAATTCTCGAAAGGTATCTAGATGGCAAAGGTTGCCCCCAAGGCTTTGACGAAGACCCAGATCATTGCGAACATCTCCGAAAAGACCGAGCTGACCAAGAAAGACGTGGCGGCGGTTTTCGACAGCCTCTTTTCTGAAATCGAATCGCAACTGAAGAAGGGCGGTTCGGGCCAATTCACGATCCCCGGCCTCTGCAAGATCTCGGTCAAGGACGTCGAAGCGAAGCCGAAACGCAAAGGCCGCAACCCGGCCGACGGTTCGGAAATCTGGTTGGCCCCCAAGCCGGCCAGCAAGCGGTTGACGATCCGGCCGCTCAAGGCGCTCAAAGACGTCGTTTGATCCGGTTTAGCGGATATCCCCGGCGGACCATGGCTCGGGGAGTACGCGGCACCCCCCGGGCGGTGCCGCGGGTTCCGCTTCCCTGAGCGATCGAAGGCGAGCGGCGGACTGACACGGCAGTGCAGCCGGGCGGCGAGCAGATGGCTTCTGCCGCGGCAGAAAACGCCTGACACCCAACAACAAACCGCGACGCCGAACCTCTGTTCGACGTCGCGGTTTCGTTTGGTTACCGGCGGCATTTCAGGCCGGCGTCGGTCAATCGGCCGTGTTCGCCCGTCCGGTTTCCGCCGTCCCACCGATCTCGATCTTGCGAGGTTGCTTCGCCCGAGTCTTCGGGAGACAGACGTTCAACACGCCGTCCTCGAACTCGGCCGTGATCCGGTCGATGTCGACGTCCTTGGGCAACCGGACGGTTCGCCGAAAATCGCCGAAAGTTCGCTCGACCCGGTGAAACCGCTCCCCCTCGCTGTGACTGACCGAGCTGCGGGTGCCGTGAATCGTCAATTGTTCGTCCGACAATTCGATCTCGGTGTCCTCGCGGCGAACCCCCGGCAAGTCCAGCGAGATGGAGTAATGATCGGCCGTCTCGCGGATGTCCATCCGTGGCGCGAACTCGTTAGCCGCGTTGGGCGTCGGAGCATTCCCCGCGGTGGGCGCGGGCGGTGCAGTGACCGAACCGACTAGCGATTCGACCAGTTGGTTCATGTCTTGAGCCCAATCGTTCAGGGAACGGCTGAACTTCGCATCCGGAAAAACTTGTCTCATGGTCGTCTACCTCTCACAGAAAAGCGGGATCTCAATGCCTTCCGCAGGGTGGCTGTCACCCTGACAGCCAAACCGAGGCACACGGGAATCAAAGGCAAAGATCATGCCAATTCGATCGGCTAGGATCGAAACAAAGGCGCGGCGAGACCGGCGACCGGACGCGCCGCTCGGCACCCCGAAATTGCCGATTCAGAGAATCTTTTCCGGATGTTTTTTGATTCTCGCCCGATTTTCGAATACACTGGTGAGTGATCTGAACCGGGATTCCCGATCCCCTCATCCCCGCATTGTCCATCCGCGGTTGCGACTCATGGCCGTTTCTTTCCGGAGTTTCCATTCGATGAAGACCAATTCGTTTGCGGTCTGCACGGCGTTCGTTTGCTTGGCAACCGGCATTGGCATCGCATCCGCCGCCGACAAGCGGTCCGTTCAAGATGAACCGGTGATGGAATGGTTCGAAGCCGAAAAGGCGGGCCAGATCGAAGTCAAATTCCTGCCGAAGGATGCCACCGAAGCGACCGTCTTGGTGAAGAACCTGACCGATGCACCGATCCGAATCCGACTTCCCGAAACCTTCGCCGCTGTGCCTGTTAATGCCCAAATGATGGGTGGAATGGGGATGGGCGGAATGGGTGGCGGAGGCATGGGTGGAATGGGAATGGGCGGCATGGGCGGCATGGACGGCATGATGGGCG
>RECD01000079.1 GCA_007694185.1 Planctomycetaceae bacterium
TTAGCCCGTGCCCGATTAGCCCGTGCCCGATTAGCCTTCTAGCAGCCCGTTGACGACGTTGCCGGCGATGTCGGTCAATCGGTAGTCACGCCCTTCGTGCCGATAGATCAGGCGTTTGTGATCGACGCCGAGCTGATGCAGCAGGGTCGCGTGCAGGTCGTGGACGTGTACGGGATCGCGGGTGATGTTGTAACCGAAGTCATCCGTTTCGCCATGGATGTAGCCTCGCTTCAGCCCCCCGCCGGCCATCCAGACGGTGAAGCATCGCGGGTGGTGATCCCGGCCGAAGTTATCCGGCTTGATCTCGCCTTGGCTGTAGGCGGTCCGTCCGAATTCGCCACCCCAAATCACGATCGTGTCGTCGAGCAGCCCACGGCGTTTCAGGTCGAGGACCAACGCGGCGGCGCCTTGATCCGTTTCTTGGCATTTGGTTTTCAAGCCTCCCGGCAAGTTCCCGTGATGGTCCCAATCGCGGTGACAGAGCTGGATGAAGCGAACGCCGCGTTCGACCATCCGGCGGGCCAGCAGGCAATTGTTGGCGAATGACGGTTTGCCGGGGGTCGCGCCATACAGTTCGAGCGTCTCGGCCGATTCCTGCGACAGGTCGGTCAGCTCCGGGACGCTGGTCTGCATCCGGAAGGCGAGCTCGTAGTTCTCGATTTGCGCCGCGATCGCGGGGTCACCGAGCGAATCGTATGCCAACCGGTTGAGGTCGTTGGTGGCATCGAGCAATTCACGACGGGTTTGGCTGCTGACGCCGGGCGGGTTGGAGACGAACAGGACCGGGTCGCCGGCGTTGCGGAATTGGACGCCGCCGTACTGAGCCGGCAAGAAACCGCTCCCCCAATACCGAGTCTGGAGCGTTTGCCCGCCACCGCCACTGGTCAACACGACGAACGCGGGCAAGTCCTCGCTTTCGCCCCCGAGTCCGTACGCCAGCCACGCGCCCATCGTCGGTCGGCCGGGCTGCTGGTTCCCGGTGGCGAAAAAGGTGACGGCCGGGTCGTGGTTGATCGGGTCGGTATGCAACGACCGCAGGAAAGTACACTCGTCAGCGATCTCGGCGAGCTTGGGCATCAGCTCGGAAATGTCCATCCCGACTTCGCCCCGTTTCTCGAACTGGAACGGGGAACCGACGCAGAACAGGTTCTTCTGCCCGCTGGTCATCGTCGTGATCCGTTGACCCAACCGGACGCTGTCGGGCAAGTCCTTGCCGGTCATTTCGATCAGCGTCGGCTTGGGATCGAACAGGTCCAATTGCGACGGCCCGCCGGACATGAAGAGGTAGATGATCCGTTTGGCCCGGGGCGCGAAATGCAGCTTGCCGAGCGAACCGGGAACGGGCGGGACGGCGTTGTCCGCGGCGCTGCCGGCGAAAGCGGCCGAGTTGCTGAGGGAGGCTAGCCCGAGCAGTCCCAATCCGGTGGTTCCCGATTGCAGAAACAGCCGTCGGTGGTGCAGGCGAATGGCGTTGTCGTTAGGCATCATGTCAGTTCGATATCGTTTCGTTCAGATTCAGAATCACGTTGCTCAGGGCGGTCCAAACCGCCAGTTCCGTGTCGTCGAGCGACGCCGGTTTTTCCAGATCGCCGACCGCGACCAACTGCCGAGCCGCTTCCGGATCAGCCTGGTAGGTCGCCACCTGTTGATCGTAGGCCCGCCGCAAGACCGAGATTTCTTCGGGCGAGGGTTGCCGGGAGAGCGCCAACCGCCACAGCCGAATCAGTCGGGTGTCCGCATCCGGTTCAGTTTCGCCGAGGATTCGCTGGGCCAACGCCCGGGCGGCTTCGACGAAGACCGGGTCGTTCATCAACACCAGCGACTGCAGCGGCGTACTGGTTTTGGCTCGTTGGGCGACGCAAAATTCGCGGGTCGGCGCGTCGAGCGTGACGAACGAGGGATAGACGGTCGAACGTCGCCAGTAGACATACAGCCCGCGGCGATAGAGGTCTGCCCCTTGCGACTTCTCATACTTGTAGCCGCTCATCTCGTTGATCTCCCAAGTCCCAGCGGGCTGCGCCGGCTTGATGCTGCGGCCACCCACTTCCGGATTCAGGATGCCGGCGATCGCCAACGCGTTGTCGCGAATCACCTCGGCGTCGAGGCGCTGCCGCGGGCCGCGGGCCAACAGCCGGTTGTCAGCGTCACGGGCCAGCAGCTCAGGGGCGGCCCGGGAAGCCTGTTGGTAGGTGGCGCTCAGCACCATCTGCTTGATCACACGTTTCGTATCCCAATCCCGCATCAGGTCGGCGGCTAGCCAATCGAGCAATTCGGGGTGACTGGGCGGTTCGCCTTGCGAGCCGAAATCGTTGAGCGTCGCGACCAAGCCGGTGCCGAACAGCATCGCCCACCAGCGGTTGACCGTGACGCGGGCGGTCAGCGGATGTTCCGGCGAAACCAACCAGCGGGCAAAATCGAGGCGGTTGAGCCGGGTGTCAGCCGATTGGGGAGCCAGGGGGGGCAGGAAGTTGGGCACGCCGGGCTCGACCGCTTCGCCATCCGCGTCGTAATTGCCGCGGATTTTGATGAACGTTTCTCGCGGCTTGTCCATCTCCTTCATCACCATCGTGTTGGGGATCGAGCGGACGAAGTCATCGAGCGACTTTTTCGTCGCGTCGAATTCAGACTGACGGCGAGCCAACTCGGCCGTCTCGGTCTGTCGATAAAATTCGGTCAACAGCGCGGTCTGTTCCGCGGTCCGCTCGTCCTTCGCGATGGCCAAGATCTCGTAGGCTTCGCCCGCTCCCCACGCGGCCACCTGATCGGCCGATAGGTTGCGATCAAAAACCCGCACGTCGGCGATCCGTCCGGCAAACTGCGTCCCCCCCGTACCTCGCCGCCCGATGCAGAACCCCACGTCGCTGCGGATCGAACCCTGCAAGGCGTCTTTCTTGATCGATGTCGGGAACAGCAGCCCGTTGACGTAAAGCTTCAGTCCCGCCGCCTTGCCGGAGCCGTCGTAGGTGAACGCTACGTGCGTGACGGTGTCAGCCGGCAAATCCTGGTCGGCTTGAATGTGGATCACGTCGTCCGGCCAGCGATGGATCAGATGGACGCTGGGACGCAGCCCATGAAACTCGATATCCCAGCCCCGTGCCCCGTTGGCGTCGTCCATTTTGCCCAATGGCGCCCCGCCCTTGGCGGTGACGGACAGGTACGCACCGACGCTGAAGGCTTCGTCTTTTTCGAAACCGAATCGTTCGCCGTAGTCGAACCAGGTCGCGTTGTCGGTATGGAAACTCGCTCGCGGCGGATCGGGGAGGAACGCCGGATCGCCATGCGGCACTGCGGCGATCGGTTCGTCATCGGTGCCCTGCCCATCGCCGGAATCGGCCAGCGGGAATTGCCCGATCGGCTCGGGAAGCGATGACGGATTCGTGGCTACAACCGCCTGTTGTTCCCACGCCGCTTGGCGTTCGTCCGCACCCGATTTGAAGGCGGCCAACTCCGCTTCGGCTTCCGACAACATTCGCTCGAGCTCCCGTTGGCGTTGTTCGTCATCAGGCGAGGGGACGCGCAGGAACGGCACCGGGTTGCGATCTCGAACGCCGTCCTTGCCGGTTTCGGGAACGTTGTTGAAAAACGCGTAGAACTTGTAGAAGTCCTCTTGGCTGATCGGGTCGTATTTGTGGTCGTGGCACTGGGCACAAGCCACCGTCATGCCGAGCCAGGTGACGCCGGTCGTGGCGACCCGGTCGACGACGTATAGGTTGCGGTACTCGGCATCGATCAATCCCCCCTCATCGCTGGTCATCACGTTGCGATGAAAACCGCTCGCGATCTGTTGCTCGATCGTGGCGTCCGGCAACAGGTCACCGGCGAGCTGTTCCAGCGTGAATTGGTCGAACGGCCGGTTGGCGTTGAACGCCTCGATCACACCTTGTCGCCACAACCACATGTCGCGGAGCGAATCGTTGTGATAACCGCTCGTGTCGCCGTAACGGGCCAGATCGAGCCAGGGTAGCGCGAGTCGCTCGCCGAAGTGTTGGCTCCCGAGCAACCGATCGACGACCGCTTCGAACGCCCGAGGGGAATCGTCCGCCACGAAGGCTTCGACCTCCTCGATCGTCGGGGGCAGCCCGGTCAGGTCGAGTGACACGCGGCGGATCAACCGCTCACGGGACTCCAGCGGCGCCTGCGACATCCCTGCGGAGGCCAGTCGGCTCAAGACGAACGCGTCGATCGGGTTGTGGACGACTCCTGCGGCGAGGCCGTCCTGCGGGACCACCGGCTCTACGATCGGCTCGAACGCCCAGTGGCCGGTCCAGACCGCCCCTTGCTCGATCCACTTCGTCAACAACTCGATCTGCTCGGGCGTCAACGGCTTGCCGTCATCCGCCGGCGGCATCCGTTCACCTTCGTCGCTCGTCAGAATTCGCCTCAACAGCTCGCTGGCACCGGCATCGCCGGCCACGATCGGCCGTTCCCCCGAAGACGCCGTGTCGAACAAGCCCTCGGGGATATCGAGCCGCAGATCGGCTTGCAGCGTGTTCGCGTCGGGCCCGTGGCAAGCGAAACAGTGGTCCGACAAGATCGGACGGATCTGGCGGTTGAAGTCGATCGCGATCTCGTCCGCTGCGGCAACCGGCTCTGCCGCGACGTTTTCCTCGGCTACGGCGCTCGCCGAACCGCTGGGCAGCAACACCAGCGTCAACAGGCAACCAACCACCGAGCCGTAGCGAGTGGTAAGGCGAGCCCGTCGCGGTGATGACGCGGAGGGCGAACGGGTTGTGAGCGGGTCAGCCGAAGCCATGGGCGATGCCTGAGATCTGTAGGCGGGCGGGATAATGAGGGCGGGCGCTCCATTGTACCCGATCCGGCGGGAAGGCTGAAGCTTTTCGCCGTCGCGGTGAGCGTCAATGATGGCACGGCCTCGCCGAGCCGGGTAACTTGAGAGAGCCGATCCCGCCCAGCGTTCTCCCCGCCCACGAGCCTACCTGATGAGCCGACCTGAACCTGATTCGCAGCCTGCCACCCGTACCGCCGCGCGGACAATGCCCGAAGCGTCACGAGATCTCGCCTCCCCGTTGCTCTGTTGGCTCGGCGCGGGACTGATCGCCTCCACCGCCGCTGCGGCCGAGCCCGAGGTGACGCGGTACGGCGTGGAGGAATCGACTGGCTTTGCATCCGCGGTATCCGTCAGCGGCGCGGAACTGATCCACTTGAACCAACTGCTACCGATCGGGGCGGACGGCAAGGTCGTCTCGCCGGGCGATGTCGCAAAGCAACTGGTCCAATTGAATGAGAACCTGATCGCCGCGATTTCGGCTGCCGGAGGTGACGTTACCCGGGTGCTCAAGCTGAACTTCTACGTGACCAGCCCCCAGGTCGCCGAAACGGTTCTCCGCGGAAAGATCACGCCTCCGCCTCTGGAGTTCCTGCCGGCGCTGTCGTTGGTCGTCACGTCGTTGCCCGATCCGGACGCGTTGGTCGCCGTCGACGCCGTGATCGCGGGCGGGCCTGGCGACGCCGCAGCGACTACGGTCAGGCGTTTGGGCGATGGAAAAAGCGTCGGTGCTCGGCTCGGTCCCGCCGCCGCGATCTTGCCAGTCGGACCGCGGGTCTACATTTCGGGACAAGCCGAAGCGGGGTCGGGCGGCGTGGCCAGTGCGGCCCGCGAGACCTTGGCCAGCCTCGGTCGGACACTCGATTTCCTCGGCCTGACCCGCAGCGATGTCGTGCAAGTCAAAGCCTTCGTGACGCCGATGACGTCGGTCGGCGAGTTCGAAGCGGAAGTGCTGCGATTCTTCGCAGGCGGTGAACTGCCGGTGATCTCGTCAGTCCAGTGGGAATCGAACCTGCCGATCGAAATCGAAATGGTCGTTTCGGGCGGCGGGAATGCCGCGGTCACCGACGCGGCGGGTGGGGAGACGATCGAATTCCTGACACCGCCGGGGATGACCGCCAGCCCTGTCTATTGCCGCGTCGCCAAGGTCTTGGCCCCGACGACGATCTACACGACAGGCATCTTTGCCGGTCAAGGATTGAACGGCGAACAGGAAGTCGCCGCGGTCCTGAAGCGGCTCGGTGAAATCCTCGAACAGACCGGCAGCGATTGGCGACAGTTGGCCAAGGCGACCTATTACGTCGCCGACGAAGACACCAGCTTGGAACTGAACCGCCAACGGCCCAAGCACTACGATCCCGCACGTCCCCCGGCGGCTTCGAAGGCGAAGGTCGCGGGCACCGGCATCGAAGGTCACCAAATCACGATCGACCTGATCGGAACACGGCCATGATCATCGGCGGATGGGAACGGGTGCTGGGCACTAAGACAATTGCGTGGTCATTCGCATGACCGAAAGCACTCACGACAGACAGAGCGAAACGCGGCAATCACCTTCCACGCACGAGCAGCAGGCCGACGATCGATGAAACGTTTCACTATCCTGTCTGGTGCGATCGTCGGGCGGTTCCATGCCGCCGGCATCGTTTTGTTCGTCGGCATCTTGGGCGGGTCACCGGCGGCTGGCACAACGGCTGCCGCGTCCGAACCGGAGCCAGTGGAAGCGGCCGGGGAAGCGTTGTATCGCGACGAGATCAAGCCGCTATTGAACCGCCGCTGTTACGCCTGTCACGGCTCGCTCAAACAGGAGGCGGGGCTGCGATTGGACACCGCCGAATCGATCCTGTTGGGGGCGGATGGCGCGCCGATCATCGATCGGGATGCGGTCGACGAGAGCGAATTGCTGATTCGGATTCGCAGCGAAGACGACGGGCACCGAATGCCGCCCGAAGGCGAACCGTTGACGGCGGACCAGGTCGACGCGCTGACCCGCTGGATCGCCAGCGGCGCGGTCGGCCCCGCGGACGAATCACCCGAATCGGACCCGACCAGCCACTGGGCCTTTCAACCGCCCCGCAAATCACAGTTGCCGGTCTCGGCTGATTTCGCTCAAGCAGAGAACCCGATCGATGCGTTCTTGGGCGAGGCGCTCGCAAGACAGGGTTTGGTTCCCCGCCCACCGGTCGCCAAGGAGGTTTGGCTGCGACGCGTGTACCTCGATCTCGTCGGGCTGCTGCCGACGGTCGAGGAGTTGGCGGATTACCTAGCGGACGATTCGCCTCTGGCCGAGCAGCGGGTCGTCGACCGGTTGCTCGATTCCCCCGCGTATGGCGAGCGTTGGGGGAGGCATTGGATGGACATCTGGCGTTACAGCGACTGGTTCGGGCGTCGCTATGTGCCTGACGTTTGGAACAGCGCGCCGCAAATCTGGCGGTGGCGCGATCGGATCGTCGAATCGTTGAACCGTGACTTGGGCTACGACCAAATGATCCGCGAAATGCTCGCAGCGGATGAAGTGGTTCCCGATGACCCGCAAGCCGGAGTGGCGACCGGCTACCTGATCCGCAACTGGTACGCGCTCAACCCCAACGACTGGATGCGCAGTACCGTCGAGCATACCGGGAAGGCTTTTCTGGGGCTGACGTTCCACTGCGCCCATTGCCACGATCACAAGTACGACCCGATCTCGCAGGAGGATTATTTTCGCTTCCGAGCCTTCTTCGAACCGATTTCGATCCGCCAAGACCGGGTCGCGGGTGAGCCTGACCCGGGGCCGTTTCAGGAGTACCAGTACAGCACGCTGCGCAAGGTCCAGCGGCTCGGATCGGTCCGCGTCTTCGACAAACAGCCCGACGCCGCGACTTGGTTTTACACGGGTGGCGACGAACGGAACCGGGTTGAATCCCGCGGTTCGATCCCGCCGGGGATTCCCGACATTTTCGCGCCCGACGGCCAACCGCTGATCGAGCCGATCGAATTGCCGGCGGTCGCTTGGTACCCGGCGCTCGCCCCTTCGATCCTGCGGACGATTCGCCAGGAACATCTGACGGCTTTGCAGGCGGCGGAGTCCGAATTGGCGGCATTGCCCGAACCGGCAGCTGCTGAGCCCGAGCCCGACGCCGAGACGGATGTTGAGACCGAGACTGAGACCGAGACCGTTGCTGAGGCGGACGCTGAGACGGACGCCGACGACTGGCAACGTGACGCCGCCGTGGCCAAAGTTGCGGCGGCCGGGGCGACGCTCGCGGCGCTGGATGCCCGGATCGCTGCCGAACTCCGGGCTCACGGCATCGAGCCGGCTGATGCGGATGAGGTTAAAGCGGCAGCGAGCGAAGCGGAGCAAGCCGAGCGTTTGGCGGCGGTCACGGGCGCGAAGGCGGCGGTCGCCGCGGCTATCCTGGCGGTCCGTACCGCCGAGGCCAAACCGGAGACGGACGAGAAACGTGCGGAGGAATTGGCTGCCGCGCAGAAAGTGGCGGAACAGGCCGCTGCCAACTTGACGGCTGCCGAGGTGGCGGCTGACGCGGAAGCGACCGGCGTCTACACGCCGCTGGGGCCGACTTATCCTCGGACCAGCACCGGACGTCGCGCGGCTTTGGCGAATTGGATCACCAGCCCCAGCAATCCGTTGACGGCACGCGTCGCCGTCAACCACATCTGGGCGAGACACTTTCACGCGCCGTTGGTCGCCAGCGTCTTCGACTTCGGCCGCAGCGGCTCCAAGCCGACGCATCCCGAACTGCTCGATTGGCTTGCCGTCGACTTGATGGAATCGGGATGGAGCATGAAGCGGCTGCACCGGCTGATCGTGACCAGCCAAGCCTACCGGCGCGACTCGCGAGCCGGCGACGGCAACACCCCGCAGGTCGCGATCGACCCCGAGAACCGGATGTTGTGGCGAATGAACGTCGGCAGGATGGAAGCCGAAGTGCTCCGTGACTCGTTGCTCCACCTAGCCGGCAAGCTCGACCGCACCCTCGGCGGCCAGGAGATCGAGAACACCGAATCGTTGACGACTCACCGCCGCAGCCTTTACTACAGCGTCTATCCCGAGGACGGCGGTAAAAGCCCGTTGGGGCAACTGTTCGACGGCCCCGATGCGGCGGATTGCTATCGCCGCACCCGCAGCGTCGTTCCGCAACAGGCGCTCGCGCTGACCAACAGCGATTGGGTGCATCAGGTCGCTGCCGGAATCGTCGATCGATGGGAACAGACGTCGGCCGCGCGGCCTCAAGCCGCCGCGTCGGTCGACGAAACCTTCATCCGCGACCAATTCCTGCGGATTTTGGGACGTGATCCGACCGCCGCCGAACAGGAACTCTGCCTGACCGCCTTGGCGTCAGCTCCCGCCACCGATCCAGTCGATTCGGCGACCGCGGCGGCCTCCGGCGAGGCAACGGCCGAGGCTGAGCCAGCGGTGGATCAGACCCGGTCCCGCCGCGAAAGTTTGGTGCGGGTGTTGTTGAACCACAACGACCTGATCACGATCCGCTGACGCGATTTCCCACGCGAACCGTCACGGTGAACGGAGTCGATTCGAGAACCGTCGGCCGAGTCCCCATTGCGGCAACGTGTCCGGCGGGTGATCTTTGGCGGATCGCAACGAACCGTTGGGCCGCGGCGGTCGGGATATCAGATAAATGCAACAGGATGAAAAGAGACCGATGAAATTGTTCCGTGGCGGATCGATCGTGTTGGCGGATCGGGTGGTCGAGGGTCAACGGGTCGTCGTCGCCGACGGCCGGATTCGGGCGATCGAAGCAGACAGCAAACGGGTCCCAGCGGGGGCGGAAGTGATCGACTTGAAGGGCGGTTTTCTCGCTCCCGGGATGGTCGACATCCATGTTCACGGCGGTGGCGGCGGCGACTTCATGGACGGCACGGTGGAAGCGACCCGCACCGTTTGCCGCACGCACCTGCGACACGGCACCACGACGGTCTTTCCGACTACGACCACGGGAACCTGCGAGCAGATCCTGACCGCCTTCGACATTTGTCGGCAGGTTCAAGGCATCCATGCCGAGGCGGGGTCGGAAGGATGTGGCGAAGCCCGCATCGCCGGCATGCACCTGTACGGCCCCTACTTTGCCCCCGAGAAGGTCGGCTGTCACAAGCTGGAACACCAACGTGACCCGGTCCTGTCCGAGTACCGTCGTTACTTCGCCACGGGGATGGTGAAGATCGCAACTTGCGCCGCCGAGTTGCCGGGCGCCGCCGCGTTCTACCGCTATTCGAGGCAACGCGACTGCCTGATCACCTGTGGGCATTCCAACAGCACCTATCCCGAAATGGCGGCGGCGTTTCGCAACGGGATGCGACACGTCGACCACTTTTGGTGCGTGATGAGTTCGGTCAGCTCGCTGCGGCCCCGCTGCGGCACGCCGATGCAGGCCGGGATGGAGCAGTTCGTGTTGGTGGAACCGGAGATGAGCACCGAGGTGATCGCCGACGGTTGCCACCTGTCGGACGAACTGCTGAATTTTGCCTACCGCATCAAAGGCCCCACGAGGCTCTGTCTGGTCACCGATTCCAGCCGCGCGCTCGACATGCCACCGGGACGCTACAAGTTCGGCTGTGAGACTGACGGCGATTGGTTCCTCAGCGACGGTCAGGTCGGCCGGGTGCTCGACGGAACGAATTTGGCCAGCTCCGTCGCCGGGATGGACCGGATGGTGCGGACGATGCTGCGAGCTTGTCAGCGTCAGGTCGCCGACGTGATCCGGATGGCCAGCCTGACTCCGGCCGAGCGGGCTGGGGTCGCCGAATCGATCGGGAGCATCGAGGAGGGCAAACGGGCTGACCTGGTCGTCTGGTCCCCGAAATGGAAGGTCCGCCAAGTCTTCATGGACGGCGTCAAGTGTCCGATGACCCAATCCAAAAAACCTTGAATCAGACCGCGACGCCGGCTGACGAATCGTCGGGATCGATGGTAGGTTGCCGAAGGTGAGGCTGGTTCGGGAGCCGCAGTCTCATCGGAAAAGACACCGGCGGCACCGAAATTCCGTGGGGCTCAGGAACCGATCACCACCAGGTTGTTGCGGTGGACGACGACCTCGTACGGCCGGTGGCCCAACACCTCGGCGATCCGATCGCTCGGCAATCCCGCGATTTTCACGACCTCATCGGCCGGGTAATTCGTCAATCCCCGAGCCACCTCACGGCCACGCGGGTCCCGCAAACTGACGACCGCGCCGCGTCCGAACTGGCCGTCGACCGAGCGAATCCCGATCGCCAACAGGCTGCCATCCCGCTCGACCAACGCCCGGACCGCACCGTCGTCGATCCCGAATTGGCCTTCGACATGGGCGGCCGATCCGATCCAGCGGCGACGCCCGCGGACGCCACGCGGGCTCGGCAGGAACAACGTGCCGACGTCTTGACCGGCGAAGATTTTGTCCAGCACCGCGTCGTCGCGGCCCGGGGCGATGATCGTCGGGTTGCCGTGCGACGTCGCCGTCTCGGCCGCCTGCAACTTGCTCAGCATCCCACCTTTGCTGGTCGTTGACGCCCGGTCTTGGGCTAAGGCGAAGATTTCGGGTGTCAATTCGGGAACCAACGACAGCCGGCGGCTGGAGGCCTCTGTCGGCGGGCCGTCGTACAAGCCCTCGACATCGGACAGGATCACCAGCAACACGCCGCTGAGCAGGCCCGAGACGCTGGCCGCGAGCCGGTCGTTGTCGCCGAAGGTCGTCATCAATTCGCCGACGGAAACCGAATCGTTCTCGTTGATGATCGCGATCGCGCCGTAGGCGTGGATTTGGGTGAGCGCGTTCCGGACGTGCAGGTAACCGCTGCGGCGACGCAGGTCGGTCGCGGTCAGCAGCACCTGAGCCGCGTGTCGGCCACGTCGGCTGAGCGACCGCTCGTACGCTTGGATCAGGTCGGTCTGGCCGATCGCGGCGACGGCCTGGAGTTGCGCCAGCCCCGCGGGTCGGGCACTCAATCCCAATTTGCCGACGCCGGCACCGACCGCACCGCTGCTGACCATCACCACTTGGCGACCCGTGTCGGCCAATCTGGCCAATTGCTCGCTCAGCACGCCGATCCGGTGGTCGTCCAAGCGTCCGTTGGGACCGGTCAAAACCCGCGTGCCGACCTTGACCACCACCGCGGTCGTGCCGGCGATGATCGACTGCCGAACCGGGTCGGTCGGGACGGACGAAGCGGGCTGAATGGCAGGTTGCACAACGATTACCGAGTGGGCGAGGCGGCGAAACGGGGAGTTACGGGCCAAAAAAGCGGGCACGCCGATTTAGCCCGGTTTTGACGGCGTCCTTTTTCCGCCAAAGCGTGATGATTCCTCGCGGATCTGGCAAGTCGAATTGCGGGTTAGCGTTTGAGCGATAAACTGCGGGGGTCGGTGGCAGGTTCCCTGACCGCCGACGACGGTCGAGACTTTCGCCCGTTCGATCCGCGTCCGGCCGCTTCAGATCCAAGGCGATCGTATCGATGAGTGAATTGCATCACGAGTGCGGCGTGGCCGCCGTTTACGAGTTGCCACGTCCGGACCGGGCTGCCGTCCGACGGTCGAGCAAGGAAGAAAACGACGCGGCGGTCTCCCGGTTGCTGCCACGCATGCTGCTGGACATTCAAAACCGCGGCCAATTGGCGGCGGGGATGACGACCTACCAAGCCGATCGACCGAACTTGCTCAAGACCCGCCGCGACGTCGGTTCGGTCACCGAAGTTTTTCGGCTGAATCACCGCGCCAAATGCGAAGCGATCCAGCGGCAATTGGCTGGCACTGCCGCGATCGGGCACGTCCGCTACGCCACCAGCGGCAAGGACGACCGCAGTTACGCGCAGCCGTTCGAGCGACAGCACATCCACAAGCGGAAGTGGTTCAGCTTCTGCTTCAACGGGCAATTGGCCAACTACAGCGTTCTCAAGGAACAACTGCTGGCCGACGGCAATCACCACCTGGCGCTCGACACCGACACGGAAATCATCCTGCACGAAATCGGTCGGATCCTGAGCGAATCGCCGGGACGCGCCGATTGGTTGGAGGTGTTGCAGAAGGCGACCAGCCGCTTCGACGGGGCGTATTGCCTGGCGCTGCTGACGGCCGAAGGCGAAATGGTGATCGCCCGCGACCCGCTGGGGATCAAGCCGATGTGCTACGCCCGCAACGAGACGTTGTTTGCGGCGGCCAGCGAGAGTGTCGCGTTGTTGAACCTTGGGTTCGAGCCGGAACAGATCCTGTCGCTCCCGCCGGGACACGCCATCCTGATCGATCCCGAACGTGGGTTTCGGATGGAGCGGTTCGCGGAGACGGGCAGTCCCGCCCATTGTTTTTTCGAGTGGATCTATTTCGCCAATGTCGCCAGCACGCTGGACGAACGGAGCGTCTACCTCAGCCGCACGCGATTGGGCGTCGAATTGGCGCGTCTTGAACGGGCGGACGACCGGTTCGATTTCGATCGCGAAGACACGATCGTCGTCCCGGTCCCCGACACCAGCAAAGCCGCCGCCGACTCACTCGCCTACGAACTCGGTATTCCCTGCCGCGAGGGGCTGATCCGCAACCGCTACGCCGGCCGGACCTTCATCGAAGGGGGACGTGCGCGGCGGGCGAAGGCGGAAGGCAAGTACACGCCGCTCCGCGAAGTGCTGCAAGGCAAACGGGTGATCCTGGTCGAAGACTCGATCGTCCGCAGCACGACCATGGGAGTCCTGCTCGATCGCATCCGCAACGTGGGACTGGCCAGAGAAATCCACGTCCGGGTCGCTTGCCCGCCGATCATCGCGCCTTGCTTTTACGGGATCGACATGAGCACGATCGACCAGTTGATCGCGCCGCGATATTTCCCGGACGGAAAGCTGACCGAAGCCTCCCAGCAGCAATTGGCTGATGAACTGCGTGCCGATTCGCTCCGCTACCTGCCGGTCGAAGCGCTCGCCCGGGCGATCGATCTGCCCGCTTCCAGCCTCTGCCAAGCTTGCGTGACCGGCCACTACCCCACGACTTGTGGCCAGGCGCTCTACCAGATCGCGCTGGACCATCGTGGCGACGAACCGGATTCCCAGCGAACTTATGAACTGCTGTCATCCGCACTGGCGGCGCCGGTCTGACACGATCCGAAGCCGACTGTCAAACCGGCCGGCTCAACGCATCGTCATTTGGCCTTCGAGCAGTTGCATCAGCTCTCCGCTCGGTTGGGCCAACGTCATCACGCGGGGTTCCGCTTGAGGGTTGCCGCGGTCGCGGATGATGATGATCACTTCCTGCTCATCGGCCGGTTGAGGCATCGCCCGGATGGCTTGACCGGGAGCCGTCAACTCGGTCGGCATGCCACCTTGCGGGCCTGGCGAGCTGAACTGGGCCGGCTGCGAAGGAACCTCGGTGGTCTGCGAGGCTTGTGCGACCATCGCGGCTGGGGCGCCGGCGGACGGTTGATACAGCCTTGCCAATTGGACGCGATCCAACTGCCAATGGACCGCTCCGGGACCGGCGTAGATGCCGATGTCGCCGTTGTAGTCGGCCGCGTTGCAGACGCCGATCAAGACGCCGTTTTGGTCGAACAGGCCCCCGCCGCTGCGGCCGTCGATCGGCGCTCCGGCGATTTCCAAGTTCGACGCCCCCTTATGTTGGTTGTACTTGTTGACGCCGGTCACCCGCGTGTCTCGGCGTGACGGCAACGCGCCGCGGTCGCATCCGAAGCTGAAGACGCCGCTGCCGACCGCCGGGAGCGGGCCTTGTCGGACGACCTGGACAGGCCGAATCGAGATGCCCGGACGGATCGCGACCAGAGCGATGTCCCGATCATCGGCATCGTAATCGATCAATTGGCCGGCGACCGTGCGAGGCTCGCCGTTCTCGAACACGTCGACTTCGATCCGTCCTTGGCCTTGCGTGTCCCGAAACAGGTGGCCGCAGGTCAGCACCAGTGCTTCCTCGCCGTGGACGTCGATCACGGTTCCCGTTCCGACGCCATGCCCCTGACCGTCATGAACTCGCAACCGAACGGTCGCGGCTAATGCCCTGCGGATCGATTCGACTGCCGGCGCCTCGGGACGGCCGTTGGTGGGCTGGGAGTAATCGCCCGGCATCCCGGCCGAGTCGGATGAGCCGGCCGCTTGCGACGGATCGCCGCCGTTCAAGGCTGTCGACAGCGGAGCTAAGCGGGTTTGGGCTACTTCGGGGGTCGTCGCCGCGGTGTTGACCCAGGGGCCGGCGGGTTGCACCGCCATCGCCGCGGCCAACTGCTCGACCGAATGGGCACCGACCAAGCGAGACCGCTCTTTGCCACCGGCTACGACGAGGAACGTCGGGGTCTGCCGGACGCCGTAGCGACGAGCCAGATCGGGTTCCCGGTCGACATCGACCGTCCGCACCGCGACGCCCGCGGCCGTCAATTGACGGACGACAGGCTGCATCGCTTGGCACGGCCCACAATTGGCCGAGGTGAATTCGACCAACACGGCTTCGCTGGCTCGCACGTCCGCCTTCAGGCAGACGAACCCTAGCAACACGCACACACCGACGATTGCTCTTCTCACGGTCGTCCCTCCCTGGACGGCGGTTGAAGTGATTTCACGCCAATCCTTGGCGTGTTTCCGATCGGTATGTGACCAACCGGCCGGGGGATGGTGCGTTAACCTCCCCCGGCAGGGCAACCCCAGTTCTTGAGCAAAAGTCCGAAAAAAATCGGAAAGGCGTTCGGATCAGCCGCCGGTCTGCTACGTAACCGGTTGGGGCGACGGGTTTTGCGCTACCTGCGGACGCTCCGCCGCGATCCGGTTGATCGCGCTGAGCATCGCCAGGATCGTCGCCTCGACCGTGTCGGTGCTGGCCCCGACACCCCGATAGGATTTGCCCTTGTACTCGACCTCCAACACGACCTCGCCGATCGCGTCCTGACCCAAGGTCGCGCTGCGAACGCGATAATCCTTGCAGACCAGTTCGATGCCGGTCAGCTTGCCGACGGCCCAGAACGCCGCGTCGATCGGCCCGTCACCCCGTTCCGCCGTTTCGGTCGACTCCTCGTCACCATGTCGCAACGTCAAACGGACTGAAGGGGTCCGATCTTTGGCCGTGGTGACTTCGTAATCGACCAGCGTCCATTGGGGGTCTGACGTGGTGCTGATCTGCTGCTGGACCAAGGCGATGATGTCGCCGTCGTAGATTTCCTTTTTCTTATCAGCCAAATCTTTGAAGCGTTCGAAAACCTGCTGCAACTGCTCGCCGCTGAGCGTGTAACCCAAGATGCGGGCCCGATCGGCGAGCGCCGCCCGGCCGCTGTGCTTGCCCAGCACCAAGTCGGTCTTGCTCAGCCCCACGTCGGCGGGCGACATGATTTCGTACGTGCTGCGTTCCTTCAGCATCCCGTCTTGGTGAATCCCCGCCTCGTGGGCGAAGGCGTTCTGGCCGACGATCGACTTGTTCCGCTGGATGCTCAGCCCCGTCGTCTTACTGACCAACCGGCTGGTCGGCACCAATCGCGTCGACTCGATGTTCGTGCGGCAATGGAACAGGTCCGCGCGGGTTCGCATCGCCATCACGACCTCCTCCAACGCGGTGTTCCCGGCCCGTTCGCCGATCCCGTTGATCGTACACTCGATCTGCCCCGCCCCGGCGCTGACCGCCGCCAAGCTGTTGGCGGTCGCCATCCCCAGGTCATCGTGACAATGGATGCTGATCACCGCCCGGTCGATGTTCGGGACGCGGTTGCGGAGCATCACAATCCGGGCGTGAACTTCCTCCGGCGTCGCGTAGCCGACCGTGTCAGGGATGTTGATCGTCGTCGCCCCGGCCGCGATCGTCGCCTCGACGACCCGGCAGAGGAAATCGTGTTCCGTCCGACAGGCGTCTTCAGGCGAAAATTCGACGTCGTCGCAATAGCTCGCCGCCCGCTTCACGCCGGCGACCGCCCGTTCGACGATCTCCTCGGTCGACATCTTCAACTTGAACTCGCGGTGGATCGCGCTGGTCGCCAAGAAGACGTGGATCCGCGACCGGGGGGCCTGCTTGAGCGCCTCCCAGGCCCGGTCGATGTCCTTGTCGTTGCACCGGGCCAACCCGCAGATCACCGGTCCGCGGATCGTTTGCGCGATCTGCCGCACCGACTCGAAGTCGCCCGGCGAGGCGATCGGAAAACCGGCCTCGATCACGTCGACGCCCAGGTCCGCGAGCGCTTGCGCGACCTCCAGCTTTTCCACCAGGTTCATGCTGCCGCCCGGCGATTGTTCGCCGTCCCGCAACGTGGTGTCAAAAATTTGGATCGTACGCGGTTCCGAATTGGGCTCTTGGCTGGACATGGTTCACAATGGGGCAAGGGGCAAAGGGGGCGAGAAGGGGTCGCGAGTTCGATGCGATGGAACCGGTGAGAACGGCCTCACCGGCCTGACGAAACGAAAAAACCCCGCGTCATCCAAAACTGGGCGACCCGGGGTTCGTTGGTTTTCGTTAAGTCCGCTGCCATCCGCAGACCAGAATCCGCCCCTGCCGGAGCGATTCCGAACCAAACCCCTAACGCCCGTCGCGAAGCGACGTCCGGAGGAGATTCGGTAGTAGAAGGATGGCATGCATGACCAGATATCTAACACAGCCACTCGCGGCCGTCAAGCGTTTTTCCGTGCGCTTGCTGCGAAACGATTCACCACGACCGTTTTGCCCTTCGGATCCGTCTGTCCGCCCTGCCAATGCCGTCCGAACCGCACCGATCGATTCGTGACCGTTCGCCGTTAACTCAGGTCACCCGCAGCCGCCGGGCGGTCAGCATCGCGGCGATCGCCAAGCCGAACACCGCCAACCCCCACCAAGGTCCGGCGATCAGCAGCATGATCGCGGCGGAATAGGGGATCAGATTCAAGACCCCCGACCGGATCACGTTTTGGATCGCCTCGGGCCGCGACGCGACCGAAATCCTCAGGCCTCTCATCAACACAGGCAAGGTGATCAATCCGACCAAAAACGAGTAACGCAGATCGGCTTCGAACATCCAAAAACCGGCCGGTGCGACCCGCGGCGCCGACGCCAAGACCGCGGCGCCGACCAACGTCAAACCGAGCCCGATGTTCAGGTCGACTGAGCCTCCCGCAGGCATGCCGGTCTCGAGTCGTGACAGGAAGGTGATCCCGGTGATGTACAGTCCGAATCCGCCAGCGATCGCCAACAGGTGCGGCGCGAATCCGACCTGCGGTGTCAGCAGATCCGCGGCCCCCAACGGGACGAGCGGCGCGGCCCCGAGCAAAAAACAAAGGGCGCGGCAGACCCCCATCGTGGCCGGCGCCAATCCGGTCGGCTTGAGCGGCCCGTTGTAGAGCACGACGCAGATCGCCAGGACCACGCCGATCAACCCCGGGGCGAACGTCGGCGGGTGATCGGCCAGCGGCACGAAGCCGCTGGCGATTCCTAGCGTGACCGACACGAGCCAGAGGCCCCAGGCGGCCGAACGGGCGACGCCGATCGAAATCTGGCCGCTGGGCAACGGCCGCTGAGGCCGTTCCCGGGAATCCTCTTCGAAGTCCCACAGGTCGTTGAGGATCATCCCCGACCAATAGATCGCGATCGCCGCCAGCAACACCATCGCCCCGCGTGGCCAAGCCGCGATCGCGACAGCGGGATCTCCGGCCGCGACGACCCAAGCGACGACCACCTGCGCGATCACCGTGAAGACCGCCGGCAGCCGGACCAGTTGCGCCCACCGTATCCAGGCGGGGGCCGACAGCGACGGTCGCAGCACAACCGCATCCTCTTCCGGAGAAACATCCTGCTCCGAGAATTCATCCCGACCCGAAGAACCGTCCCGCAAGGGAACCCGATCGTCCTCGGGATCGTATGAAATGTCAGGTTCGTCGTTGCGGTTCATCAGTCGATCCACTCTCGTGGACCGCCGGAGGGCCACGTTGCGAGTCAGGAAAGGGTTCTTCGCAGAAGTTTATCAGAGCCACCGATCGGCAATCAGGGGCGACAACCTGGCGCGACAACCTGGCGCGCGGCATGGCAATCGGCGAGGTTGTTCTTGACCGCAGTTGACCGGCTGATTAATTGTGAGATGGGTAGGCGGTGAACCCATCTCAACGACGCTGTTTAGCTAACGGAGGTGTTGCCTTGATCCCTGAGCGAGATCCCATGCCGGCCGGCGGTCCCGATCGCGGTACGGCGCTCGACCGGTTCTTTGCCGGTTTGTCGGAATACATCTTCCAGGCGAAATTGGGGGTCGCCGACGTGCAGTTGGTCGATTACCTCAGCGATCTGCTGCTCCGCTTCGTCCGCACCGAGTCGCTGCACAAGGTGCGACGCGGTACCGGCAAGCCGGCGACCGAGGTCTTCCAGATGCTGCTGGAGGCCGAGAAACGGGTCGGGCTGGCCCGCCGTGAAGTCCATCGCCACATCGGCGACTTCACGCTGTTCTGGAGCGGCATGTACCCCGAAAGCCTTCGGAAGCTCCGCTCGGCTTCGGCAGCCGACGGCTTCCTCGATTACTGCAGTCAAGGCAAACGGGCCTACCGGATCGCCGCCGAAATCGAAGGCGGTGAAGGGCCGCCGCAAAGCGACCTGCTGATCCGGCTCAGCGAGCACTTCGAATTGTGCGCTTACGGGCTGCGCGAAGTCCGCCGGGAATGGGAAGCGGGCGACGGCGGCGAAGTGCTGATCCTCTGAACCGGCCAGCCGAGTTCAAACGCTCTGATGAGCGTCCATCCGCTCGTCGGACTGGGCCGCCGGCATCCGTAGGCGACCAGTCTGCGGTCACTCGTCGGCGGCTTGGATCATCGGCGTCAGGATCGGCGTGTAATCGCAGAACTCGTTCGGCGAGAAATAGAGGTCCAATTCCCGAGCGGCCGATTCTTCGCTGTCCGACGCATGAACCAAGTTCATCTGACGGCTGCAGCTGAAGTCACCCCGAATCGTCCCCGGAGCCGCCTTCAGGCCGCTGGTGGCGCCGAGCAGGTTGCGGATCACCGTGATCGCTTCCAGCCCCTCGACCGCGAGCGCCAGGATCGGCGCCGAGATGATGAATTCTTCGAGCCCCGGATAGAACGGCTTTTCGACGTGCTCGGCGTAATGTTTCTTCGCCAGGTCGGGGGTCACCCGCAACATCTTCGCGGCGACGATCCGCAGCCCCTTCGATTCGAACCGGCTGATCACCTGGCCCATCAATTTGCGTTCGACACAGTCGGGTTTCAGCAGCACAAGGGAACGTTGCATCGAAATCGGTTTTCAAAATTGGGGTGGGTGCAAGCGCAAGTCATTGTGGTGCGGGGCCGCTTACGGGCCTCGCGCCAAGGAATTATGCCTCAACCGGCGGAAAACGCCAGCCCGGTCACCCCGGCCAACCCGGTCACTCCGCCGCCTCAACCGCCACCCTACTGGTTCTGCATCTGTGCCCCGGCGAACAAAGCCCCGGCGATGGCGCTGGAAAGGAGCACCACGATCATCGTTTTGCCCGCCTTGTCGTAGCGGCTGAAGGCGAAGTAGAGGATGTAAAGTGGGATGAACAGCGACAGCAGCCCCTGATTCACACTCTCGCGGAAAGCGATGATCAAGACCTTGATGTTGCCGCCGATGGCGACCAAGTTGAACGCGGCACCGAACAGCAGCAGTAACGTCGCGATCGCGTTGAACTCGACCGGATTCTCGTCGTCGACCCGTCGCGCCACGTTGACGGCGTAGACGCCGACGGCTGTGGACGCGATCAGCAGGAACAGCAGCAGCGCCATCAACCACCAAGGCATACCCGCTTCGCTGGTCATCTTGTCCTGCATCACCTTGGCTGCCGCCATGTCCCGCTCGGCCTTCTTCAGCGCCGCCATGCCGGACATCTCTTCATCCAGCTCGCTTTTGTGAGCCGCCAGCTTGGCGCCGGTTTCGAAATGAAACCCGCAGTGGATGCAGAGCATCGCGTCGTTGGGAGAAGACTGAAAGCAGCTCGGGCAGGTCTTGCCCGACTTGAGTTCGAACCCCTCGTCACGGAACAGGTCATCGAGCCCGCCTGCCGAGACGGGCATCACCGGGGTTCCCCCGCCCGCAGGTGCTGGCCTGGTAGCTGCTGACCTGGCGGCAGCTGACCGAGCCGCCGATCGGCCGGCGGCAGGTCCCGCCGGTTTGGCAGTCGCCCCCTTGGCCGGGCTGGCAGCCCCGCTGGCACCGGCCCCGGGGATGCGAATCGCTTGTTGGCAAGCCGGGCATTTAACGGCTTTGCCGGCCAGATCGTCGCGGACGCTCAAAGACTTGCCGCAGGCGCACTGAATCTTGATCGGCATGATCGTGGATCTACCTTCGCGTGGGAACCCTGTCCCGGCCTGCCCGGGTTCCCCGCAGTCTAACCTCCGCTGCCGCAACAACCATCCTTGGACAGCTAATTCGCGGGGCTTGCGACCGCCTGCTGAACGCTCTCGCTTCCGATCGCTCGATTTATTCTGTTTTTTCGGACCCCAAGCCCCGTTCCTGTCGCTGTCGGCACGCCAATTGCTTAAGTGGTGGTTCGACAGTCCCGGGCTGCCGTTTTGGCCGCCCCGGATCGACGTATCCATTTCGAAACCACCCGAAGCAGAAGGGAATGACACGCCATGGCGACCGCCACGAAGACCAAGAAGCAGATTCGTTTGCAGCCGTTGGGCGAGCGATTGGTGATCCAGCGTGAGCAGAGTGAAGAGCGAACGGCTGGCGGGATCGTGCTCCCGGATTCCGCAAAGGAAAAGCCCGCTCGCGGCACCGTGATTTCGACCGGTACCGGCAAGTTGCTCGACGACGGCACCCGCTCCAAGACCCAATTGAAGGCGGGCGACCGCGTCTTGTTCACCAGTTACGCGGGCGAGCATGTCGAGATCGACGATGTCGAATACCTGCTGATGCGGGAAGACGACATTTTGGCGGTCATCGAGTGATCTGCCCGAGTCAGCTTGCCGGGGGCGATTTTCACCCCCCGCGGCTCGCGTCGCCAATGGCGTGACGCGGCCCTTTCGGACGGCCTGTGAATCATTGCCGTCCCCATCTATCCATCAATCAACCACCATTCAGTAACCGAGAGCGGAACCGACCCTCATGTCTAAAATCATTGCGTTTGATCAGGAAGCCCGCGAAGCGATCCGTCGCGGCGTCAACAAGTTGGCTCGCGCTGTCAAGGTGACACTCGGCCCCAAAGGCCGCAACGTGATCCTGCAGAAAAGCTTTGGCAGCCCCACGGTGACCAAGGACGGCGTGACCGTCGCCAAGGAAATCGAGTTGGAAGACGTCTTCGAGAACATGGGTGCTCGGATGGTTCGCGAAGTGGCGAGCAAGACGAGCGACGTGGCGGGTGACGGCACGACGACCGCGACCGTGATGGCCGAAGCGATCTTCAACGAAGGGCTGAAGGCCGTCGTCGCCGGCGTCAACCCGATCCAACTGAAGACGGGCATCGAAAAGGCCGTCAAAGACATCACCGAAAAGCTGCACTCGATGGCGGTCAAGGTGAAGGACAAGGAAGCGATGGCGAACGTCGCTTCGATCGCCGCCAACAACGACCGCGAGATCGGCAATTTGCTGGCCGACGCGATGGACAAGGTCGGCAAGGACGGCGTGATCACGGTCGATGAAGGGAAGAGCCTGCAGACCGAACAGGAATGGGTCGAAGGGATGCAATTCGACCGCGGCTACCTGTCGCCGTATTTCGTCACCGACGCGGCCAGCATGGAAGCCGTGCTGGAAGACGCCTACGTGTTGGTCTACGAGAAGAAGGTCAGCAGCATCAAGGACATGGTGCCGTTGCTCGAAAAGGTCGTGCAGCAGGGCAAGCCGCTGTTGATCATCGCCGAAGATGTCGACGGGGAAGCCTTGGCGACCCTGGTCATCAACCGCCTTCGTGGCACGTTCACCTGCTGTGCCGTCAAGGCACCGGGTTACGGCGACCGTCGCAAGGCGATGATGGAAGACATCGCGATCCTGACCGGCGGCACCGCGATCTTCGAGGCGCTCGGTATCAAGCTCGATAGCGTCGACCTGACTTACCTCGGTCGCGCCAAGAAGGTGATCGTCGACAAGGACAACACGACGATCATCGAAGGTGCCGGCAAGAGCGTCGACATCAAGGCTCGCATCGACCAGATCCGCCGCGAGATCGAGAACACCACTAGCGATTACGACCGCGAGAAGCTCGAAGAGCGGCTCGCCAAGTTGGCCGGTGGCGTCGCCAAGGTCAACGTCGGTGCGTCGACCGAAAGCGAAATGAAGGAAAAGAAGGCCCGTGTCGAAGACGCGTTGCACGCCACCCGTGCCGCGGTCGAAGAAGGGATCCTGCCCGGCGGCGGTGTCGCGCTGTTGCGTGCCAGCTCCGCGGTCAAGCCCGCCGACGACATGCCCGCTGACGAGAAGGTCGGCTATGGGATCGTCGTTCGCTCCTGCCGCGCCCCGTTGACGATGATCAGCGAAAACGCCGGTCAAGACGGCGGCATCGTCTGCGAAAAGGTGCTCGCGCAAAAGGGCAATGTCGGCTACAACGCCCTGACCGATACCTATGAGGACTTGGTCAAGGCCGGTGTCATCGATCCGACCAAGGTCACCCGCACCGCCCTGGCAAACGCCGCCAGCGTCTCGACGTTGCTGTTGACCAGCGACGCCCTGATCGCTGACAAGCCCAAGTCGGACAAGGGCAAGGGTACCGGCGGCGATCACGACATGTATTGATCCGCTACCCAGCCTTCACGCTGAGATTCCCGAGGCCGACCCTTCCCAGGGTCGGCCTTTTTTTTGTCATGACAGCCCAACTTTCCTGGCACCGTACCGCGGCTTTCACCGCACAAGCTCGGGACTGCCGCTCGGCGAGGCCGGCGACGTTGACCCGGATGTCGACGGCGGGGATGATTGCGACCGTTTCCGAGTCACGCCACCTCCCGCAGCAAGGATCGCCTCATGGCGAATCGACCGATTCAGCGGCTAGCCTTTTTCGATACGAAACCCTACGACCGCCAATTCATGAAAGAAGCGGAAGGGGCCGATTCGTTGGACTGGACTTTTCATGAGTTCCGGCTGACCAGCGACACGATGGGCGCGGCACAGGACGCCGATGCGGTCTGCATCTTTGTCAACGATCGGCTCGATCAAGCCTGCTTGGAAGGGTTGGTAAGTTTGGGCGTCCGTCACGTCGCGCTGCGCTGTGCCGGCTTCAACAACGTCGACCTGGCGGCGGCGGCCGATTTGGGGTTGGTCGTCACCCGCGTCCCGGCCTATTCGCCACATGCGGTCGCGGAGCACACCGTGGCGCTCCTGCTGACGCTCAACCGGCGCATCCATCGGGCTTACAACCGGGTCCGCGAGCAGAACTTTTCGCTCAACGGCTTGGTCGGTTACGACCTGAACGGCAAGACCTGCGGGATCATCGGGACGGGGAAGATCGGCAGGCTGACGGCCGAGATCTTCCGTGGCTTTCGCATGCGGGTGATGGCCTACGACCCCTATCCGGATGTCGCGTGGGCCACCGGCAACGGCGTCACCTACCACGACTTCGACGCGGTGTTGGCGGAGAGCGACGTGTTGTCGCTGCACGTCCCTTTGACGCCCGAAACCCATCACCTGATCGATCAGGATTCGATCAATAAGTTGAAGCGGGGTACCGTGGTGGTGAACACCAGCCGCGGGAAGTTGATCGACACCGCTGCGGTGATCAGCGGACTGAAACGCGGCCAGCTCGGCGGGCTGGCGATCGATGTCTACGAGGAAGAGGAAGGGGTCTTTTTCGAGGACCTGTCAGGCGAGGTGTTGCAAGACGACGAGTTGTCTCGATTGATGGTCTTTCCCAACGTCTTGATCACATCCCATCAGGCGTTCCTCACCCGTGAAGCCCTCGCCGAGATCGCTCGCGTGACGGTCGGCAACCTGTTGCGACACGGTCGCGACGATTTCTTGCCTGACACGGTGCTCGGTTGAGCCCCGGTGAGTTCAGGCCGCGTTCCCTTCGCATGCTTCGTGTCAGCGATTCCCGCCGTTGGCGGGTGCCAGCAGCAGCGTGTCTCGCGTGTTGACGGGACGGGCTTGAGTCGTCGGCCGTTTGGCCGGTACCGGCTTGGACACGGGGTGTGCGCTCGACGACGGCGACTGCAAGTTCCTCAACGGTTTCAGCGTCCCATCGTCCTGTGAAACGTCATCCTGGAAGGGATCGGAAGTTTTCGGACGCACCGGCGCCGTCGGCCGAATCGGCGGGATCGACGGGCTGAACTCGTCGAACCAGTCCGCGTCTTCCGGCGGGGCGGTCGGCCGCGGTCCGGGTTGCGACGACTCGTCCGGCAGCGGCTGGAGTTCCTGCTCAGGGCCGCGCGACTCAGGAGGCGTCGCCGCTTGCGGCATTTGGGAAGGCCGTGGCGGCGAAGTTGGGTAATCGTCGGTCTGCGGTCCGACGGGTGGGCTCGGTCGCCGAGGCGTCGAACGGGCTGAGGGGGCGAGCGTATCGAGTGCGAAGGGCGAGACCCGCGAATTGCCAGGCAAGGCGTTCAGGTGTCGAGGGTCACAGCGGTCGTCGCAGGGGACCAATCGCCCATCCCAACTGCCTGACGAGGTGGGGCCCTCCGGACCCATCGCGTCACATGGCAAGTCATCACAAGCGCGTTGCGGGTAGCGTCCGCTGAATCGCTGGGCGACCCAGTTTCGCGAGACCAACGATTTTTCGACCGCCAGATCGAGGCCGCCAGCGACCACATCGAGCGTTCGAAAGATCGGGTTGTCGGGAACCCGCCGCGGAGGTTGTCCGTGCCCGCCGCGGCCGTACTCCGCAATCGCCTCACCGCCGACAGCCGACAAGGCGACGATCAGCAACGCTCGAGGTGCGGTCGATCGCAGCACCCTGCGGATGGCCGGCGAACCATGGGAACCACGAAGGTTGGACGATCGGTTGATTCGACGGGGCATGGGCAAGCATCCTGCGGCTGGGAGATCCGACTCAAGTCCCCGCACGAAGCCGAAAGGGATCGGCTTGCGAACGATCGGACTTGGGCAACACTTCGTCAATCGACGCCGCACAATCCGATCGAACAGAAGATTCGTTAAGCCCGTCAAAGTCAACGCAGCTTAACATCGGCAAAAGTCCGGTTTTCGATCGGTTCAAGCTCCATTTCCGGATCAGGTCGCGGTGAGCGGGACAAGGAATTCAAGTGTCGTTTGTGCGAAACACCCGCAGGGCGAGTTCCGCGCAGAAGAACGCGACCCGTATGGTATTGTCGCGCAACGCCAATTGCGAAACGAGCCCGCGGGCGACGAATCGCTCATTCCGCATCCCGAAGGGATCACAGCAGTAAGCTCACCAGGCGACGAATCGATGATTCCGATATCCCGAAGCGATTACAGACATAAGCCCCGGGTCGCGGAGCGCACCCGGGGTCTTGGCGACAAAAACAAGCGTTCGACCCCGCAGGGGTCGCAGAAACCGACCGCGGTCCGATGGCTGCGACCCCTCCGCGATAAGGTATCGGAAACGAGCTCAACCAAACGACGGATTCACTTCCGCCGCAGCACATAAACGACATCCTCGCTGGCCCCGTCGACTTCGGTCGGCTCGTCGATACGGTAATGGAAGTCGAACGTTTCAACACAATCCCAGACTTCCGCCGTCCGGATCAGTCGATCCATTTGGCCACAGGTGTAACTGCGAAGGACCAACACGTCCTCGATTCGCCATGTGCGGCTGGGGGTATGGATGTCGAACCGGATGCCGAATCGCTCGATCCGCTTGCGTCGATCTCGCTCGATCGTCCACATGTGGGTGTTGACGGCCAAATGGCCGCGGCGGGCCGACCACGATTCCGTTTCGCTGGGGTCCGCGTCGGTCGGCGTCAGGTGGACGCCGAGCAGGTAAATCCCCCCCGGCCGGACGCATTCGCCCATCGCGCGCAGGTGTCCCGCGGCCTGTTTTTCGGTCAGCAGATGGCGAAAGCTGTTGATCGTGTTGAAAGCGACGTCGTAGCGGGTCGGCGCGGTGAAGTCGGACATGTCGGCGACCCAGGTCGTCGCCCCGAAACCGCTCCGCTCGAGCCGTTCGTTGCAGAACTCGATCGCCTTGGGATTCAGGTCGATGCCGGCGACCTGATATCCCTGCTTGGCGAGCGATGCCAACAACCGACCGGTCCCGCACGCCGGTTCGAACAGCTTCTTGACTTTCCCGGACGCGAACTTCCCTCCGCATTCACGGATGAAATTCGCCTCGGCCGCGCAGTCCGCGCCGAAGACCAAGTCGTAATACTTGGGGTGGTCATAGATCGATTCCTGAACCACATCCAGATCGGACGGTGACATAGCAGCCAGTTGAGTGAGGGTCGTGAGGTAAAAAAGTGTCCGGAACCTTTTGCGAGGAACTCGCCCTGCGGGTGCTTTGCACAAAACGTTCCGGACACTTTTTTACCGCTCATTGCTAAGCGGTTTCGAGATGGAATGAGAGATTCCCCGACCGAAGGGACAAGTCGCCGATCAGGCGACCGAATCAGGCGACCGAATCAGGCG
>RECD01000135.1 GCA_007694185.1 Planctomycetaceae bacterium
GGTAGCTACGCTCGCCAGAGCGTGGATGTGGCGACAGATATTTCCCGCGCGATGCTTAGTCGCTTTGATAGGGCAGACGGGACCGATCGGTCAGGGTGCCGGACGGGAGTACCAGATCGTGACGGCCGGTCCGGGAGATTCGGTTTCGT
The DNA here is from genome assembly GCA_007694185.1 of Planctomycetaceae bacterium. GTDB lineage: Bacteria > Planctomycetota > Planctomycetia > Pirellulales > Pirellulaceae > UBA6163. The sequence goes on from RECD01000135.1 coordinate 150, forward strand.
CGAAACGGCCGACGATCAGATCGTCCCTACCGTCACCATCCAGATCAGCGAGGTGCAGCGCCGCATGAACGCAGTCCCCTTTGCTGAGAACATGCTTAGTGTATTGGCCGTCCTGATCCCGCTTCCAAACCACCAACGCCTCGGCACCCGCCTGCCGCTGCTCGACCAAGAGTCGACGGGGAATGAAGGAACCGGCGACGATCTCCAGACTGCCATCGCCATCCAGATCGCCCGCCAACGCCCGATGGGCGCCCGGTAACGAGCCCACATCGTGCTTGACGAACGACCCGTCGCCACGATTCTCGAACCACTTCACCCCGTGAAAGGGCTTCAGGATGAAACTGTCAAAGGAATCGCCGTTGGTGTAGAGGATGTCGAGTCGACCGTTTCCATTCAAATCGACCAAATCGATGCCACTGGAACCGTACGACGGGCAAGGGGCTTCATAAATCGTTTCAACAGAAAACCGCCCACGACCGTCGTTGATCATGAATTGAATTTGCTCGTAATGTTGGCTGATCAGGGCAACAAAATCGGGAGCCCCGTCCCCGTTCAAATCGGCGACAGGCAGATGGATGGAGCCCTCCCGAGGATCGAGCGGCCGTTTGACAAGCCCTTCCAACGGATCCCCCGACGGGGCTCGTTGCAGCCAGAAGATCGACCCGGTGGTCTGCCAACCGAACTCGGCGACCAACAGGTCTTCCCAACCGTCCCCGTCCAAATCGGCGATTTCGACGGAGGCAACTCGGCCGAGGCCCGCTTGGAGCGTGTGTGGGTGGAACTCACCCGGCGCGTCCTCCCGTTGCTGCAACCAAACGACCCTCCCCCGATCGTGATCCTCCGGCAGGAAGGAACCGAGGTCGGCGACCACCAGGTCCGGCAGGCCATCTCGATCCCAATCGGCGATTCGGATGGCGGCGGGATGATCGAGCTTGGCGAGTCGCCGAGGGCTACCCGTCTGACCACCCGAATCGATGGGAACGAAGTAGACGCCACCTAATCGCATGTCGGAGAGGACTAAGCCGCGGCCCATGGATTCTCCCAAGTCCCCAATCCCGATAAACGAGACGGCCGGATTGGGCGCATCCGGCAAGCTGATTTCGACCTGTCGGTAGCGGCTGACCCACTCGGCATCGAGCGGCGCGGCGGCAGGCAGTTGCAACTCCTGGGGTGCCCGCGAGACGAAATAGTGATGGACATCCGCCTGGACCGGGACTTCCAGATCGGTTCGTCGGGAAGCGTAGTAGAAGTCGAATCCCCTTTGGACCTCGTCGCGCCAGGCCGATTTCGGAAAACTCGACGGAAGCGGCATCCGGTGGCAATCGCCACAGAACGTTTCGATGGCCGACTCGACCGCGGGGGAAAGCACTCGGTTAGCGGTTGTGGGTTCCGACGGTCGCGTCGACTCCTCCGTCCGCTGGCAACCGACGATTAGCCCGGCAAGCAAGAACACGATCGGCCAGCGACCGCTTCGGCTGACCACGGATAAATGCTCACGCTCATTCACGATTGAACCTTTGAACCATGCGAAATGCGAAAGCATGACGTTTCACCGGGCCTGGATCGCGGCCGTTGGTCGATACCGGGCATTTCGGCTCGCTGAAACCTGGTTCAGCTCTCCTCTTCCCGCAGCTTGGCAAGGATCGAGTAATCTTCGAGTGTCGAGGTGTCACCGGCCGATTCTTTACCCTCGGCGATATCACGCAGCAGGCGACGCATGATTTTGCCACTGCGTGTCTTCGGTAAGGAACCAGTGAAGCGGAGGTCATCGGGCTGGGCCAGTGCGCCAATCAGTTTACGGACGTGCTGCCGAAGCTCCGTGCGAAGTTCCTCCGTCGGTTCCTGATCGCGGATCGTCACGAAGGCCGCGATCGCCTGCCCCTTGATCGGGTCGGGGCGGCCGACCACCGCCGCTTCGCAGACAGCCTCGTGGGACACCAAGGCGCTCTCGACTTCGATCGTGCTGAGGCGGTGCCCCGAAACGTTGATCACGTCGTCGATCCGGCCCATGATCCAATAGTAACCGTCCTGATCTCGGCGGGCATTGTCACCCGCCAGGTAATTACCGGGGACGGTCTCCCAGTACTGTTGGCGATACCGTTGGGGGTCACCCCAAATGCCTCGGAGCATCCCCGGCCACGGTTGGGCGATGCACAGCATACCCCCCTGATCACCATCGATCGGCCGTTTCGTCTCGTCAAAAATTACCGGCACGACACCCGGTAGCGGCCGGGTACAGGAACCGGGCTTGGTGGACGTGATCCCAGGCAAAGGGCTCATCATGATCCCGCCGGTTTCGGTCTGCCACCAGGTGTCGACGATCGGACAGCGTCCGCCACCGATCTTTTGGTGATACCACATCCAGGCCTCGGGGTTGATCCCTTCACCGACGCTACCCAACAACCGCAAGCTCGACAGGTCATGCTTATCGACGTGTTGGTCGCCCCACTTGATGAAGGTCCGAATCGCCGTCGGTGCGGTGTACAGGATCGTGACCTTGTATTTTTCGATGAGCTCCCAAAAGCGATCTTCTGCCGGCTGATTGGGTGCCCCTTCGTACATCAGGCAAGTCGCCCCGGCCGACAGCGGCCCGTAGACGAGGTAACTGTGGCCGGTTATCCAGCCACAATCGGCGGTACACCAATAGACATCGTTCTCACGATGGTCGAACACCCACTGGAACGTCTTCTTAGCCCACAGGTTGTAGCCCGCGGTCGTGTGAAAGATCCCCTTAGGCTTGCCGGTGCTGCCGGAGGTGTAGAGGATGAACAGTGGCGTTTCGCTGTCGAGCGGCTCGGCGGGCAGCACGTCCGATTGGCTATCGACGACGTCGTGCCACCAGACGTCGCGCCCCTCCTGCATCGGCACCTCGAAGTCACCTCCGATCCGACGCAACACCAAGCAGTGCTCGACCGTCGGCGACTTGGCGAGCGCCTCGTCGATCGTTCGCTTCAGGTTCAAAACCTTGCCGCGACGATACAGACCGTCGGCGGTGATCATCACCTTGGCTGCGGCATCCTGGTTGCGATCCGCGATCGAATCGGCACTGAACCCGGCAAAGATCACGCTGTGGATCGCTCCGATCCGGGCGCAAGCCAACATCGCGATCGGGAGCTCGGGCGTCATCGGCATGTAAAGGCTGACGACATCCCCCTGCCCCACCCCCAGCGATCGCAGCGCCGCGGCACACTTGCAGACCTCCGCCAACAATTCCCGGTAGGTCAACGTCCGGGTGTCCCCCGGTTCGCCTTCCCACAGGATTGCGACTCGGTCGCCATGGCCGGCAGCGACATGGACGTCCAGACAGTTGTAGCTGGCGTTCGTGCGGCCTCCCACGAACCACTGAACGTCCGGCGAATCCCACTGACAAACCGCTTGAAAAGGTTCGAACCAGTGGAGGTTCTCGAGAGCCTCACGGCGCCAAAACGTGTCGGGGTCGTCTTTGGCTTCCGCGTACATGTCCTCGTACTGCCGCATGGAGGAGATGACCGCCTGCCGCGTGAACTCCTCGGACGGAGGAAACAGCCGTTCCTCGATCAACACGTGATCGATTTGGCCCGAGGTGGACGAGGACGATTCGGTCGCGGGAGCAGCGTCAGCCATGATCTTTGCTGTTGGAAGGCAGGAGGATAGCGAAGGGTCGATCGAAAGACCTTAAGTCTAGCTGATCGGCCGTAGGGCAACCAGACAGTCAGACCGCGGAAGCCGCTACCCTCGGACGATTCGCCGCTTATCGGTTAGACTGCGGCACGTGAAATCCGGCGTTCGCCGGTGCTTGGCAGCACGGCTCCCGTTTTGGTCCCGAACGAAAGATGATCGAGGAATTGAGAGGGCTGGGGATGGCCGGCCGGCGGGTCCGGATCCCTCCCGAAATGGACGTTCCGCTGTCGCCTCGGATCACCAGGTTGCTCGACACGGCGACGCTGCGGCGATTGTCCCGCATCAGCCAATTGGGGCTGGTTCATTTGGTTTATCCGGGGGCGACTCACAGCCGGTTGGAGCATTCGCTCGGGGTTTATCGCAATTCGCTGCTCGTCTTGCAGACCTTGACCGGCGGCGATCCGCCGGTCGCCCGACTGGGACTTCCCGCGGCCGAGGCGTTCGTGCTCGCGGCCCTGTTGCACGACATCGGTCACTGGCCATTTTGTCATGCGATCGAGGACATGCGGTTGCAGGGACTCGCCCCGCACGAACATCGGGTGGCGGCGTTGATCGGACAGGGAGAACTGAATCAGTTGATCCGCGTGGACTGGGCCTGCGGACCCGACGACGTGATGTCGCTCCTGATCGGCACCCGGGTTGGCGACAGCGGGCTGTCCGACGCCGAAATCGAATGGTTGGCCAGTTGTCTCAGCGGCCCGATCGACGTCGACAAGCTCGATTACCTGATCCGCGACAGCCTCCATGCCGGCGTACCCTACGGCCGCCATTTTGACGCCTCGCGGCTGGTCGCCGCGATGACGATTGCCCCTCACCGCAACCGCCTGGCCATTTCGGAAAAAGGCCGCACCGCCGCCGAAATGATGGTCTTCGCACGCTACGTGATGTTCAGCGAAGTCTATTGGCACCACACCGTGCGGGCCGCCACGGCGATGTTGCAACGATCGGTGTTCCTGCTGCGTGACCGGGTCGATTTCGATGCGATGTTGAGGTTGGACGAGGCCGCCTGGATCGGGGCTTGGCGTCAAGCCGCGGAACGATCCGGCTCGGAGGGCATTTGCTGCTTGGTCGAAGGCCTGTTCGGCCCGGTTCGTTCGCTTTACAAACGCGTCTGTGAGTACAACGTGTCACGGTCCGGCGACCTGCATGGCCTGTTGGCGCACCGCCCCTACTGGTGGCTGGCCGCCTGCGGCGAACGCTTGGCGAGGCTGTTGACGGACAAAGCCGGGTTGGCGGTCGCCCCCAGCGACGTGCTGATCGACGCCCCTCCCGTTAAGCTCGAAGTCGATATCAACGTCGATGTGGTAGGCAGCGACGGCGATGTCCGCCCGCTGGCCGAGGTCTCCCCGGTGGCTGATGCGCTGGCCCACCAACAATTTGACGGACACGTGAAGCGGGTGCGGGTTTTCGTCCGCCCCGACTTACGAGACTCCCTCAAAATCCGCTTGGCCGATGAAGCCTGGATTCGACAGGCCGTCGAATTGACCCTCCACGAAATCGCCTGACCCCTCCGGAGCCGAACCACCTTGCGAGTCATCATTCGTCCTACCGCCGAGGCGGCCTGCGTCACCGCCGCCCGGATCATCGCCGAACAGGTCATTCGCCAACCCGCCAGCGTGCTCGGACTGGCAACCGGTGGCACCCCCCTCGCCTGCTATCGCGAACTGATCAGGCTACACCGGGAAGGCCGTCTCGACTTTGCCGCCGTGACGTCATTCAACCTGGACGAATACGTCGGCCTGGGTCCGGAGAACCCGCAGAGCTATCACCACTTCATGTTCGCGAATCTGTTCCGGCACATCAACATCGATCCGAACAGGGTCCATCTCCCAGACGGCAAAGCGGCCGACCTTAGGGCCGCTTGCGAGGCCTACGAGCGAAGCATCGTCGCGGCGGGTGGCATCGACTTGCAACTCTTGGGGATCGGCACCGACGGCCACATCGCCTTCAACGAACCCGGCTCTTCGCTAGCGAGCCGCACCCGACTGAAGACCCTTTGCCGCCAGACGGTCGAAGACAACGCCCGGTTTTTCGACGACGCTGACCAAGTCCCGCGGTTGGCCGTCACGATGGGCGTCGGAACGATCCTTGAAACCCGCCGTTGCATCCTGCTCGCCACCGGCGAAAACAAAGCGGCGGCAATCGGGGCCGCGATCGAAGGCCCGTTGACCAGCCAGAACACAGCCTCGGCATTACAATTGCACCCCGAAGTGATCGCGGTGCTCGATCAGGCGGCGGCCACCTCGCTCCGACGACTCGAATCTTATCAGAACGCCGAATCGTACATGCCCGACCCCGATGAGCTGACCTGACCTGAAGGCACGCTGTCAGCGACACCGCACGTTTGCCGCAAGAATTCAGGGCGATTCGGAGCCCCACTCGTCTTTCGGCAAACCGCTGGCGATCAGTTCCAACCCGCATAGCAGGGGCAGACCCTGCTTGGCAAAGAACTCGACCCGCAAACTACCCTCGCAGCGAATGTCCGAAAATTCCTGCACCACGCCGCGGAGCACCCCACCAGCCGCACGCGCCGGCTCGAAGTCCCGCAGGACCGTTTCCCCATTGAAAATGACATCGAATCGACGCGGCTGAGCGGCAACATCGTCCGATAGCAAATCGGCCTCCGAGACCGGTTCGGCGAAGTACAGCCGAACCGTCATCGACTCGTCACTCAACCCCGACACCACCAAGCCGTTCAACCCCTCGATCCCCGAAGCGGTCACCCAAGGCCAGCCGTCACCACCCCGCATCCAGAGCGAATGACGATAAAAAGGCCGGGTCTCTTCGGGATCGAGCGTCAAGTCAATTCGCGGCGCGGGTCCGCCGACTCGTGGGTGCTCCAGCCACAACGTGCCCGCATCCGTCATGCGAGCCCCCGGGGCACCCAAGTTGACCCCCAACCTTCGAATCGACTGCGGATCGCCCTCGCCCCACACCGCCCACTGTTCATGCTCCGGCGGCATGCCGTACATCGCCAACCCAACCGGCAACGGATAACTGCACGTACAGCCTTGATAGAAGTAGGGCACGTTCAGTAACCCGTTGGCCGGGATGATGCTGTTGGTGCAGCCCGATCGCGGACCGCTGATGTGGATCGTGCCACTGTCAATTCGCTTGTCATAAAACGCCGCCGTGCCCGAACGCATTGTGAAGAGAAACTGGTAATCGATCCCGCCGTCGCAGCCGTAACTCTTGGGAATCGCCCGCGGTTCGGTCTGGCCGGTCAGGGGATTGATCCGCTCGCCAAGCACCGGCGCCTCGGGCTTCCAGGCGTTGGTTTGCGTGGGAGGTCGGTATTGGTCGGGTTGACGCTCCGCCAAGTCACGCGTCGGCAAGCTGTCCGCTAGCCGGTCGACCTCCGCAACCCCCAAGACCCGACCGGTGTAGACGTCCGAATAAGTTGGCGCAACCAGCGGATAGGGAGGTCGTTTCCCCTCCGGGTAACCCATCCAATCCTTGTCGTAAGAGACCATCACCCCATCGACGATCAACGGTTGCGGGGCCCGCTTAAAATGGGCCACCGAATCGTCGAACCAAAGCACTCCCAACGGTGCCTTGACCAGTTGATCGGGACTCGACCAGCCGTCGGTGTAATCGGTCGCCCCCGCGAGCGGACCGGGCCTACCCAACAACGTCCACCGCCCGTTCGACGTCAGGCTCGCCCCCTCCCACCGCGAATCGTCAGGCGAATTGGCAATCTTGGTCGCCCAGGCTTCCCGGCGCTCGGTAGGCCAAGCGATGCAGGCGGTCCCTCCGAACGGCCGCAGGAGGCGATAAGCTTCCGCGATCAACTGTGACTCGTCCCCCGCGGCGAACTCCGACGGATCCTGCACAAATAGCAGACTGGCGAGATAAGGAGGCAGGCCGGAATGAGCGGGATCGACACATAGCACCGCCGCCCGCTGACCGAGCAGGTCCGCGTCATCGAGTTGCCGCCTCAACCGATCACAGGCCTGTTCGTCGGAATCAACAACCAAGACGTTCAACGGGGTTCGCCGAATCAACTCCTCAACCAACCGGAGATCCCCGGCTCCCAACAAGACCGCATGACCGGCCAACGCGCCGGTCGATTCCAAAATCGAATCGACTTCTTGACCGAGCGATTTGCCATTCACCCGATCACGGGGAACGCTGTTCGAGCCGAATGCCTCGCCCAGCGAAACCGGCACGTGGGGATGACGGACCGGCTCGACCGGTTCCGGCCCAAAGGCGGCGAGCTGACCCTCCCGCGTCACGACAAACAGCCTGCCGTCCCCCGCCAGAATCGTGTGCACCGTACCATCCAACCCCGGATATCCGGCGTCGAAGTCGAACTCCTTACCGTTCAACCGCACTACCGAGCGAACCTTGCCCGTCGTGCCGCGACCTTCATGCCATCCCCCTTCGTGCCGGTCGCGATTGACCCCCACGTCCAACAACAGCCGATCCGCAAGGCTCTCGTCTGCCGCCTCGGCCTCGGCCGTAGACACGGCTTGCCCGCGGCGTTGCGCCTTGGCAGCAGCAGTGAACCACCCCCCTGGGGATCGTCCCGCTTTGGGCAATTCGAAAGACTTCAAATCCCCCGTCGCACGATCGAAAACCGCTGGTAACGCGGTACCACAGGGCACGATCAAATCCTGATCCCTAACGACCAAGTAGCCTTGTGGGGTCAAACCGCCGAACGCTTTGGCGTCATGAGGATGCTGGCCGTAGAGAAACCCGGTGCGGTCATTCAACCAGCGGAGTTGTCCCGTCTGCACGTCGACGGCGTAGACGAACACCCCTTCGAATGACCAAACCCCAGCAGCAAAATAGACCGTTTCGTCCGCCACCACCGGCCCGCCACGGATCGGCCAGACAGAAATCAACCGCCGATTGCCGAGCAATTTCCGGTCAGACGGGACGGCCTGAAACCGCCACATCAGGCCACCGGTCTTCGCATCCAGACAATAAAAGTGGCCATCATCTGACCCGAACAAGACTTTCCCTTGGTGCCCCACCGGCGCGAACCGGACCGGCCCCTGTGTATAGAACCGCCACAATTCCGCCCCCGTCGCCGCATCCATGGCGGTCACGCGATCATTTCGCGAGGAGCCGATGAACAATACCCCATCCATCAAGATCGGCTCGTAACCCATGTCGAATTGCAGACGCGGATGGCGGTAAGCCGGTTCGAGCGGCGGATAGTCTCGGGTCCATTGAAGATGCGGTGTCTGGGCGAGCGAACCTCCCCAATCGCCACTGCGGCGTTCATCCGCCCGCCACATCGGCCACTGCGCGGCAGCTTCGCCACCAAACCAGATCGCCAGAAATAAAACCATGGCGTCGAAGATTTCTGAGCGAGTCAACATGCAAGGCCCCTTGGGGTCGTTGAGAGGAGGGTTTTGAAAGGGGGTCGTTGAAGGGGACAGACAAGGAATCGAGAACAGCCGTTGACGACCGTTTGGCCATCATAATCGCCCCGGTCGCGATGCGGCCACCCATTGGAAATGGCCGCTCGTACCGGTATCTTGAACAAAGCCCGATTTGCGGCTACGAGCCCAAGTCCGGCCCCGCTTCGAATCGCCAGCAGCCCGAATCCGTGTTACGAATCCGCGAACGGGCGAGCCTTTTCGCTTCCTGAGCTTAACTGAGAACATGCCGCATGGCCGCAATCAACGTTGAAACCAAAGGCGAGGTTACCGTCATCTACTTCCTAGATGGCAAAATCCTCGACAGTCAGCGGATCGAACAGGTCGGACGCGAACTGCAAGACGCGGTCCCCCAAGCGACCCACAAGAAGATGATCCTGAACTTCAAGGGGGTCACGTTCATGTCGTCGGCAATGATCACGAAGTTGGTTCAGGTCAACAAAGCTTGCAAAGCGCAAGGGGTGGCCTTGAAGTTCTGCGACCTCTCGGAAAACGTGATGGAGGTTTTCAAGATCACCAAGCTGACGAAGCTGTTCGACATCCAAAAGGGTGAAGACAAGGCGATCGAAAGCTTCGACAAGAAGGGCTGGTTCGGCTGAACCACGCCAACCGCAGCCGACTTCCGTAACTGAATCGAGACCTCGTGCTTTTCCCGAAGCGGCCTTTCTAAGACCGGCTGCCGTTCGCGTGGATAGCGGCAGACGGAATCCGACCTTTTAAGTCGCCGGGTCACGCTGAGCAGAGTGCTGTGCGAGCGTCACCCAACTCCCAAGAATACTGCTCAGCTTCCGCGCCCTAACAGCGAGCATCCGCGAAAGGGGGGATTCACCGCTTGGGCATGGCCGCCGCAACCTCCGAACGTCGCCGGCAGCGCGACGGGAAGTCTGCTATCCCGAGGCCGGGCACCCGGCTCAAGGCGAGACATGCCGAACGTGAACCGCAGCGAAATCAGCCGCCTTCCGCGTCTTCGACCGCTTGTCGCAGCTGCGCCACCAACCGTTCGACACTCTCTTTCTTAGCAACCACGGCGGCATGCTGCCCTGCAAACTGCTCGACTGCCGCTTGCGCTTCGGCGACGGCTGCCTCAGCCACTCGGATCGGCTCGGCCAGCGCCTCAGCTTCCGTCTGCAAACGCACCAACTCGACCTGCTGCGCCTCGGCCGTAACCCCTAGAGCCAACCGTTCGCGTCGCATTTGGGCGATACGGGTGAGCAACTCAGCCAGTTCGGCTTCGCGATCAGCCGTCAACGTTTGACCATCCGTCGAGGCCAAATCACCCAAACGGGCTGCCACAACGCGATCAAAAAGGTCTCGACTAGCCTGCGACTGCTCGACAACACCGGCGTTCAATTCCTCCGCTCGCTGGATCGCTTCGGCCTTCGCGACTTCCGCCGCTTTGGCTGCCGCAAGCTTCTCGTCACGCTGAGCCACCAGCGTCGTGTGCTGCTGGACCATCGCAGTCAATCGGCTCGCCAATTCTTCAGCTTGCTTCTGAGCAACTTCAAACTCGGGCTGAATCGAAGCGAGCTTCTCCAGTTGCTTCTCCAACCGGTCGGTAGCAGGTGGCGGATTCGCGGCAAGGGACTCCACCGCGTCCGGATTCTCGGACTGCGATACCAATACGGCCCCGTTCCAATCACCGGCGACCACCCGCGTCCCGTCGTGCGAAATCGCTACCGTCAATACCGCCTCCTCCATCACCGGAAACTCGCGAATCAAATCGCCGGCGGGATTCCACAACTTGACCCGGCGGTCTTTGCCTGCCGTAACCAACCGACCTTCGTGATCAAAGGCAACTCCCGTGACCCCTCCGGCGTGAGCGGCGATGGACTTGATCGCACGACCGCTGACCACGTCCCACAACTTGACGGTCCCGTCGTCACTCGCCGAAGCAAAAACGTTAGAATCGTCCCGCCACGCGATGTCGTTGATCGCCCCCTTGTGGTCGGTCAGATCGAGGTACTGTTGCCCCGTGGCGGCTTCCCAGACGACCAAACCGGCAGACCGATCGCCAGATGCGATCAACACGCCGTCAGGGCTGAATGCGACCGCAAAAATCCAGTCGGTGTGCTTCTTGATGTCAAAAACACGCTCGCCATCTTCGGTGTTGTAAATTCGCAGCATTCGCTGCGGTCCGCCCAAAGCGACCAAACTCAAATCGTCATTCACGTCGGCATCAAAAGCGACATCCAATTCGTCACCTACTTCGATCACCCGCTCACCGGTCTTGATGTCGTAGATCGCGGCGATCCCATGAGCCGAGTGCTCGCCACCGGCGACAACCAAATAGCCACCATCGCGACTAAACCTAAGCGACAGCGGAACGCCTTCGGGAAAAGGCAGGATCCCAAGCAATTCCGCGGTATCGGCATGATAGAGTGCAACCTGTCGTTGTCCGGAAACCGCAACCAACGGCGCCCAGGGGCTAGCCGCGACCGCAGGAATCGCTGCGGCACGCGAGGTCAACACCGGAACGGCTTGCGGCAGGGTTTCCGGCATCGGGGGCGGTCCTTCCGGACGCCCGCCGGCCGAACCTGAGAAGGCCAAGTTGTTGATCTTCTTTTTCCGAACCTTGCTACCCGAGTTCTCAAGCATGCCGCCGTCAATCCAGGCGGCCACTAACTTGATCTGATCATCAGGTAGCTTGTCCTGGCCGGGCGGCATGACCGGCGTGTCCTCGTGGGCGATCAATTGCCACAGCCGACTGCCTTCATAATCTCCGTCATAGACGATCTCGCCACTGCTTCCGCCGGTCATTACCGCCTGCAGGGTGTCGAGCGCCAAGCCGCCCTTCGTCTCACCTTGGTGATGGCAGCTCAGGCAATGCTGACGGAAAATCGGCTTGATGTGATCTTCGTAGGTGATCTTGGTGTCGGCATCCGCGGGAGCCGCCTCTTGACCACAAACCAGACCGACATTAATCGATGCGATCAGCGCGAACGCACAGGGAAATCGAAAGTTCATGTTACTCGGTATCAATGATTGAATACGAATTCACGGCTATTGAGCACCGCCCAAAATACGTCTTCCAAGCCTTGCTGCTCGTTCGCCGATTCGGCGATCGCTTGCTGCAACTCCTTCCGCTCCGCATCCGTCGGCTTGCGTGACAGGGCTCGAATGAACAACACGTCGAGGACCTGCTCGGCAGTCATCTCTTCGTCCTTCAGCATCCGCTCGATGGACTTACCCTGCACGATCTTGTTATGAACGCCCGCCCCGTTGAGCAGGTGCAGGGCCTGCGACAGCGTCGGATCGGTCGAAGCCTCACAATCGCACACCGTGTTGCGAGGCGACCTGCCGAACGTCGTCAAAAAGTAATTGCTGGTCGAACCGTCCGCGATCTGGACCGCACGGGCACCCAACGGCAACCCACGAAACTTGTCGGGCGAATCGGTGACCTGCGAAATGCAATCCAACAAACTCTCCGCCGGGATTCGCCGCACCCGAGCGTGCGAGTAATTACGCACGTCGTCTTCGTTATCGGAGGTCGCCACGCTACTCCGCTGATACGCTTCACTAGCGCAGATATCGCGGACCAATTGGCGGAAATCGAAATTGTACTCGACCAGTTTCTCGCCGAGCGTTTCGAATAGCTCGCGATTGCTCGCCGGATTGCTGGCGCGAATGTCATCGACATCGTCAACCAGGCCGACACCCGTGAAGTGAGCCCAGACGCGATTCGCCATCGAAGTGGCGAAGTAAGGGTTTTCGGGAGCGGTCAGCCAATCGGCCAACACGGCACGGCGGTCCTTACCGGCCACGTCCGGCTCCTCACCCCCCAGAAATTTTGGCTTCATGTTCTGACCGGTCACCGGGTGACGCGTCTCTCCCCCGCCGCTATTCGAGATGATGTACTCGCGATAATCCTCCGCTTGCTTTCTCCCGATCTGGGCAAAAAACGCGGCGAAGCCGTAGTAATCGTTCATCGTCCAGCGATCGAACGGGTGATTGTGACACTGCGCACACTGGGTGCGAATACCCATGAAAACCTGGGCGACGTTCTCGGCGGTTTTCAACCGATCACGTTCGACTTCATAAAAGTTCGTCTGTGGCGTGGTGAAGGTACCACCACTGCTGGCAAGCAGGTCACGGACCATCTGATCGATCGGCACGTTGCGAACGAATTGATCCGTCAACCAGTTCGCATAGAGAAATGCCGACTTGTAGCTGACCTGATTACTGCTCTTGATCGCCAACAACTGCGCGAACTTCATCGCCCAGATTTCGCTGAATTCTTTACGTTCCAACAGCTGATTGACAAGCGCCTCACGCTTGTCCGGGGCCGGATCGTTAACGAACTGCTGATACTCTTCCTCGGTCGGCAACAAGCCGACAATGTCGATCGTGGCCCGACGCAGGAATTCCTCATCAGTACACAACCCACTTGGCGTGATCCGTAACTGACGCAGTTTCTTACCGACCAACTCGTCGATGTAGTTCCCCGTGATCGCCGGCGGGGTGTAATCAAGATCCGCGGGCAGAACCAGCACCTGACTGCCTACGGTGTGCGTGTCGAACCTCGCCATCACGTAAGCTTCTCCGCGGGCTCCCGCAGTCACCATGCCGGTGTCATCGATCTCGGCGCTCGTTCCGTTGTTGCTCGAAAATCCGGCCAGACGCGACAGGTCGCGGGTCGTCCCGTCGGCGTACCGACCGACAACCACGAATCGTTGGGTCGCCCCTTCGCCCTCCAGAACGGCTTGGCCCGGATAAACCGACACCGACTCGACGATCGGCGGCAACGCATCCGCGGGGTCATTCGGCGCCCCGTCATGAAGCCACTCCAGGACCATCGCGTAATAGTCCGAGTCGACATCGAAGCGCTTGCCTCCGGTATGCTGCACCGCACCGACCGACTTTTTCAGCAGCAAACTCTCTTCGGGAATGGCCAAGTTGATCCGCCGGACACCGATCTCGCGAGTGATGCGGGTGTAATCGCCGACCGGATCATACCCAAACAGGCTGATCATGAAACCGTCTTTGCCGCGAGCGGCACCATGACAGGCCCCCGTGTTGCAACCGGTGCGGGTCAGGACAGGCACCACATCGTTCGTGAAGCTGATCGCCGGCCTGGTCGCCGAGTTGCGGACGACCACGGGAACCTTTTGGGTCACTCCGAGGTAAGACGCGACCAATTGACTCGTTCCGTCCGTCAACGGACGGAGCAAAACGCCGTCGATCGCGGCGACGGACTCACCCTCCAGCGACCATTCGACCCGATCGGTCACATCCAGTGTGACCCCATCATCGCGAGTCAAAACCGCCACAAAGGACTGGTAATCGCGGGCGGAATCCAGCGAAACCTCCGGCGGATAAACGACGAACTGGGGCACCTTGGCCGAATCAGGCCCGACCGAGGTCGCTTCGGGATTGGCCGCGGCAGCAAATCCGGCAAAGCAGATCACCGAAGAGGCCATCCAACCCAATCGCTTCATCACGCCCGGGAGCAGACCCGAAACGCCACCGCGCGGATCGAACTGTGAACTGATCTTCATTGGTTGGCTCGAAACAGGAGGGAGTTAACGGGCGAGTTTGGCGAGGCGAATGATGGGAAACAGCAGGGCCCCAAGCCACCCCACCCCTTGCCACTTCGTACTCGAAATATCAAGAACCGGCCTTCATCTGACGCAATTGTTCCAGCCGGCTAAGCGGCTTGGGAGGGGCCTTGGCTTCTTCGACCTTCGGTGCTTCGGGCGCATCCGTTTTAGGTGGCAACGGCTGATCGACCCGAATCTCACCCGTCCCCTGCGTCTGCGTGATCACCCCGTCCGGGGATGTGACCCGCGCGACCACGTTGAGCGTTTTGTGGGTTCCCACTTTGGCATCTTTGGCGATGACCAACGGAAATGTGACCGTCTCCGACTCAGGCGTCACGGATTGCTTCGGTTCGGGCGAAGACACCCCGGGCGGAAACCCGACCAGTTCGACTTCCCCCTCACCAACGAACTCTCGCATCACCTCCACCGCCAACTGCAACGCCACCGGCGTATCCAACTCGCCCGCGACCTTCGGAAACTCGAACTTGAAAACGGCGTCCTGGATGTCCAAGTCAATCGGATTCGTTGCGATCCGCGACTGTCCGTTGCCCGAATCGTAGGTCGCGACCAAGATCATCGGCCAGTTGCCAATGGCGGCGTTGCCGTTCGCGGTCATCGGAATGGTGATTGACGTTTGATCCTTCGGGATCTGCCGCCCGTTGTTGACCGCCAACCCGGGAGGGGCGTAAAGGGTCGCCAGCGACACCGCCCCTTCAAACCCTTCGTTCCGCTCGATGGATACGTTCAACTCCATCGACCCGTTGCGAACGATCGGCACACGGGGCTGGTCCAACTGTATCTTGAATGGCGCCGCTTCGACTACCGAAACCAACAGGTTCGAAGAGTCATAACCCCACATGTCGACCCGATTCTGTCCGAGCACCAGGCGGTGCCGGAGTTGCAACGGACCTGTCAAGTCCAAGCTTTCGTCGACCGTTCGGGCCTGCATCGGAACTAGGGACGAAGCCCCCACCGCGTCTTCCGACGCCACCAACAAGACAGGAATCTCGGCCCGACCGGCCGGCATCGGGTAGGTCAAAGCCTCCACACCGGCTGGCAGATCCGGAAGATCCAAGATCAACTCGCCACCAAAATTCTCTCGCTTGGCGGTGACCATCATCGCCATCGCCCCCCCCTTGGGGACACTCAAGCCATGCGGTTCGTCGCGATAGAGCTCGCGTCGGTCAAGCGTCAGCTTCGGGCGTGGCGTATCGACCTCCAACCGATAAGCAAAGGCAGGACCACCACGGCTCAAACGATCCGTAATCCGCACGGTGTACACCCCGGCCTCCGCCGCGGTGAACTCGAGGAACGAATCGGGGTTTCGCCCCTGATCGTCATTGGCGGCAACCGAGCGAAACTTCGGGTCATAGACGTTGATAACCGAATCGAGCGGGGACCGGAGAATCTGACGAGCATAGACCTGGACCAGGTATTTCTTCCCCTGTTCGCACTCGAACGAATAACAATCGACATCGCCGGGACTGGAGATCACGCCACAAAAAGCACCGGGAGCGACCGCCACATTCCCCTGTTTGATATCATCATTCGGCTCCGTATCGACCGTCACCGGCAAGTCGTTGACACGAATCAGATTGGGCGATGGCGCGATCCCATTGTCGTCCTGAATGACAAGCGGAAACGCATCGCTACGCTCGCTGGGCAATTGGAGCTGACTGGTCGTCACCAAGGGCGACTCCGGGTCGCCCGTGGGATGCACCAGGGTCGCGGTGATCAGATCACCGGGAACACCTCCGGCCGGCACGACCGCAATCGGCCGCGGAAAGGTGCCGACATGCATCCGGTAGTGCGCCAAATCACTGCCGCCAAAACTGCTGTCGCGAATCATCACCTTGTAGGTCCCCGCCGCAGGCGCGGTGAAGCTACAGAGCGGGTCCTGCTGGATCAGAGCGGTATCGTCACTTTCAGAAAGCTCGAACTGCTTGGAATCGAGAACCGCGACGTAGGGATCGAAAATTCGGTTCGAGTAATCGAAACTGAGCCTCAACCCTTCGACTTCGATGTGAATCGTTTGCCCTTCCGCCAACTCGACATCGAAGTAGTCGACGTCTTCAAACTTGATCACACCCTCGATGGTGGTATTCAGCTCGATTTTCTGAGCGGTATCGAAATCACTGTTGGGTTCGACCTCCTGAACCACCGGCATCGCACCGACTCCGATCAGCCGCAGGTTACTGATCCCCGACTCGGTGACGACCTGGATGGGATACAGCCCGGGGACCAAGTCGGCATCGGCCTCCAGCGTCACCTCAACCTTCGCAGCATCGATCGGCTTGACTTCGGTGACCCTCAAGCCTGGCTTGTCAAACAGGACTTCGCGGGCGTCGTTCAGACGACTGCCGTGAAGCACGACCTGAGTCGTCTCCCCACGTACCACACCGAGCGGTTCCGAACGAGTCAGCACCGGCTGCGCCGCGTGAACCTGTCCGACGAACGCCCCGAACGCGACCGAGAAGGCTACCAATGCCAGCCGGAGGCGAGTACCGCCGACCGACCGAATCGTCCGAAGGGATTTGCGGGCAGGGCTCATGTCGAAAGTCTCTCATGCGGGGCGACGAACAAACCATCAAAAATGTCCGGGCTCGCGAACAGCGAACCGGGACGATTTCAACCGGACGATCAAACGAGCAGCGGCTTGATCAACTGACCACCGTCGACGATTTCGATCGGGCGATCTCCCGGAGCCATCAACTCCTTGTCGGCAACGATGCCCAGCAAATGATACATCGTGGTCGCCAAATCCTCAGGACTGACCGGGCTGTCTTCCGGCTCGGTGGCGGTCGCGTCGCTCGCCCCGTAAACCAAACCGCCTTTCACTCCACCGCCCGCCAGCATGACACTGAAAACCTTGGGCCAGTGATCACGCCCTGCGGTCGGATTGATCTTCGGAGTCCGGCCGAACTCGCTGCTGACCATGACCAATGTCTCATCGAGCAACCCCCGCTGCGACAAGTCGTCGATCAAGGTCGCCAAGGCCACATCCAACGCCGGCATCTGCGAACGCATCGACCGCGTGATGTTGTCGTGCATATCCCAGCCGCCGTAGGTAACCGTCACCAAACGCACTCCCGACTCAACCAAGCGACGAGCCATCAGCAACCGCTGACCAGCGGTGTTGCGACCGTAGCGATCACGCAGGGCATCGTCCTCTTTCTTGAGATCGAACGCGTCGCGAGCCTCGGGACTGTCCAGCAAGCCGTAGGCCCGCTCGTAAAACGAATCCATCGCCCCGACACTGTCGGCGCTCGTCATCGATGCAAACCGACGATTGACCGATTCGAGCGCCGCCTTGCGCCGCAAGAATCGCTCCGGAGAGACGCCACTGGCCAGATCCAAGTCGCGAACCTTGAAATTCGCATTCGTGGGATCATCCCCCAACGCGAACGGCCCGTAGCTGCTCGACAAATAACCAGTTCCGGCGTATTCGTTGGGCATGTTGGGAACACAAACGTAGGGCGGCAGATTGTTCCGCGAACCGTACTCGTGGCTAACGACGCTGCCGAAACTCGGAAACACCAAAGCGGGACTCGGCTTGTAGCCGGTGAACATGTTGTGCGTGCCCCGCTCGTGAGCCGCCTCGCCATGCGTCATCGAACGAATCACCGCGAACTTGTCGGCACACTTGGCCAAATTCGGAACGGTTTCACTGAACACCTCGCCCGTGTTGGTACGTACCGTTCCCAACTCACCACGATATTCCAGTGGACTGTATGGCTTGGGATCGAACGACTCCTGATGGGCCATCCCGCCGGGCAGAAAAACGTGAATCACGCTCTTCGCTTTCGCTTCGATGAAGTCGTATTCCTTCTGCTGAGCTTGCGCATCGCGCATCATCAACAATTGCGGGAGCGACATACCCAAGCCGCCGAAAGCCCCGGCAGCCAAGAATCCTCGACGCCCCAACCGATTTCCGTGACAACGAGCCATGATCCGAACACTCCCGATTTAGGTGATGGGTCCTGCGAGGTACGCCGGCCCAAGAAATTACGATCAAAATCGCTGCCCGAAGGCAACTCCTACGGCAACTCCGCTCCGTCAATTGCTGCGATCAAACTAAGCCTCGCCGGCCAATCCGACGACCGATTCATTCCGCCGACACTCAAGCCGACGCGAGTCAATCTCGTCGCCATGGAAAACTCCAGACGGGGCGTTAGCAAAAAGATTGTCCGATGCTGTTGGACTGGCAGGTGGGTTAAGGAATCCCGTTTTTACGGGCTTCCGGCAGGTATATCCGTTTAGCGTAGCGATCCGATCCGATCCTGTCAAAGATTTTATTCCGTGGAACCGGACTCTTTGACGCAACCGGAAAACGTCCTAGTTTTCGGAACGCTCCCCAAATCGGCTCGAACCCACAAACGTCAGACAATTTCGGGGAACAATTCTTGAGAGGCCGGTTCACGCCCCAAAAAGCCGTTATTTGCCACGGTTGACGGGCAGCGTGAAACCGTTCGGATCGGTTTCATAGGTACACTGCCCTGACACGATCGCGTGGCCGCAACCGAGCCGTTCCGCTCAGGGTGTCGACCAGAAATGGCCACCTCGGAACGCGAAGCGACGAAACCGACTTTTTTGCCCAAACCAACGATTTGCTTTCGTTGCTGGGATGATCTCGGCCACAACTCGCGTCGAGCAAACCGAAGCTTTCGCGACGAGACACGAAGGTGATCGCGCGGCCGTCCGCCGTCCGTTGGCCTGCGATGCTTGCTTCCGGGTGTCCGCGGACCGATACTGGCGACCTCGCCCGCCTGTCGGTCGATGGTGAATCCGCAGGCAGGCCTCTTTTCGACCCCACTTCACCATAGGCCGCAGCCCCCCCATCCTGAGGCATGATTTAGATGATGGTCCAAACAACGGCGGTATTCATCAACTACCTGCGGGCTTGGGGGGTTCGTTGGCTGGCCTGTTGCCAACTCGCTTGCTTCGTCACCCAGCCGTTGGCAGCTCAGACACCGCCGACGGCGACAACGCATCCACAGCCAGTCGGGACCGCACCGCTTGAGCTTACCGGAGACATCGCATCGCAGATGATCGACGGCATCGATCGTTTCCTGTTGGGGCAGTGGGAAACCGCCGAGACGGATCGCGAAGCGGCGTGGGATCTCGACTGCACCTCCGAGAAATCACTGGCGTTGTCACTGGAGGCTCATCGGCAACGGCTAGCGGCCACACTGGGAGTGGTCGATGCTCGCTTGCCGATGTCACATCCGGAAACGGTAACCACCGTGGCCACCGAGCAGGTTGCCCAAGCCGCTTCGGGTGACGACCAGGATGGCAACTTGGACATCCTGGCGATCCGCTGGCCGGTGCTGGGCGACCCTGCCCCACAGCGGCAGGGGTTACCGTCTTTGTGGGGCGAAGGCCTGCTGCTGATGCCGCGTGGCCGGCCCCCGGTCGCGAACGTGATCGTGCTGGGCGACGCGGACCAAACGCCGGAAGAATTGGCCGGCTTGACCGAGGACGCACCGGACGGTTGGCAACTCGCAACCCGCCTGGCCGCGGCAGGTTGCCGGGTGGTGATCCCCGATCTCGTCAGCCGCCATCGTGAACCGCGAAACGGGCGTGCGAATCTGACCGACCGCGAATACCTCCACCGTCCCGCTTTTGAACTCGGTCGCACACTCGCCGGCTACGAGGTGCAGATGACGTTGGCGTTGGTCGATTGGATGTCGTCCACCGAATCGCCGCTGCCGATCGGGATGTTCGGTTACGGCGAAGGCGGGCTACTGGCGTTAGTGGGCGGCGGTCTCGATACGCGAATCGGTTCGGTGGTGGTCAGCGGTTTCTTCGGGCCGCGGAACGAATCTTGGCGGGAGCCGATGGAGCGACAATTCTTCGGCCTCTTTCGCGATTTTGGCGCATCCGAGTTGGCCCTGTTGATGGCGGGGCGACGGCTGCTGATCGAAACCTCGCGGGGCCCCGAGTTGAAATTGGCCGGCGAAGGCGGCACCCCTGCGGAACTCCGATCGCCAACCCCGGACGACGCCGAAAAATGCCTTGAACAAGCCCGCCAACGGCTCGCAGGCGGCGAGGTTTCCGCGGCGAGCCGATTCCACCTCATCCGCCCCGACGACGGGCAATTCGGCACGGCCGAGGCGGCCACCTGGCTGCTACGCGGGTTCGACCTTCCTCCTATCGATGTGGCCGAATCGACTCCACGTCCGGTGGCGGTCGCGCGGCGCGGCGAGGCCCGGCCTCGAGCCCATCGCAGGGTTCAAGAAATCGATCGTCACAACCAGTTGATACTCGAGCACAGCCCGGCGGCTCGAGAGCGATTCCTGTCGCGGCTGGATCGATCGTCAATGGAAGCATACGAGGCTTCGGTCGAAGCCTATCGCGCCATCTTTCGCGACGAGGTCATCGGACACTTCGACATCCCCGCTGCCCCACCGCGACCGCGATCTCGCCAAACCTGGCAGACGGACAAGTGGACCGGGCACGAGGTCGTGCTGGACGTCTTTCCCGACGTGATCGCCTACGGGGTGTTGCTGCTGCCCAACGACCTTCGCCCCGGCGAGCGACGGCCGGTGGTCGTCTGCCAACACGGCTTGGAGGGACGGCCGGTCGACGTCTTCCAAGGGGACCACCCCGCCTATCACGACTTCGCTGCCAAGCTTTGTGAAAACGGGCTGATCGTTTTCGCACCCCAAAACCCGTATCTGTTTCAGGACCGCTTCCGCACCTTGCAGCGAAAGGCTCAACCGCTGGGCAAAACACTATTTTCGGTCATCGTCCCGCAGCACCAGGCGATCGTCGACTGGCTCAGCGACCAACCCTTTGTCGATCCGGATCGGATCGCCTTCTACGGCCTGAGCTACGGTGGCAAGACGGCCATGCGGGTACCGGCCTTGGTGACCGACTATTGCCTTTCGATCTGTTCCGCAGATTTCAACGAGTGGGTGCTCAAGAACGCCAGCACCCGGCACAACTTCAGCTACGTCTGGACGGGGGAATACGAGATCTTCGAGTGGGATCTCGGAAGCAGGTTCAATTACGCGGAGATGGCCGCCTTGATTTGCCCACGCCCGTTCATGGTCGAACGAGGACACTTCGACGGCGTGGGCGAAGATCACTGGGTCGCCCATGAGTACGCCAAGATCCGCTACCTCTACGCGGCCAAGCTGGGGATTCCAGAACGAACCGAGATCGAGTGGTTCGTCGGCCCTCACACGATCCATGGCCAAGGCACGTTCCGGTTCCTCAGTCGACACCTGGATTGGCCGATCCGGCCGATGGGCGAATAGTTCGCGAACCGCCCACAAACTGAAGCGAGTCAGCTTCCCCAGTGCTGTGCGATTTTTCCCCGGAGGAATTTGACGCTGCGACCGAGTTGGTCGATCCCGTCGACGCCGTCCTCGATGCTGATCCAGCCATCAAACCCGACTCCGTGAAGCACGCCGAAGATGGCGTCGTAGTCGTTCAGCCCCTTACCGATTTCGCCATGCCGCAGTCGCTTCGCATAGCCGGCCGCTCCGCCCTCCTCCCGCCGCAAGTCCTCCAGGGTGCCTTCGATCAGGTAACGATCGCTGGCATGCATCGTGACGACACGATGTGCGACGCGCCGCAACAACTCCAGCGGATCGTCACCGGCCAGGTAGGCGTTGCTGGGATCGTAGTTGACCCCGAAGGCAGGGTGCTCGATCGCCGCGACCAAATCGCAGAAGACGTCCATCTTTTGGGCGAACTCGGGATACTCCCAGAAATCGTCTTTGTAATGGTTCTCGATGATCAGAGTCACGCCACGTTCGACGGCATGGGGGAGGCATTCGCGGATGCAATCGGCCGCCAAACGGATCCCCTCGGGGATCGTCAACTCCGGTCGCCGCTGACCGCTGAGCACCCGACAGTAACCGCCACCCAAAGCATGGGTCAGGTCGATCCAACGTCGCTGTTGGTCGACCTGGGCGGCACGAAACCGGGCATCGGGATGAGTGAAGTCGGGTGAACAGCAAAGCATCGGGATCGTCATCCCACGGTCCTCGACTTGCTTGCGAAACCCCGGCCAGCGAGCCTCGTCGGCTAATTCCAAAAAGCCGGCGTAGAATTCCAGTCCGTCGATACCGAGCGTGTCCGCCAGGTCGAACCATTGGGCCAGGGTCATCGAGCCATCCTTGCAGAGGGCTTGCATGTAGGCCTTGGGGAAAGCGGCAATCTTGGGCATGACGAAGACCATTCCGACGGATGATGAGACACGAAAGGGTTGCCGAGCGATCAGCGAATCTGACGCAGAACGCGGTGGCTGGCTACGCAGGCCGCATGGCCAGAGGACGCCTGGCGGGCGCCGATCAGATCGGGGTCAACACGGCTTTGACTACCTCACCATGATGCATTTTTTCGAACGCTTCGTGCCATTGATCGAGCGGCCAAACCCCGCCGATGATCGGCCGAACGTCGAGTCTGCCCGAAGCCAGCAACGCGAGCACGCGTTCCCAAATCGCCCAGTGATGGCTGAAGCTGCCTTGCAGGGTCACGTTCTTCTGAACCAACGGATCGAGATTGAATCCCAGGGGCTGCGGCCCCCAACCGACCTTGCTGATCCAGCCCGCGGGTCGAACCACATCGAGGGCGATTCGGAGCGTGATGCTGGCCCCGGCCGCGTCGATGACCCCGTCGCAACCGAGCCCGTCGCGGCTACGAGCCCAGTCGGAGGGATCGCCGATGATCGGTTCACAACCGTATTGAACGCCGATTTCGAGCCGCTTGCGGTCGGCCTCCAGACCGACCAAGGCCACCTCCGCACCGCACAGCCGCGCCATCGCCGCACACAAGATCCCGATCGTCCCCGGACCGAGCACGACGACCCGATCCCCCGGTTCGATCCGCGCGTTCTTGACCACCGCGTTGTAGGCAACGCAGCAGGGCTCGCTCAGACAAGCGTGTTCCAGCGGCAAGCCTTCGGGGATGGCGTGCAGAATCCGAGCGGGAACCCTGACGTATTTGGTCATCGCCCCGTCAACGCCGTAGCCAAATCCCTTGCGGGTGGGATCGAGGTTGTAAAGCCCACGCCGCGACATCGGGTTAGCCGAATCGATGACCGCAGCCGTTTCGCTAACCACCCGATCCCCCGGAGCCCAACCCCGCACGTCCGCACCGGTCTCGACAATTTTGCCGCCGAACTCATGCCCCAGCACGACCGGATAGTTGACCGGCCAAGAATGGTCCGCGGTCCATTGATGCAAATCGCTGCCGCAGACACCGACATTGGCGACCTCCAACAGCACGTCGGTGGGCCCGATCTCGGGACGGGCGATTTCCCGCAATTCGACCGACCCCTTTTGGGGAGCAAAGTTGACAACCGCGGGTGAAGCGGCCGGGAGCGATGTCAGCGATACGGTCATCAGACGGTTCCTGTTACGGATTGGGCATGCACGGCGTCACAGATCAGTCGAAGCGAAGTCTCCAGATCGCCATCGGCCGTCTTGAAGGCGTCGGCATCGATCGTCAACGGTGCGCCCAACACAACCAACGGGGCGCCGTGTGCCGGACAGGCGATGGCCTGTTCCAGCGACAGGCCGCCGACGGCTTGCACCGGAACCTTGACCGCCGCGACGACCTGACGGAGTTGATCGAGCGGGCTCGGCATCCGCTGACCGCGGGCGGCGATGCCCCGCCGCTCGTCGTAGCCGATGTGGTGGATCACAAAGTCACAGCCGAGGTCCTCCAACAATTTCGCGCCGGCGACCATATCGGGACACCCCAAATTGTCACCCATCACCTTGACCCCGAAATCCCGTCCGGCCTTGACGACGCAGCGGATCGTCTCCTCGTGGGCCCGCGCCATCACGACGACATGGGTCGCCCCGGCACGCGCCATCATTTCGGCTTCGAGATAACCACCGTCCATCGTTTTCAAATCGGCCACGATCGGCACGTTGGGAAACTCGCTACGGAGCGCCCGCACGCCGTGCAGGCCCTCGGCCAGGATCAGTGGGGTTCCGGCCTCCAACCAATCGACCCCCGCTCGCATCGCCATTCGGGCGGTCTCGATGGCCTCGTTCAGATCGATCACGTCGAGCGAAATCTGCACGATGGGCTGGAGCGCGGCCGAGGGATTCGAGTCAGCGGGCTTCATGGGACTTCTCGGAGGGGAGGGATAAGTGGCCTGGATTTTAGCGAAAAGGACCGATGCCGCCATTCCCCGCGACTTGACACTTTTTGTGTGACTCGGACCGACCGATGCATTCGCCCCCACCGCCGGCACACCCGCACGGATCGATCGAGATATTGAGTGATTCGGACACCCGGCTTCGAATCATCGGCCATCCTTGTTCGTCGCCCGAGCTCAATTCGGTCGTCACGGGTGCCCCGGCTCTGTCGAGACCGCCGGCCTGTCACCCGCTTCATCAGCTTTCCCAATCTCAGCCTGGAGCCTTCACAGGATGTTGAAATTCTTGATCCCCTGCTTCGTCGCCCTCTACGCGGTGTCACCCGCCTTCTCGTTCGACGGTCCCTCGATCAACGCGGCAGACCGATTGTCGGAGGTGACCGCGACCCCTGATTCCTTGATTCTGGCCGAACAACCAGAAGACGCGATCGATCACGCCGTCTCGGGCGAAGCGGATTGGCCCGCCGCAGTCATCTTCTCCACGACCGCCGACGCACCGCACGCGATCCACCCCGTCACCCAACCGACGCAGACGGCCCGTCCGGCGCGATCGGTTTCGAACTCCCAACGAAACTCCGGGGGAGTTTTCAGCAACATGATGGAACTGGAGCGACGAAAGAACACTTGGTTGAAGCGTACGTTCCTCGGTCGATAGGACAGGCATTCCGCCTGCCGGACCGCCGTTCCTGGGTGCATCCCATCTTGAGCCATCGATCCCACCCCCAGGAACCGGCGAATCGCAGGGCTTGAGACCGTCACTCGGCCCGCTCCTGCTCTTCACCCGTGAAGGGCAATCGACGTTCTCAAGCCCGGGTGCGGGGATTAGGTTGGCCCCGCGCCGACCTACCCGGATACCGGCCGGGATTCATTTGGCCAGGCGTCTGCAAACCTTCATCCCTTCCACACGCTTTCCGAAGCTGCTTCGATTATGGTTGGGTGGTCAGGGGGCAAGCCGTTGATCGCCTCCCGCTTACCAAGCCTGTTATCGAAAGTCCGACCCCATGAAACGTTTCGCTCCCGCCACGATATCGATCGTGTTGACGATCCTCCTGCTCCCACAAGCGATCGGTCATGAGGGCCATGGCCCTCACAAGCACCCGCCACGCCGTCCACCCCTCGACGGTCAGCCAAATGGGCTCGCCCCGGCGGCACCCGCGACGAAGATCGCGACCGCATTGGCGACCACGCAAGCCGGCGAAACGGCCCAAGCGGCGACGGACGAACCGCAACTGGCCCGCGGGTTCGTCTTCGAAGACACGAACGGCAATGGGCGACGCGACGAAGGTGAACCCGGCCTGCCGGGGATGCGGGTCAGCAACGGTCGCGACATCGTACGGACGGATGCCGATGGCGCTTACCAGATCGCCGTGGACGACGACACGATCGTCTTCGTCATCAAGCCCAGGGACTTCATGACCCCGGTCGACGAGCAGCAATTGCCGCGGTTTTACTACATCCACAAGCCTGCCGGTTCGCCACCCGACTTCAAGTTTGCCGGTGTCGCCCCAACCGGCCCGTTGCCCGAGTCGATCGACTTTCCGCTCGTGCGTCGTCCCGAACCGGACCGATTTCGTGCGTTGATCTTCGGCGACACCCAGTCTCGGAACGTGACAGAGGTCGCATACATGGCGCACGACGTGATCGAACAGGTGATCGCCGAAGGGGCTCATGACGCCGCTTTCGGCGTGACCTTGGGGGACATCGTGTTCGACGACCTGGATGTGATGGAACCGCACAACCAGGCGATCGCGATGATCGGTATCCCCTGGTACAACGTCATCGGCAATCATGATTTGAATTTCGACGCCGCCGACGACCGGCATAGCGACGAAACGTTCGAACGGGTCTACGGACCGGCCTACTATTCTTTCGACCACGGGCCGACTCACTTCATGGTGCTGGACGACGTCACCTGGGTCGGGCCGACCGATGGGCGTCCGGGGCGTTATTTCGGCGGCTTGGGTGAACGCCAGATGGAGTTCATTCGGAACGACCTGGCGCTGCTACCGCCGGATCAACTGGTCGTGTTGATGATGCACATCCCGCTGACCGATGTGCAGGACCGTCAGGAACTGTATCGCTTGATCGAACAGCGCCCTGCGACGGTCTCGCTGTCGGCCCACACCCACTACATGGAACACCGCTTCATCGGCGAAGAGGACGATTGGAAGGGCCCCGAACGGCATCACCACGTGATCAACGTCACCGTCTGCGGCAGTTGGTGGCGCGGTCGCAAGGACGAGCGAGGCATCCCGCACGCGACAATGAGCGACGGCGGTCCGAACGGGTACTCGATCATGGAGTTCGACGGGTCGCAGTACTCGCTGGAATTCCGTGCTGCCAGCCGACCCGCTGACTACCAAATGAACATCTACGCTCCCGAATCGATCTCTCGGGCGGAATCCGTGACGACGGTCGTGATGGCGAACGTCTTTGCCGGCTCCGAAAAAACTCAGGTCGAAATGCGACTCGGCGAGGATTCCCCATGGTCTCCCATGGAACCGACCCGAATCGCCGATCCGGCGTTTGTGGCCGAAGTGGCCCGTGAATTGGCACTCGAAAATCGGAACTGGACGGAACTGCCCAAACCTCACCCGACGCCGCACATCTGGCGCGGCATGCTGCCCGCGGCGACGAAGGTCGGCACCCAGCTGATCGAGATCCGCGCCACGAACCCGAACGGCCAGGTGCATCTCGGCCGCAGGCTGATCCGCATCGAGTGAACGGGCAGCACGGACCTTTGTTGGCTCGCTCCCTCGGGAGCGCAGCGGACTCATCGGTCAGGCTACCGGGCCCCCGCCCGGGCCTGACCGATCACGAACTCGACCAGCGGAACGCTGCGGAAGAACCCTTCCCAAAAGTTGTGCCCTTGGCCCTGGACCACGATCAGTTCCACCCGATCGTCTTTGCCGAGGGCCCGATAGCGTTCCGCCAGGGCGGCCGAATTCTCTGCCAGCGGCACCACGGTATCCTGATCGCCATGGATGATGCAAATCGGGATCGCTGCCCGGGCCAATCCGTCGATCCGAGCGATCGGGTTGTGAATGGCCAAGGAAGCTTCTAATTCGGCAGGGCTCATTCCGTAAGCGGGTGCCGCTTTTTCTAAGCCGGGATACGTCCGCAGGTCAAAGACAGGATAGATGCCGGCAATCCCCGCGACCCGATCGGGATGGGCGATCGCCCAACTGCTGACCCACAAACCGCCGCGGCTACGCCCCAGCAAGCAGGGTTTCTCCGCGAACCCGCGTCGGTGTACCAGCTCGTCATGCAGGGCTGTCATCAACTCCTGCCCAGGCGGGCTGCCGTAGGCTTCCCCCGCGTCGATCCCGGCAACGGCGATCCCGGCAGCCAGGAACCGCTCGTGCATCCAAGCCTCGTGCTGATCGGGATACGCCGGCAAGGTCGGGGCATACATCACCCAAGGTTGAGGCGTTTGACGCAATTCGTCGGACGGCAATAAAACGAACCCGGGCCTCCCGGCGATTTCGAGGGACTCGCCCGGCAGTTCCAGGTGCCGAAGCGGGCCGGAACGACCGGTTTCCTGTGTCGAGCCTGACAACGGCCCGCAGAGCAACCCGACGATCGCCATCGAACACGCGGCGACAAGCTTGCCCAAGCGATGCGTTGACATGAGGCCCCCCATTCCGGTCGAGGATCGAAATCAAGACTTTTCCAACATACCGACCGCGTCAGCCACCGATTCGGCCAACTCGAACGGGGCGGCAGGCTGGCTCTCCGATCGCACCAAGCGACAAACTTCGAACGCTTCCCGCACGATCGGACGGAGCGAACCGATCACGACCCGGGATACCTGTCCCTGACGCTTCACCGCCAGGAAGGCAAGGAACGCGATGCTGCCGATCATCTCGACTGCGGTAAAGTCGATGATCACGTTTTGAGGGTCGTTGGCGACCACGGCGGAAACCATCTCCTGCTGCAAACGCTGCGCCACGGAGGCATCCCGCAGATTTTTGGGCAGCAATTCGATCACCAAGGTCGCGTCGGACAGCCGGGTCGTGATCAGATCGGAAGACATGCGGAATCCGAAGCGAGTGAAGGGGGTGGCAGTTAGAAAAACGAAGCTGCTGCGTCAGCGGAAACGCATTATGTTTCGCGGTCGGGACTGCGTCCACTCACGGTCGCCGGCCCGATCGACGCCAACGAACGGCCTGATCATGAGCGGCCGAACCGGGGCATTTCAATCGAGCGGGTTGAAGCTGCGGAGCATCTTCCGCCCCTTGTAGAGATTCCACAGGTCGCCGGCATCCGGTTGCCGAGGACGCTCGGTCAGCGGCAAGTGAATCGATTCCAAACCGTCCGTGACCACGCGACAAGGCTTATCCTCTCGAACGGCTCGAAACACTGCCGCCTGTTCCTCCAGGAAGCAGCCGAACAGCTCGATTTGGGGTGAATAATAGCCGGAGCGTCGGGCATGGTCCGCCAGTCGGGCAGCAAGGCGACGCTGAGGTTCGTTCAAATGCGCCGGAGCGATCGCGAAAATCTGCTCGTGCTCGGCCTGCCAACCGGCGTAGATCGCGTAGATGTCATCGACCGGCAGGTCGGCCACGTCGTTGGCGAGGGCAAACGTGACCGGGCCGCTGATCCCGACGTTGCTGTAGGTTCGCCCCCCCAACTCGTAGTGAAATCGAACCAAAAAACAGTCCAGCGGCCACTCATAGCCTGGCCAATACTGATGGCGACGATCGATCGTCTCGACCGAGGTCGGCGGCAGCCCCATTTGAGAGGGCTGTGAGAGCCAAAGTGCCAGGTTCGCCTCCGCAGTAGACTCTTGGCTGCGATAACTCTCTTCGATGCGATCCGACAGTCCGAGTTCGTCGGCATAGGCGATCACTCGCAACCGAGCGGAGGGTTCGGCAACCAAAGCGATCAGTTGATCGATGCCCTCGGCATTCCCCATGCGGGCCAGAGCCCCGGCAGCCTCGGTCTGGACCCGACGATGCTTCAGTTGCATCGCCTCTTGAAGCCGCGGAACGGATGTGGGCTCACCGATCAGTCCGAGCGCGTCACAAAGCGAAACGGCGATCGCGACCGACTCCGACAATCGCTCCTGAACCGTCGGAATGTCCTCTCCAAAACTCCGCGGATCCTGCTCGAACCGCTCCAACCGCGAGGTGACTCCCCCCAGCAATTTCTCTAGCGACATGACCCGATCGGCCGCCGGATGCCGCTGGGTTCGTCCTCGATGAGTCAGGAAGTTTGCGAGATCGAGGACGGGGGACGCCATCGCCGGCGATGACACGCTGTCTAGGATTACCGGGAAGACCGCCTCCAACGGCCAGTCTTCTTCCTGCATCAACGGACTGAGAAGCTGTCCGGCGGCCTGCCAATCCTTCGGCGGTAGAACTTGCAAGCGGGCGACCGCGGTCCGCAGCGCCTCCGGACTACGGATCAGAACCAGCAACTGCAGCAGCAGATGACGATTCGGACATCCGCTCGGCAAGCCTGCATCGACCGCCGCAAAATCCTCGGGTGACAACGACGCGATTTCCCCAGGATCGCCCTTGAGCAGCAACCGGTGCAACCCCTTCAGCAACGCACCCAAAATCGCAGGATCCGAATCAGGCAAGCGCCCGGCGTGGCTCGCCAGGTCTTGCAACAACTTCGGGGCACGCGCCGGATCGGCGCCACCGACTTGGCGAAGTACCCAACCGGCCGTAGCCGGATCAACGGCGGGACCGAAGATGGCCTCGAGTTCGATTTCGGATGCGTTCAAGGGATCGGGATGCTGGGTTAGCGGGAGGGTTCGGCGGCACGGCATTCCGTTCGGCTCAGCGGCTCAACCGCTCCGCGACGGTGTCGACGATCCGGCGATGCACGTCGTCCGGCGATCCGCCGGCGTCGATCACGGCGGTCCGTTCGGCGGCGTGAGGCAGTTCACGGAGAAAGGCCTGACGCACCGATTCCAAATACTCGGGGCCGCGAGATTCCATCCGGTCGGCCGGGCGATCGATCCGCCGAAACGCTTCGCAGGTCGGCAGGTCGAGCAACAAAGTCAGGTCGGGACGTAACTGCCCGGCCGCCCAATGCCCGACCCGCCAAAGCTCGGCAGCGGACAATGGCGAGTCGATCGCGTGCCGCTGGTCGAACGGACCTTCGGGCGGCTCGACGGGCTCGGTTTCCCAAGTGGCCGCGACGCTCTGGTAAACCACGTTGGCGAGCAGAAACCGATCGGAAACGACGGTTTGGCCAGCCCTCAAGGCCGGGCGAATCCGCTGTTCGACCAATTCGCCCCGCGCCGCCATGAACAACATCGCCTCGCTCCGACGGTGCATCTTCAGTTGGGAATCGAGCAGCAGCGAACGGATCGCCTCGCCGGTCGGGGTACCACCGGGGTCGCGGAGGGCAAGCACGTCGCGGCCCCAGGACCGCAGGGTTTCGCAGAGCCGGGCTACCTGAGTCGATTTGCCACCGCCGTCGATACCGTCGAGTGTGATGAACATCAGGTCCCGCCATGCCGTTTCTGGTAGATCGCCGTCAGCAAGGATTCGCTATCCTTGAACCGGTTGCCGCCCGCGATCGCCTCGTCGATTAACGTCCTGGCATCGCTTTCGCCATGCCCCAGCGCAAGCAGCGCCTCGAACGTATCCGAGACCACTGCGGTCGAAAGGTCGGGCTGGTCGCCGGGTTGATCCCGATCGACCATCAGGGCAAAGCGGGGCATTTTTCGACGCAATTTGGCGATGATTCGTTCACTCGTGGCCGGTCCGATCCCGGGGAGCGCGGACAGCGACTTGGCATCTTGTTGCTCGATCAACACGGCCAATTCTTTAACCGGTCGGACCATCGCCCGCAGGGCCTTTTTGGTACCCACGCCGTCGACACTGCAGAACAACTCGAAGAACTGACGTTCGGGAAGGGTTAAGAAGCCGATCAGCCTGGGGGTCAATCGTCCGCCTTGCGCCGCGTTGCCGTCGATGAACTCGAGGGTCTCCAGACGGGTTTCTTGCCCGACCTTCGATTGCAATTGCCGCCGTGTGTAATCGGCCACCATGACTTCGTATTCGAAGGGCGGGACCGAGATCACGACAGATTCTTCACCGACGGCGTGAAGGTTGCCGGAAAGGGAAATGATCAACGGGTTGTAACCTGGCTATCGGTAGGGGCGTCGGAAGTCATGTCCCCGGAGGGACAATTCGCTCGAGATGCAAACTGCAGATCGCGATCGCCAACGCGTCGGCCACGTCATGGGGTTCGGGCGCTACGCTCAGTCGCAACTGCAAACGGACGGCTTGCTGCATTTGGATCTTATTGGCCCGCCCGTTGCCGGTGAGGGTCTTCTTGACTCGAGTCGGTTCGTAGGAGGTTACGGCGAGACCGGCTTGGGCGGCCGCCAAACAGATCACGCCCCGGGCGTGGCCCATCAGGATCGCGGTCCGCACCCGTTCGTAATGAGAAAACAATTGCTCGATCGCGATCCGTTCGGGACGGTGGGCCTCGATCACCTCGGTCACACCAGCATGCAATTCGGCTAGTCGCGCCTCGATCGTCCCTTTGGACCTAGTCCGCACGATGCCAGCCTCGATCAATCGCGGGGCACCCGCCGGACCGGAGATCACCCCGTAGCCGGTGGTATTCAGACCGGGATCGATCCCAAGGATGACGGCCATGGGCGAACTACGGCTTTCGCTCCCAAAAGGTGCCTTCCTTTTTATCCAACAACAACACGCCCAATTCTGCCAACCGATCCCGAATCCGATCGCCGGTGGCGAAGTCCTTTTGCGCCCGCGCCTCCTTGCGAAGGCTGATCAGAAGTTCCATCAACCCGTCGGTCAGCCCTTGGTCGGCTTGACGACCGGGTTGGTCGGGCGGCGGCTGCCGGAACAACCCCAGGACCGACGTCAGGTCGCGAAGCACGCCGGCAAGACGGTACAGCGTCCGGACCGCCGGCGTCTCCCGATCGGCCCCGATGCCCAAGCCCTGCTGGTCGAGGTGCCGGTTGGCGGCGCGGAGCAGATCGAACAGGGTGCTGATCGCCAAGGCCGTGTTGAAATCATCGTCCATCGCGGCGAGGAACTTATCCCGCAGCCCAGCCGCTTCGACCAGCACGCCTTCCCCCGCCGGATCGAAGCTGCCCTCGGCGCGATGCGCGGGAGCCGGCAGATCGTAAAAGGACTGCCCCGTCACCTCCGCAAATCGCTCGAAAAAACGATAGAAAGCGGCCAGCGCGGCGCCCGACTCCTCCAAGCCCTCTTCGCCGTAGACGATGGTCGACCGGTAATGGGTACGCAGCAGAAAAAAGCGAATCCGCTCGCCGGTATGGCGACGGATCAATTGGGACAACCCGCCCGCCCCTCGGCTGCGGCTGATCTTGCCGGCGACGTCATCTGATTCGGCCTGCCGGTCGCTCTTGCCACCGACCTTGCCCTTTTCGCCGGCCCGCATCAGCCCGTTGTGCATCCAGTACTTGACCATCGGCGCGCCGTGGCAACAACCGCTCTGGGCCCGCTCGTTTTCGTGATGCGGGAACATCAGGTCGAGACCACCACCGTGGATATCGAACGTTTCGCCAAGGATCGCGTGGCTCATCGCCGAGCACTCGATGTGCCAACCGGGACGACCCGGCCCCCACGGGCTAGCCCAAGCGGGCTCTTCAGGCCGGGCCGACTTCCAAAGTGCGAAATCGCCCGACGCGCGCTTTTTCCCAGCGGCCTCGCCACCATCGCCCAGCATCGATTCGAGGGTGCGGTTGGAGAGCTGACCGTAATCCGGGTCCTTCGCGACTTCGAAAAAGACATCCCCGTCCACCTCGTAGGCAAACCCCTTCTCGATCAGCGTACGAATGAACTCGATGATCTCCCCCATGTGATCGGTCGCCCGGGGCAAATGGTCGATCTGGTTGACCCCCAATTCCCGCAGGTTGGCGAGATAATCGGCCGTCATTTCGATCGCGATCTGCCCCATCGGGATCTTGCGCTCGCGGCTTTTCGCGATCAGCTTGTCGTCCACGTCGGTGATGTTCACGACCCAGGTCACCTGATACCCGCTGTATCGCAGAAACCGCTTGATCGTGTCGAAAATCACCGGACCGACCATGTGACCGATGTGGGATTCGGCGTAGACCGTCGGCCCACACAGGTACATCCCGATCTGGCCGGGCCGAATCGGCTCGAGCGGCTCCTTGGTCTTGGATAGGGTGTTGTAGACGCGAATCGCGGCGGGCTGCGGAGCAGCGGCGGCGGCCCCGCCTTGGGGTGCGGTCGCGGTACTCATGTCGCTGGTCGGGGGCTGCAAGAACGGGGTGGTGAGGTGCCGGATTCGAACGCCGAGCCAGGCCGACCCCCCACTCGGGCGTCGACCGGCGTGGTCATTCGGAAGCCATATTACCGAATCCGGGCCGGATTCCCCAGCGGGTTCAGACCCCGACCGCCTCCGCTGTCGATTTGGCCTTCGCCATTTCCTCCAACACCGCCTTGTAATCGGTCGGCATCACCTTGATGCACTGCTTGAGGAAGGCGGGCCAATCGGCCAGGGCCCGCTCGGCTTGCTCGCTGCCGGTCAATCGCTGGTGGAGCGTGATCATCCGTTTGACCGATTCCTCCTCCTCGCCCGGCGAGATCTTCATCAACTCGACGGTCGCCAAATTGCAATTCAGCCGAAAACTCTTTTCGTCTTCCCAAACGTAGGCGATGCCACCGGACATCCCGGCCGCAAAGTTGCGTCCGGTCTGGCCGAGGATCACGACACGGCCGCCGGTCATGTACTCACAACCGTGGTCACCCACACCTTCGACCACGGCCTGTCCGCCGCTGTTGCGAACGCAGAACCGCTCGGCGGCCCGACCGCGGAAAAAGGCCTCACCGCTGGTCGCCCCGTACAGGCAAACGTTGCCGACGATGATGTTTTCTTCGGCGACGAAACTGCTCTCTCGAGGTGGGTAAACGATCACCCGCCCGCCGGACAACCCTTTGCCGACATAGTCGTTGGCGTCCCCCTCCAATTCGATCGTCACCCCATGAGCCAAGAACGCGCCGAGGCTCTGGCCGGCAGAACCGGCCAAGCGCAAGCGGATCGTGTCGGCCGGCAGTCCCGATTGGCCATAGCGTTTGGCGATCTCGTGGGACAGGATCGTGCCGACGGTCCGGTTGATGTTGACAACCGGCAATTCGATCACCACCGGCTTCCCCTCTTCCAAGGCGGGATGGGCCGCCGGCACGATTCGTGTCACGTCCAGCGACTTCTCCAGGCCGTGATCTTGAGCGATCAAGTGCCGGGTACCGACGTCCGGACGCGGCTTTTTCGCCGGTTGGAGGACCCGTGTCAGGTCCAAACCGTCGCTCTTCCAGTGCCGGATCGCCTCGTCCGTCTGCAAGACTTCGCTCCGCCCGACCATCTCGTCGATCGAACGGAACCCGAGCCGGGCCATGATCCGCCGCGCGTCCTCGGCGACCATGAACAGATAATTGACGACATGCTCCGGCTTGCCAGCGAACTTCTTGCGGAGTTCCGGGTCCTGGGTCGCGATGCCGACGGGGCAGGTGTTCAAATGACACTTCCGCATCATGATGCACCCCAACGCGATCAACGGGGCGGTTGCGAAACCGAACTCCTCCGCCCCCAACAGGGCGGCGATGACCACGTCGCGGCCGGTCTTCAACCCGCCGTCGGTCTGCAACACCACCCGACTCCGCAGGTCGTTGAGAACCAACACCTGGTGCGCCTCGGCGATCCCCATCTCCCAAGGCAAGCCGGCATGCTTGATGCTGGTCAACGGTGACGCCCCGGTGCCACCCGTATCCCCCGCGATCAGGATGTGGTCGGCATGGGCCTTGGCGACGCCCGACGCGACCACCCCGACACCGACCTCACTGACCAACTTGACGCTAATCCGCGCCGACGGGTTGGCGTTCTTCAAGTCGTGGATCAGTTGGGAAAGGTCTTCGATCGAATAGATATCGTGGTGCGGCGGGGGGCTGATCAACCCCACGCCGGGAGTGCTGTAGCGGATCCGGGCGATCGTCTTGTCGACCTTCTTGCCGGGCAGTTCCCCCCCTTCACCGGGCTTGGCCCCTTGCGAGATCTTGATCTGCAGCTCGTCGGCGTTGGTCAAGTACTCGATCGTGACGCCGAAGCGGCCCGACGCGACCTGCTTGATCGCCGATCGCTTCGAGTCACCGTTGGGCAACGGCTGATAACGGACGGCGTCCTCGCCCCCCTCGCCGGTATTGCTCTTGCCCCCCAGTCGATTCATCGCGACCGCCAAGGTCTCGTGCGACTCGGAACTGATGCTCCCCAAGCTCATCGCCCCGGTGCAAAACCGCTTGACGATTTCCTGGGCAGGCTGGACTTCCTCCAGCGGCACCGGCGGTCCGGCAACGCCGGGCTTGAAGTCGAGCAGCCCACGCAGCGAACATCGATTCTTGTTTTCCTGATCGATCGCCTTGGCGAACCGCCAGTACGCGTCTTCGCTGTTGTTCCGGGCGGCGACCTGCAAATCCGCGATGGCGGACGGCGACCAAGCGTGCTTTTCACCTTCGGCCCGCCAATGGAACTCGCCGAGGTTCGGCAATTGGGTCATCCGTTCGTCAACCCGCTCGGGATAGCCCAACTCGTGCCGACGCAGGATCTCCTCGGCCAGGATGTCAAAGGTCACCCCCTGGATGCGGCTCGGCGTACCACAGAAGCAGACATCGATCACCTCATCCCGCAACCCCAGCGCCTCAAAGATCTGAGCCCCCTTGTAGCTCTGCAGGGTGCTGATGCCCATCTTCGCCATCACCTTGAGCATCCCCTTGGCGACGCCCTTGCGATAGTTCGCGACCACCTTGTCATCGCTGTCGAACCGCTCCGGCAGCAAGCCGTCTCGACGGGCTTGCCACAGCGACTCCATCGCCAAGTACGGGTTGATCGCGTCCGCCCCATACCCCACCAACAGGCAATGATGATGAACCTCACGGGCCTCGCCGGTCTCGATCACCACACCGACCCGTGTCCGCTTGGCGCGTTTGACCAGATGATGATGGACCGCACCGATCGCCATCAAAGAGCTGACAGGAACCCGCTGGGGCCCGATCGCGCGGTCAGTCAGCACGAGGATCTGCACGCCATTGTCGGCGGCAGCCTCCGCTTCGGCAGCGATCCGATCGAGGGTTTCTCGCAAGCCGGCTTTCCCACGGGCCCGATCGAACGTGATGTCGATGACCTCGCTCCGCCAACCGCCGTAGTCGAGATGCTTGAGGGCGGCCAACTCCTCGTTCGTGATGATCGGGTGGTCGACGAGCAACCGGTGGCAGTTCTGAGGCGTCGCCTCCAGCAGGTTGGCCTCAGGACCGATGTAGCATTCCAACGACATGATCACCTCTTCCCGGATCGAATCGATCGCCGGGTTGGTGACCTGCGCGAAGAGCTGCTTGAAGTAGTCGTAGATCATCCGAGGCTGGTCCGACAAACAGGCCAAAGCGCTGTCGTTGCCCATCGAACCGACCGGGTCGCGAACCTCCTGGATCAACGGCCGCAGCATGAAGTTCATCGTCTCGGCGGTGTAGCCGAAGGCCTGCATCCGCGCCAACAGGGTGTCGCTGTCGAACCCATGCGGCTCGACTTCCGGGTGCAAATCCGACAAGCGGATCCGCTGCTGCTTCAGCCACTCGCCATACGGCTTGCGCTTAGCAAACCCGGACTTCAATTCCTCATCAGGGATCAACCGCCCCTCGGCGAAGTCGATCAGGAACATCCGACCCGGCTGCAACCGCCCCTTGTGCTTGATGATCGCGGGATCGACCGGCAACACGCCGACCTCGCTCGCCATGATCACGCGGTCGTCATGCGTGATGTAATAGCGACTGGGACGCAACCCGTTGCGGTCGAGCGTCGCGCCGATGTACTTGCCATCCGTGAAGGCGATCGATGCCGGGCCGTCCCAGGGCTCCATCAGGCAGGAAAAATACTCGTAGAATGCCCGCTTTTCCTCCGGCATCGTGTCGTGCTTTTGCCAGGCCTCAGGGACCATCATCATGATCGCTTCCTGCAGCGTCCGGCCGTTCATCAACAGGAACTCGAGCACGTTGTCGAACGTCCCCGAATCGCTCAAATTCGGTTCGATGACCGGAAACAGCTTCGGCAATTCCTCGCCAAACAATTCGCTGCTGGCTGACCCCTCACGGGCCCGCATCCAGTTGCTGTTGCCCCGCAAGGTGTTGATTTCGCCGTTATGGCTCATGAACCGCAAAGGTTGGGCGCGGTCCCAGGAAGGGAAGGTGTTCGTGCTGAACCGACTGTGGACCATCGCCAAGTGGGTCTTGAAGTCCTCGTCCCGCAGGTCGGGAAAATACGGTAAGACCTGCGCCGGAGTTAGCATCCCCTTGTAGATGATCACCTTGGTGCTGAGCGAACAGATGTAGAACATCAACGCCTGCTTCAATTCCTTGCCGCCCCGCAGCAGGTGGCTGGCACGCTTGCGGATGATGTACAGCTTCCGCTCGAAAGCCTCTCCCCGCAGGCCCTCGGCGGCGGCGACGAACAGCATCTCCATCACCGGCTCGCTCGCTCGGGCCGTCGGGCCGATATCGGCCGCGTCCGCCTGCTGCGGCACGTCACGCCACCCGATCAATCGCTGACCGTTTTCCTCGATCAGCCGGCCGACGGCCTGCTTGCAGGTCTCCCTTTCGGCCGGATCGGAGGGCAAGAAAACGAGCCCGGCGGCGAACCTCCCCGGTTCGGGAAGGTCGTCAACGCCGAGGTCCCGACGGGCAACCTTGCGGAGGAAATCGTGCGGCAGGCCGCACAGGATCCCCGAACCGTCACCCGTATTGGTCTCGCAACCACAGGCCCCACGGTGGTCCATGTTCTGCAGAATCGTGTCGGCATCGAGCACGATCTGGTGGCTCGGAACCCCCTTGATCTGGGCGATGAAGCCGACGCCGCAAGCATCACGTTCCTGCTCCGGATCGTACAAACCTTGCTTGGGCGGCAGATGAAAAAGTTGGCTCATGGTTCCAGGCCTGCTGACGTTCTGTGTGAATGGATCGCGTGAGGAGTGAATGCTCCACCCGCAATGGCGGGCTCGGCTTGGTTCGTATTTCAAATCGAAATAGCGGACGGCGAACCGCGTCGTCCCGGTACCGGGCTCAGGCGACGACGCTAGCACGCGTCGGCGAGCCGGCGGCGCCGCTGTCGCCACCCGGGCCGCCCAACCGGGCCGTCTCGTCCGTGGCTTTCGGTTCAGGGCCCTGAGTCGCCGGCGGATCGGACCGGGGGGCCGGCCGACCCCGGCGCCCCGATGCCGGAGAAGAACCGATCGATCTGCCGAGCAGTAACGAGGTGAACTCATCCGCGGCGCGGCTCAACCCACCCGCCCGCCGGATTACCACCCCCAACGGTCGCGTCAACTGCATCGCGCGACAGGCGATGACCCGCAACGACCCGTCGGCACATTCCTTGCGGACGGTCGACTCCGGGAGAATCGTCAGTCCCTCGTTGGCCTGCACGGCCCGGATCATCGAATCGATGTTGTCAAACTCCATCGTGACATCGACCGAGACCCCGTGCCGCGCCAAAAATGCGTCGACGACCCGCCGGATCTTCAGCGAAGAATCGAAGCCGACGAATTCCTCACCATCCAGATCCCGTAAGCCGATCTCGCCCCCATCGGCTAGTCGATGGGAAACGGTCGAAATCACCCGCATGGGCTCTTCCAACCAACTCACGAAACGCAATTTTCGCGTATTTTTGGGATAGCTCACCAAACCGAAATCGACCTCACCACTCTCGACCATCCGCGACACCGCGTCAGCTGAACCGTACTCGAACCGGACCTCGACGCCGGGATGACGACGCCGAAACTCCTCGCGGGCCGAGGGCATGTACGTCGAACCGATCGAGTAAATCGCCGCGATGCTCAGACGCCCGGCCAACCGACCGTCCAAAGCACGCACATCTTGCTCCAACCGCTGATACCCGCGGAGCAGTTTCAAGACCCCAGCCAAATAAACCTCTCCCGCCGGCGTCAACGCCAACGGCCTGCGGGTCCGATCCAGCAGCCTCGCCCCGAGCGACTCCTCCAAATGCTGAACCGATTGACTGACCGCACTTTGAGTCACGTCATGCTCAGCCGCCGCCCTCGAAAAACTCTGAAACTCAGCGACAGAGCAGAACATTTCGAGCGTTCTCAAATGCATCTGGCGACCCGAGCCAATTAATTTCCCTAATACAGGGCGGCTGGCAAGCCGCCTTTTGTTAATGCTGGAAGCCGAGAATAGACGGCCGGATGCGAGTGGTCAAGCGTAACCATCGCCAGGGACCACGGCAGCCGTGCCCCCCGGCTACCCGATACAAAAGCGATCGGGAGCCTCAAAACAGCCGGTTGTAGCCGTTCAGCGCCGCCACGCGGTAGGCTTCCGCCATGGTCGGGTAGTTGAAGGTCGTTTCGATGAAGTACTTCAACGTGTTCGATCCGCCGGGCTGAGCCATGATCGCTTGGCCGATGTGGACGATCTCCGAAGCGTTCGTGCCGAAACAGTGGACACCGAGAATCTCGAGCGTTTCCCGGTTGAAGAGGAGTTTCAACATCCCCACCGTGCTGCCGGTGATTTGGGCCCGAGCCAGGCTTCGAAATTGGGCTTGGCCGACCTCATACGGGATCTTCGCGGCGGTCAGTTCACGTTCGGTCTTGCCGACCGAACTGATCTCCGGGCTGGTGTAGATCCCGGTCGGGATGTCGTAGGCCCGCAGGCTGTCGTCCGATTCACCCATGCGATGCATCGCGGCGGCCCGTCCCTGGGTGTAGGCGGCACTGGCAAGCGAGGGATACCCGATCACGTCCCCGACCGCATAGATGTGCGGTTGGTCCGTCTGGAAGTGTTCATTCACCGCCAACTGCCCGCGAGAATCGGGGACCAGACCGACGTTTTCCAGCCCCAACGCCTCGGTGTTGCCGGACCGCCCGTTCGCCCACAACAACACGTCGGACTTCAACATCTTGCCGCTTTGAAGTGCCAACACCACGCCGTCTTCGCAGCCCCGGATCGATTCCATCTCCTCGTTGTGCCGAATGATCACCCCTTGGTCGCGAAGGTGATAGGAGATCGCGTCGATGATCTCGTCATCGAGAAACTCGAGCAACTTCTCGCGGGTGTTGACGAGATTGACTTTGCAACCGAGGTTTCGGAACATCGAAGCGTATTCGGTGCCAATGACACCGGCACCGTAAACCGTGATCGACGACACCCGTTCGGCCAGATCTAAGATCGTGTCGCTATCGAAAATGCGGGGGTGCTCGAAGTCGACATCGTCCGGGCGAAACGGACGACTGCCAGGGGCGAGCACGAAGCCGGCCGAGCGGATTTTTTTGCCTCCCACGATGACCGTGTGGGGATCGAGCAGCTTCGCCGTTCCCCGAAAAACCGGCACGCTGTTGCGATCGTAGAACGAGCGACGCATCGAGACCTGCCGGGCGATGATCGTCTTCGTGCCCCGGCGCAACTGGTCCATGGTCGGGGTCAACCGCACGCCCATCTCCTGGATCGTCGGATTGGCCATCGCCTTGACGGTGCTGGTGATCGCATACCGCAACGCCTTGCTGGGGATCGTCCCACGGTGGGTGCATCCCCCGCCGATCTCCGGAAAATCCTCGGCGACCGCCACCCGCAAGCCGCCTTTGGTCGCCTGCATGGCGGCGCCTTCACCTCCCGGTCCGGTGCCGATGACAAAGAGGTCGAAATCGAAAGGATGTTCGGTCATGCGAGGGCTTCTTGGCAGCGATTGCCACGTGATCGGTTCGATGTCAGACTCAAGCGACTCCGCCCCGCCGCTCCGCTGGATCATACGAGATTTTGATGTTGCTGTCTTGCGTTCAAACCGACGTCACCTTTGCCGATTGCCCGGCAAACCTCGCGCGAGTGACCCACTGGACCGACCTCGCCGCCGCCTCAGGTGCCGATCTCGTCGTATTTCCCGAGTGCATGCTGAGCGGCTACGGCTATGACAGTCGTGAGGAGGCAGAGGGACAGGGATTGACGACCGACGACCCGGTCTTTGACGAATTGTCAGCGGCCTGTCGTCGCGCCAAACCGCTGCATCTGGTGATCGGCTTTTTGGAGTCGGAGACCACGGCGTCAGGCGATCGCAAACTCTACAACGCCGCAGCGATCATCGGCCCCAACGGCCTCGTCGGGCTGTACCGCAAAGTCCACTTGCCACACTTGGGCGTGGATCGATTCGTCGATCCGGGCGAGCAAGCCTATGCCGTGCATGCGGTCGGCGAAGCGAGGGTCGGACTGGGCATCTGCTATGACTGCTCGTTCCCGGAACCGATGCGTGTGCTGGGGCTGGCGGGTGCGGACATCATCGCCTTGCCGACCAATTGGCCGTTGGCGGCCCAGCGGACCGCTCGCTTCGTGCCGGCGGTCCGCAGCATGGAAAACCATCTCTATTTTGCGGCCGCCAACCGCATCGGCGATGAGCGAGGGTTCACTTACTGCGGCCTGAGCAGTCTGCACGGACCGGACGGGGTCGAGTTAGCCATGGCAGCGGGGGCCGAGGAGACCCTGTTGATCTCGCCGATCGATCTGGCCACCGCCCGCAACAAGCGGATCGAACGAACCCCCGGAAAGCACGTGATCGATCGGTTCGCCGATCGTCGCCCCGCGTTTTATACCGGTCTCAACGGCTAGCCGATTGCCCCCGCGGTGGCGTCTGTAACCCCACCGGGGGATTGCTTGCAAAACCTGGGGATGGCCTGAACCGAGTTTCGGGCTGCCAAGCTGGCTATTCAGGCCGCACCAGAAAGGTGCCGTTGTCGGCGACGTCGAACAACGGTCGCCCGTAGCGTCCCTGGCCGCCACGTCCTCCTGGGTAGAAGACAAATCCCATCGAAAGGTTCCAAGCTTCTTCCGCGTAGCCGCCGGCCGAGCGTGACGTGCCAGGGATCACATAAGTCGCGCCCGCCTGCAGGGCAAACAGGCCTCTCACCGGCGACGTCAAACCGCCGCCGAGCAATCCCTCGCCGACACCGGTACCGCCGGCAAACAGGTGGTACATGCCCCCTTGCGCGGCGCGACCGCGAAAGAAAAGGCGGTGCTGATCGGTCACCCGAAATCCCCGGGTACCCTGAATCTCATTGCCACCGTCCAGCCAGTGAACGTCCGAGGTCGACTCCTTCGTGCCCGCCATGAACTGGTAGCCGAACTCATGCCCCCGCGCGTCGTTCCAGCTCAGCTCGCCACGCAGTTGCACCAGGTTGTTGCGGTACCACCAATCGTCGTACAGGTAATCGACGACCAAGCCGTACTGGAGGCCAAAATCTACCCGTCGAAACAGCCCACCGGTGACGAAGATTTGTCGCCGGACGTCGTCGGTGAACTCGGCCCCCGACAGGTTCGACTGGGCTGCCCGAGCCCCGAATTGGTACGCCAGGTCGGTATGGGTGACCCGGTGAAGCGATTGCCCACGGTTGAATCCCTCGTAAAAGCCAAAGCTTCCCGAGCCGCCTCGGACGTTGCCGCTGCCGGGGTGGTTGCTGGGCCCCGTGAATCCCTGCACCCCTGCGAACAGTTCGAAAAGTTGCCACTGAACCTGGAACGGCCGCGATCCGAAACGCACCCCGTCGCCGCAGCAGGCGTCACAGCCCAAGGCGTCACAGCCGGTCCCGTCGCAACCGTGCAGGGGTGAGCGGGCACCCAACCAATGGCCCGCCCCAAATTCGAACTCCGTCCCGCACAGCGGTTCAGCGACCCGCCGCGCCGGAGCCGCACAGGTCGGCTCCAGGCCGCACATCGGGTCCGCCAGCGATCCAGCGCCCAGTCGGCAATCGTCACAGTCGCAGGCAAAGCTCGCCTGCTGGACGCCGCCAAATTCTGCATGCGGTGTGGCCCATCGGTCCGCGGCGGCCGCGTCGACATGAATCGCTGGGGGGCGATCAGGCGCCAAAGTCCGCCGAGGGGCGGCCACCAACTTCGGCAGCGGGATCTGTTGGTCGGCGAAACGCTCACCCCCGTCAGCCCCATTCGCCGCGATTCGCCCGAACAGCGAGATCCCGACCAAGGAACAAGCGAACGCCAACCGAGGCAGCATGCGGGAATTGCCGAAACGGCATGAAATCGCGGGGAATGCCATCAGTCAAGACTCCCAGGCAGGGCGGATCGGCTGAACCGAAGGCCGCGCCTGCCGCGCCTCACCAACAGCCGTCACACCCCAAGCTATCGACACAGAAAACCCAGCCTCTTGAGCAAACCCGGCCTAACCGGCACATCTTTCCAGAGCGGGACCGCGGTACATTCCCGGAATCAGGGTAGCGATCGCGAGCATTCCGCCAACTGCGCCAGCTTCTCGCGTGCCGCCCCGCGATCGATCGCAGCGGCGGCGATTTCGACCCCGGCCCGCAAGTCGGCGGTGTGGCCGACCAGCCACAGCGCAGCGGCGGTCCCGGCGAGCACCACGTCTCGGGGCGGCCCCACCCGGCCCGCCAGGAGTTCGCGGATCATCGCGGCACTCTGTTCGGGGTTCTCCACCCGCAGCGACGCCGGTTCGCAGCGTCCCAAGCCGAAGCTGGAAGGGTCCCAGGTGAGCTGCGTGATACCGGCGGATTCGACCAGAGCGACCCGAGTCGACCCGCTCAAGGTCACTTCATCCTGCCCGTCCTCCCCCCAAACGACCGCCGAGCGGGTGGTCCCCAACCTAGCCAATGCCGCCGCGATCTTGTCGCGATTGGCTAAGGTCGCGGCGCCAAGCAGCTGATGAGTCGCCCCAGCCGGATTGCAGAGCGGCCCCAGCAGGTTGAACAGGGTTGGCACGCCCAATTCGCGGCGAATCGCCACCACATGCCGCATCGCCGGGTGCAACTTGGGAGCGAAGCAGAAACAGATGCCGATGCGATCAAGGGTCTGGGCGACCAACTCCGATTCGCCTTCGATCGCCACCCCCAGGACCGCGAGCACGTCTGCTGATCCTGACAGGCTGGTCGCGCGGCGATTCCCGTGCTTGGCTACCGGCACGCCACAGGCGGCGGTCACGATCGCGGTCGCCGTGCTGATGTTGAAAGTCCCGGAACCGCTGCCGCCGGTACCGCAGGTATCGAGTAACCACGGATACCGGTGCGGGATCGGCATCATGTGTCGCCGCATCGCACGCGCCGCGCCGACCAACTCGTCGATCGCCTCCCCCTTTTCTCGGATGGCCAACAACAATTGCCCGATCCCGCCGGAATCGGCTTCGCCCCGCAACAGC
Source organism: Planctomycetaceae bacterium (assembly GCA_007694185.1). Taxonomy (GTDB): domain Bacteria; phylum Planctomycetota; class Planctomycetia; order Pirellulales; family Pirellulaceae; genus UBA6163. Next base: position 45,038 of record RECD01000135.1, read on the forward strand.
GTGTCGATCAGGTAGCCCGTCTCGTCCTCGGATAAATCCTGGCCGGATCGGGTGGTTCGAATCGCTTCGTCGAGGGAAATCATGTCGATCCGTGGTCGAAATGGATGCGGAGGGAGAACCGATTAGGGAATTATCCTAGCGGGGGTCGTGGCCGGGCGGTTAGGGCGCTAAAATCGCGGCATGGCGAGAAAAATCATCATCGATTGCGATCCGGGCATCAGCGACGCGGTTGCGATCTGCATGGCGTTGTTCGACCCACGCCTGGAAGTGCTGGCAATCACCGCGACCGCCGGGGTGGTCGCTGCGGAGCGTGCGACGATCAACGTCCGCGGCTTGGTCGGTTTACTCGACCCGCCACGCTATCCGCGAATCGGCGTGGCAACGCCGTCAGACCACGCCCCGGTCGAAGACGACAACGATCTGCATGGACCCGATGGTCTGGGCGGGTGTGAATTGAACGTGACCGACCGGCAGCATCAGCACCCCAGCGAGAAGGTGATCGCGGAGTTGCTGCGACTGCACCCGGGTCAAATCACCCTGCTCTGCTGCGGGCCGCTGACCAACCTGGCTCGGGTGCTGCACCGCGACCCGACCCTGACCACCCTGATCGACAAGGTGGTGATCTCCGGCGGGACCTTCCTCAGCCCCGGCAATCGGACACCGGCGGCGGAAGCCAACATGCACTACGACCCGCCGGCGGCTCGCGACGTCTTCCTGTCGGCGACGACCAAGAGTCTGATCCCGCTGGACGTGACCGATCAGGTCTCCTTCGGCATCGGGCTGCTGGAATTGCTGCCGAGCAAATTGACCCGCGTCGGCGGGCTTTTGCACCGGTTGCTGCCCTATTCCTTCCGCGCGACGCACGAGTACTTGGGAAGCGAGTCGATCACATTGGCGGATGCGACCGCCCTCTTGGCCGTGTTGGAACCGGACCTATTTCGCTGGCGCGAAATGGCGGGCGACGTCGAAACGCAAGGCCGCCTGACCCGTGGCACCACCGTGTTCGATCGTCGTGCGCGGCAGAAGTGGAAACACAACATGGAGGTCGCCACCGACGTCGACGTGACCGAGGCCCGCGAACGGATCGTCCGCGGGCTTCGCTACGCCGCTCAGCAGAGCTAGTTTGATTTAGCCGCTTCGACCGTTTGAGCGGTCAAGCGATGAAAGTTTTGGACACACTGGGCGATTTCCGGAAGCGACTCGAGCCAATTGTGTTCGTACTCGATCGAGATCGGTCCCTGAAAGCCTTGACGCTTCATCTCTGCCAACAGCGCCGGGACATTCGCGACTCCCGTCCCCCACGGAACGTCGTGTGCCCCTTTGCCCGCGCGGTTCAAGTCCTTGAAATGAAAACTGACCAAGCGGCCCTCCAACTTGCGAAGACACTCGACCGGATCAAGCCCTGATCGCAGCCAATGGCCGGTATCCGCACAGGCGCCGATCCAATCGCCGCGTCCCTCGGTCGCCTTCAGCACGGTATCGGGGTTCCAGTAGTACGACGGGTCAGGATGGTTGTGCAAACCGATCTTGATGCCGTATTCCTTGCTGAGCTTCTCGATCGTGTCGAACGCATCCTCACGGACCTCCGTGTTGATGACGCCGATACCCAACTCCTTGCACCACTCGAAAACGGGTCGACTGGCCGCCTCGTCGGCACTCAGCCCGACCACGCCGAAGGCCGTCAGTCGGACGTCAGCGGCTGCTAACTTTTCCTTCACAGCCCGCATCTGCTCCTCGGTCATTCCCGGCCCCATCTTGCCGTCGATGTCGGCCGAAATCGTCTGGCCCGGGTAGGCCTCGGCGTACTTCAACCCGACCGATGCCGCTTTGTCGATGGCTTCAAAGAAGCTGAAACGGTTGAAACTGTAGGTCTGAACGCCCAGTTTCCAGCCGAGCTTCTCGGCAGCGGTCGTGTCCAACTTGCCCACGGATTCCTGAGCCGACACGAGTTGAGAGGGAGCCATGCAGTTGGTTAAGAAAACCAAAACGAGCCCGAAGCAATAGCGACGCATGAGTGAAACCTGGTGGTAGGGGAAAGGGCAGGATCCCGCAGACGCGGGGGCCGGGATGAGCAAGCGGAGGCGGCTTGTGAACGGCACCTTCGCCGCCATGGGGCAAGGCGGACCAATGCCTGGAGCCACCGCGGGGGCGCCGAAGAGGACACTTCCTTACGGCAAGTCTACACACGCGGGTCGTGGTTTGCACGCCACCAGCGGCGATCCCGTGATAGCCGACTCGGTCCCGTGGGGGCCGTGACAAGAAGGTTCCCGGGGGCCGACAGCCTTGCCGAAACCGCGCCGCGTTTTCAATGAATTGCCCCAGCCGAAAAATCGGCTACCCTGTGGCAACGTCGTGCTTGGCTGAGTCTCGCCATGACACGCGCACGAACAACTCAGTCTTCCACACTCGTCTCGCGAGAGTTCCTCTGATGCCGGAATCCAACCCTTACGCCTCGACCCCTGCTGCCACACCCTATGGCACCAGCAACGCGACCAACCCCAGCAGCAGGAGGGTACGACTGCGTCAAATCGAACCGGTTTCAGCCGGGGTCGTGATGGCAGCCTTGTACGGCTTAATCGGGCTGCTGTTCGGGTTGGGATTTCTCTTCGTTTCGCTGATCGGCGCCATGGCCGGCGGTGACGTCCCGGTCGCCGCGGCCATCGGCATGGGACTGGGTGCCTTGCTGTTTGCGCCCCTGTTTTATGGGGTCGCGGGCTTCCTGGGCGGTTTGATTTTTGCCGCGATCTACAACCTGATCGCGAGCATGGTCGGCGGCGTCGCCATCCACTTGGAAACCTGACCCCGGGTCCCATACCGACGGCTCGCGGCGGACTCGCCGCCACGCGAAAAACTCGACCAACTCGCGGGGCTCAACCGGTACTGCGGCATCGATCAACCCGATCGAATGAGCGGCCCAGCCGATGATCTGCTGGGGGGCGACACCGAGTTCTCGGAATTGCGCCAAGCGGGTATCGCCATGCCGTTTAGCCAGCCTGCGGCCGTCCACGCCGACGACCAACGGCACATGGGCGTATGTCGGCACCCGGTAGCCCAACGCTTCGATCAGCGGCAATTGACGAAAAACGCTCGGCAGCAAATCGTCACCACGAACGATTTCACTGATTCCCATCGCCGCATCATCGACGACCACCGCGAGCTGGTAGGCCGCTTGTCCCGATTTGCGGGTCAATGGGAAATCGCCGAGCAGCTTTCGCGGGTTCAGCCGCAAAGCCCCATGAACCTGATCGTCTACGTCCAAGTCGCGGTCTGGCATTCGAAACCGCCAACAATAGGTCCCCTCGGCAGGCAAGCGGTCGCCGAGTCGCCAGCCGCGACAACGCCCCGAGTAAACCGGCCCTTCCCCTAGGAACCGACTACCGAACGCCGGAGCTGCCTGGGGAGATCGTTCGTGCGGCGCACTGGCTGCCGACTCGACGTCGGCGCGGGTGCAGGTGCAAGGGTAAGCCAGACCCTGGCCGATGAGCCGATCGAGCGCCGCCGCGTAGCCGGCGGTCCGCTGGGTCTGAAGGTAGGGGCCGTGCGGACCACCCACGTCCGGACCCTCGTCCCAATCGAGGCCGAGCCAACGGAGGTCTTCCATCGCCTGGTCCGTCGCCCAGACTTTGACCCGCGGCGAATCGATGTCCTCGACCCGCAGCACGACCCGACCCCCGATCGCCCTGGCCGATAGCCAAGCGATCAAAAAGGTGCGGGCGTTCCCGAGATGCTGAGCGCCAGTGGGAGAAGGGGCGAGCCGGCCGACGGCAACGTTCGGAATCGGCATGACGGCTTGGGGAATGGGTGCTACGACACAAGACCGAGAAAAACAGATGGCGTCCGCCTAGAACTCGGCATAGCCGGGATAACGCGGAAAAGGCACGACGTCTCGGATGTTCGCCATCCCGGTGGCGTACTGGACCATCCGCTCCAATCCGAGCCCAAAGCCGGCATGGGGAACGCTGCCGAAGCGACGCAAATCCAAATACCATTCGTAGTCCGATTCGCTCAAACCGGCCGCGGCCATTCGCGCCAAAAGTGGCTCAAGGCGTTCTTCACGTTGGCTGCCTCCGATAATTTCCCCCACACCGGGGACGAGCACATCCATCCCGGCAACGGTCTGCCCGTCATCGCTCAGCCGCATGTAGAACGGCTTGATCGAGGCCGGGTAATCGGTCAACACCAGCGGCCCGCCGACATGCTTCTCGGTGAGATAACGTTCGTGTTCGGCTTGCAAATCCGTCCCCCAAGCGACCGGATATTCGAAATGCTCCCCGGCCCCTTCGAGCACGCGAATCGCTTCCGTGTAAGTCATGTGTTCGAACGGCCGCTGCACGACCGCCGTCAATCGCTCGATCAAGCCCGCCTGAATGTGGCGGTCGAAAAACTCCATATCCTCGCGACAGGTCTCCAACAGATCCGTCAGGACCCGCTTCAGAAACGATTCGGCCAGTTGACGATTGTCGTCCAGATCGAAGAAAGCGACCTCGGGCTCGACCATCCAAAACTCGGCCAAATGCCGTGAGGTGTTGCTGTTTTCCGCGCGAAAGGTCGGGCCGAAGGTATAGATTCGGGAGAGGGCCGATGCGTAGGTTTCGCCCTCCAGTTGCCCGCTGACGGTCAGATACGCGGGCTTGCCAAAAAAGTCTTGGCTATGGTCGACCGGCCGCCCCGAACCGGTCAATTGATCGAGGTTGAGCGTCGTGACGCGGAACAGTTCGCCTGCCCCTTCGCAGTCGCTCGCCGTGATGATCGGCGTGTGCAGGTAACAGAAGCCCTGCTGTTGAAAATAGCGGTGAATCGAATCGCAAATCCGGCTTCGGACCCGCATCACGGCGCCAAACGTGTTGGTGCGGCCACGCAAGTGAGCCCACTCGCGGAGCTTCTCGAACGTGTGGCGTTTCTTTTGGAGCGGATAGGTTTCGGCGTCACAGGAACCGATCAGTCGCAGCGAACCGGCCCGCATTTCGGTCGCCTGGCCGGCTGCGGGAGACGCGACCAAGTCACCCCTAACCACGACCGAGCAACCTGCCGTCAATTTCTGAATCTCGTCCGCGTAGTTGGCCAGCGAGGCATCCGCGACGACCTGCAAGTTGCCCAAGCAACTGCCGTCGTTGAGCTCGAGAAAACTGAAGCCGGCCTTCGAATCTCGGCGGGTACGCACCCAGCCGCGAACTTCAACCTCGCGTCCGACGGCGGAGGCGTCGCGGGCAGCGGAAACGGAAATCCAGGACATCGTGACTGGCTCTTGGCGATCGGGGCAGACGCTCGGGCTCGCGCCGATTCGCTCAGACGACGCACTGCCGTACGGCGTCGGTCAAACCGGCTAAGGCATCCCCCTTGGGGATGAACTCGTGCGCAAAATAGCCGTCAAAGCCGGTATCAGCAATCGCCCGCGCGATCGCCGGATAGAACAACTCTTGGTTGTCGTTCAATTCGTTGCGGCCGGGATTCCCGGCGGTGTGGTAGTGACCGATGTGGGCGTGATTTTCACGAATCGTGCGGATGACGTCCCCCTCCATGATCTGCATGTGGTAGATGTCGTAGAGCAATTTGAAGTGCTCGCTCCCAACCCGCTTGACCAATTCCACGCCCCATTTCGAGTTGTCACAAAGGTAGTCGGGGTGATTCACCTTGCTGTTCAGCAATTCCATGATCAACGTCACCCCGTTGCTTTGGGCGACCGGCACGATCTTTCGCAACGCCTCAACGCAGTGATCCATTCCCGTCCCCGGATCGATGCCGCGGGCATTGCCGGAAAAGCAGATCACGTTCCGCCAGCCCTCGGCGGCAGTCGCCTCGATCGCCGCCCTCAGCTTAGACAAGCTGTTTTCGTGAAACTTGGGATCGCACAGCCCGTCGGTCAGCGGATGAGAGTTGACCATCGTGCAAACCAAGCCGTGTTCTTTGACCACCGGAAAATCGGCAGGGTCGAGCAAATCGATGCCGACCAACCCCAGCGAACTCGCATGCGTCGCCAACTGCTCGACCGACCACTTCGGGAAACACCATCGACAGACAGATTGCTTCAAACGCCCCTGCCCCGCGTTCACGGCAGCCGCCGCGGCGAGCCGGCCGCCCTCCCCTGAGTCTTCACCGGCGCCACCGACTTTGGGATTCAACACCATGGCTGCCAAGGCGGTTCCGGCGATCACGGTCCGACGGCCGATTCTGGAGCCGGTGGGGGCGACTTCGTGCATCGATTAGCCTGATGGATTGAGGGGAGAAGAACTGCCGCGAGAGCACGGCCCCCACCGCACACGATCGAGCATCAAGCCGATCAACGGTGAGTAAAAGGCGGATCTGTTACCCGCATTGTGGACGTGGCCGGCCGGGGCTGCAACGATCCGCCGAAAGTCTTCTCGCGGATCGGCAAAAGAATCGCCCCGGTCATCGCCCTTCGCCGTGGGTCCCCGGCAGCGTGGAACAGGTGCAACTGGCCGTCGCAACCCGCTTCCCGCGGGGGCCGTAAATGTCACACTGCACGAAGCCGATCCTCAAGCCCCGCTCGATGACTTGTGCCTCGGCCCGGACCATGCCTTGGGTCACAGGCCGCAGAAAACTGATCCTCAGATCGATCGTGGAAAAGTCTTCACCCGGAAACAGCGTCCGGCCAAACGCGATCCCCATCGCCGCGTCCGCCAAGGCGGCGATCAGCCCGCCATGGACCCGCCCCATCGGGTTGTGATGGTGCCTGTGGCAACGCAGCGAAACCGTTGCATGACCAACCGGCAATCGCCCCTCCGTGACCGCTTCTCGATCGGGCGGAGCCACCTCAAACCCGACCAAACGCGAGATCGGGGCCTCGGCAAAGCGGTCATCGTCGGGGCAAGTCAACTTCAGACTCGGGTTCGGCAGCAACAGCTTGACCGGCTACGACCGATCAATAGACGTACTGTAACCCGAAGTGAATCCCCTGCACATGAAAGGTGCTAAACCGCAGTTCTGGCGAAGGATCGGCAGGTAAGGGGGTACTGCGGTTGACCGCCAAGTCGGGATCGATCATGCCCGAGACCCGCAACGCATCCGTCATCGCGATCCAGTGATAACCGATGGTTAGGTCAAGACGCTCCGTGTAGCGATAACCCAGCGTGGCGTTGAGTTCCGGCACCCAGGCGAACGTGCTGTCTCGGATCGGGTCGGAATTGCTGACCCCGACCAACAACCCCGAGGGGTCAGGGATGCCATCATCCTGGTTGTAACCAGCGCGATTGGCGTCGCGACGCAGCGAACCGGCCGCAACCTTCAGCAACCCGTCGAACGACCAACAGCCTTCTCGGTAGCGGGTGGCCAAACCGAACTGCCCACCGTGAAACCGGTTGTCGGCCTCGAATCGGTCCTCGACAACAAGCAGACCCGAATCCGGCAAGGAGTCGCTCGCGATGCCGAGCCGATCCCGCATCCGCATGTGCTGATAGCCGTACAGGACCTCGACCACACCGCCCAAGCCAGCCGTCCAAAGCCGGCGGATCGCGATGTCGCCACCGTAGACCTCGTTGGACCCGTCGATCGTGATCGAACCGGGTGTGTCCGCTGAGCCGCCGACCAAACCGGCGATCGGCAACGAATCCTGGAAAGGCGTCTCACCGGTGTTCGGATCACTGCTGAACGGATCGGTGTTGAAAAACGGTCTGGCGATTACAAAATTACCATTGCTGTCGCGATGGAAGCGAAAGTCTTCCTTCCCAGCAGCCCAGCCTCGAAACACGAGACTGCTGTATCCGGCGTCGTCGAGCCGCATGCCGAGGGTGACGCGACCGCCAGCGGTCATGTCGTCTAAGACCCGCTCGCCGCCGAACAACAAACGAGTATCCCCATTTGGATCGATCGGCAGAATCCCCTGCCCGTTTCCCGATGCCGAAGTCGTCGCCAGGATCGGCAAGGTGTCGCCTTTGCGAAACATCAGCATCAATTCGGCCGATCCGAACCACCGCTCGGTGCAGCCCGTCATTCGCAGACGGGAGCCACAGCCTACTGCCGAGCAGGCCCCCCCGCCGGAATCACAACTTCGACAGTGCAAGCTGTCGCAACCGCCGTACGGCCCTGGGGAAGGGGCGTTGCCGAACGACCGCGTTGGCATCGGCCAGGGCTCCGCATGCAGCCAATCTTCGGTCTCACCCGGCGCGCTTTGAGACTCCGACGATGGCGTCCAAACGTCCGCAGCCACCGGCTCGGAATGATTCACGCCACGAACCGAGGAAGGGACATCGACATCCCAACTGACGTCGTCCGCCGCCGCGACCCTCACCGAAGGCGCAATTGTCGGTGGTTGATAGACCCCACGGTCGGGTAATTTACCTCGAATCAACCCTGCGAAGTCGCTCTCCTCCGCCCGGGTCGTCGGTGTGGCCGCGAGCAAAACTGCCGCCAAGATCACCGGCGTCCATGAATACGAACGTCCGTGTCTGCGTTTGCTAATCTCAGGCATGGCTCACTCGGCTCCGAATACGGCAACGATCACTCACTCGTCGTTTCGGCAATTCCGAACAGGCGGATTGAATCGATTTGGCAACTTCTAGCGATAAAGCAGCCTTTGCCGCCTGCCAGAGAGCCGAGTTTCGCAATCCCGAGTGGGACGAGTCGGCGATTTGTGAACCGGCGGAAGGCAACGATTACCGAGGATTTCCCTCGGGGTCGACCTGCCAAGCGACGCGGCGTCGGACATCGACGGCCGTCAAGTAACCGCCGCCGTAGCAACCGGTGTCGATGCAGAGCAGGTGCCCGAAATCGACACAATTCCCCTCGGGGTTCGCCGTGTGGCCGACCACGGCGAGCTTGCCGGAAAAATGAGGTGACGGGACGACTTCCCGCAACGAAATCCAGCGGAGGTCCGCCCAGGGCTGCACTGCCAGAGGCAAATCGGGGTCATAGGACGCATGGGCGAAGAAGAAATCGTCCTGTTCGAAGTAGTCGACCAAGGTTTTGAAAAACGCCGCGTGCGACGGAGGCAAAAAATCACGATCCCCGTTGAAGCCGTAGCTATCCAAAGTGCTCAAGCCGCCGTACTTCAGCCACACGGAATGCTCCAACTGCCGATTCAGCACCGCCTCCATCATCTCCTCGTGGTTGCCCTTGACCACAACCACCCGAGTCAACTTTTGGAGCTTGAGGACCAACTCAATGACCCCGCTTGAGTCCGGGCCCCGGTCGATCAAATCCCCGAGAAAGACTAGCGTGTCTTGCGGCTTAGGAGCGATCGCAGAAAGCAACCCACGGAGCGCTTTCGCACACCCATGGACATCACCGATCGCGATCAAACGCTCACGCAACGTGTTCAACCCAGCAACAAAAAGAGGCAGACCCGGGCTCGGTCTGGCGAGTCGTGGCCAGCCGAGAAGACATAAAGACCGAATGAAAACCGAGTGCAGGGCAACGCCGCAAGCCCCATCCTAGCGGGGTACCGAATTGTAACAACTCGTGGGCGAAGGAGGCATTTCCATCCAAAAAACCGAATGAATCGATGGTCACCCACCAGGCTTCATCACGAGAATCTGAGTTCTTTTGGTCTCTCGAGACGTTGAAAGGCAACAGCCGATCAGAGAAAATAGGATAATCCGGGAGACGTATTCTTCCCGTGATACCCGTCCGAAGACCCGACAGGCCCAATGATGAGCACCGAGACCGTTACCGACTCGCGTCTTGGCGACCTGCAATCGTCGCCGTTGGGCCCTCCGCCCCGAGCGACGGATGTGACAACGAGTGAGTTCGAGACGACGAGTCCTGCTGACGTCTCACAGGCTACCGACGCGGCACTGGCTGACCCGTGGGACGACGAGTCCCCGGAAGAGGATGCGGGCTGGTTCAGCGACGAATCGGCGGCGTTCGTCGTCAGTCTGATCGTTCACCTATCGCTGCTGCTGATGTTGGGTTTGACGCCGCTCCTGATTTCCCCCGATGTCGATTCGGTGGTGCTCACCGCATCGGAGTCGACCGAACCGACTGAGGAATTCCGGATCCTCGATGATTTGACTTACAGCGACGTACCTCATCAAGAAATGGGTGCGAATAGCACCGTGGACGCGGGTATGGCGGAGGCATCCGCAGAGATGTTCGCGGAAACGGCAGAAATACCCAACCCCGCCGAAATGGAGCCGGATGTCCGCGGGGACGTCTTCGTCAACAACTTGTTCAGCCAGCCAGTTGCCCCTCTGGATCGTCTCTCCGACCAACGTGGCAAAGTGGGCGAAGGTGTCCAGGGCGCTGCCGGAGCGATCGATCGGCTGACTTTTGAGATCCTTCAATCGCTCGAAGAACGCCCCACCCTGGTCGTTTGGTTGTTCGATCAAAGCGGATCGCTGACTCGTCAACGACAGGAGATCCGAGACCGATTTGACAAAATCTACGAGGAACTCGGGATCATCGTGGCTGAACGCGAGAAGTCGCTGACCCGCGCCGAACAGCGAGAAATCCCGTTGCTGACGTCGGTGATCGGTTTCGGCCAGGACGTGCAACTGTTCACAGAAAAGCCGACCGATGATTTGGCGGAGATCAAGGCGATCGTCGACGGGTTGCCGGTCGACACCAGCGGGATCGAGCGTCCTTTCACGGCCGTGGAATTGGCGGTGGACCGGTACAAGTCTTATCGGCGAGCGTCCGGCGGCCAGCCCGATCGGAACGTGATGCTGGTCGTCGTCACGGACGAGCGAGGGGACGACATGAATCGGCTGGAACCTGCCATCAAGGCCTGCCGCCGCTACGGCATGCCGGTCTTCGTGATCGGCACTCCGGCGCCCTTCGGCCGCGACACCGTGTTGATCAAGTACGTCGACCCCGATCCGAATTACGACCAAAGTCCGCAGTGGGCCGAAGTCGACGCGGGCCCCGAGTCGTTGATGCCCGAGATGGTTCGCGTCGGATTCAGCGGGAATTTCCAGGACGAACCCGTGATCGATTCGGGATTCGGTCCCTACGGGCTGACCCGGTTGGCGTTCGAGACCGGCGGGATCTTTTTCACGGTCCATCCCAACCGCAACGTCAATCGCGATGTCCGTCGTGGCGAGATCGAGCCGTTCGCTGCGGACATCCGCAGGTTCTTCGACCCCACGTTGATGGCCCGGTATCGCCCTGATTACCTGGCCCCTCAAGATTACGAAAAGCGGCTCAAATCAAGCCCGCTAAGAACTTCTCTCGTGGCCGCGGCGATGCAGGTCGCGCCGACTTTGGATCGCCCGCGATCTCGCTTCGTCAAACGGAGCGAAGCCCAGTTGGTCGGCGAATTGACTAGAGCCCAACAAGATGCCGCCAAACTCGAGCCGACTTTGATCCGCCTGGCGGCGATCCTCGAACCCGGGATGAAAGTACGTGAATCGGAGACCACGCCCCGCTGGCGGGCCGGCTACGATCTGGCCATGGGCCGGGTATTGGCGCAGAAGGTGCGAACCGAGACGTACAACGCGATGCTCGCCAAAGCCAAACGTGGCCTGAACTTCGAAGACGCCAAGAACAACACTTGGGTGATCACCCCGGACGACGAAATCAGTGTCGGTAGCAAGTGGGAAAAAGAAGCCGAGCTTGCCAAAAAGCTGCTGCAGGAGGTCGCCGATCAGCACGCCGGAACCCCGTGGGCCTTTTTGGCGAGCGAGGAATTGAAGGTTCCCCTGGGATGGAAATGGAAGGAAGAGTTCACAGACCTGGCGCCGCCCGCCCCTCGGGGTCCGGGCAACAACAACAATAACAATACCCCGGCTCCGCCTAGCGACGAGCAGCGGACGATGTTGGCGAGGCCACCATCGCGTCCCGTACCCAAGTTGTAGGCGATCGCCCGCTTTAACCGGCTGCGATCACGGCTTTGAACCTTGACCCAGAGCACCGGAATGGGGTTTTGACAGGTTACTCGTCAGTCGCCCCGTCGTTCTGCTCTGCCTTCGCCTCTGCGTACAATTGCCGGATCAGCTCCGGGTCTTCAGATGGATCTGGCAATTGAGGATCCATCTCGCGAAGGGTCTCGAGCAGAATCCCGGCCACGGCCGCGTTGCGATGCCATTTGCGGTCGGCCGGGATCACATACCAGGGGGCTTCGTCCGAGGAGCAGCGGCTGAACGCCTCCAAATAGGCTTCCTGGTATGCCCCCCATTGCTTGCGGGCGGAGTAATCCGACTTGGCGAGCTTCCAGTGCTTTTCCGGCTCCTTCAATCTCTCGCCGAACCGCTTCAACTGCTCGCGAGGCGAAATGTGCAAATAGAACTTGATAATCCGCGTCCCCCGGTCGCGCAGCAACGACTCGAACGCATTGATGTGCTCGTATCGTTTTTGCCAAACCGGTTCAGGGACCAGCCCCTCGACCCGCACCACCAAGACGTCTTCATAATGTGAACGGTTGAAGATGCTGACCATCCCTGCGGCCGGAGTGCAGGCATGGATTCGCCACAAGAAATCGTGAGCCGCCTCGATCGTGCTGGGAACCTTAAAGGGATAAGTTCGGCACCCCTGCGGATTCATCCGCCCCAAAACGTGTCGGATCACACCGTCTTTCCCAGCGGCATCGGGTGCCTGCAGGACGATCAGGAGCGACTGCTTGCCCTCGGTGAAGAGCTTGTACTGAAGATGCTGAATCTCCTCGACCGCCGCTCGAGTGAACGGCTCCGCTTCGCCACGATTCGCGAACGGCCCTTTGTCCCGTGTCGAGAGTTGATCGAGCCCCTTGTGGAGTTCTTTGCGAAATTGATAACGTGCTCGGAAATCGGTCATGAGGCTTGCTCAAGGGTAGCGTGAATATGCGGACGACGCCCACAGGTGAGGCTCCGCAGATCGGTCAAGAGAAGAACAGGCGCCGGGCGTTCCCGCCGAGCACTTCGGCTTGCTGCGCGGCGGAAAAGTCGACCAACATCGCGGCCGCGCGATCAAAGGCGGCACGGTAACTGGTCGCGGTGGCCCGGTGGTTGAATCCACCTCCGTAAAGCATCCGCTGCGCGCCGTAGGCCTGGGCCAAGCTGCGTACGATCGGCGTGATGTCTCGATGAGGGTATTGAGTGGGCTCCGGCAGCGACGAGAGCTTGATCCAGGTATTTGGCAGATCGGCCCAGCGGATGACCAACGAATGCTCCTCGGGCGTGCCCTGAAACGGCCGACCGAGATGATCGATGATCACGGGAGTTTCGCGAAACTCGCGAATCAAGGGCTCGAACCCGGCCGCGTATCGAGGCTCGAAGTGCAGTTGCATCGCCAACCCGGCCTCGGTTGCCGCTCGCCACAAGGCTCGCAGTTCACGAGACCCCCACGGCGGCAGACGCTCGGGGGCATAGGCGTGTACCCGGGCGGCCACCAAGCTCATCCGATTCGCCAGATCGGCCAGCCGCTGGGCCGCTCGTGGACGGTCGGCAAAAACCAAGGCGGTGCCCCGCAACCGCTCACCGCCGACCCGCAGGCAGTGCTCCAAATAGCGATGATCGTCCTGGTAAGGCTCGGGGTGAACGACGATGGCTCGCTCCACACCGGCCCCATCCATGCAAGCCAGGAGCTGTTCCGGAGTGGCTGGCTCCGCCGGGCGGTACGGGGCCTGCGGATGATAGGGAAACCTCGGGTCATCCGCTCCGGCAAAGCAATGGAGATGGCAATCGATCCGTGACGGTTGATCACCCGGCGGCAGATCAGCCGCTTCCTCCGCAGCACCGGTGGGCAGCGTCCATGGGTGCGAAACGGTTGCGGCCGCTACGAGTGCTCCCACAAACCGGCGCCTCGTGGAAAGTGCCCGGAAAGCGGGTTTACGGTTCATCAGGCAACCCTCCGAGAAGCCAAATAGTAGCAGCCTGACTGGATCAGACTTCTAAAAACAGCCGGGCGGGATCCTCGATCACGTCCTTAATCGTCTTCAGGAATGAAACCGCCTCACGGCCATCCACGATCCGGTGGTCATAGGTCAATGCCAGATACATCATCGGGCGGATGACGACCTGCCCATTCAAGGCGATCGGTCGCTCCTGAATGCTGTGCAATCCCAAGATGCCACTCTGCGGAGGATTGACGATCGGGGTGCTCAGCAACGACCCGTAAATCCCACCGTTGCTGATCGTGAACGTCCCGCCTTCGAGATCCTGAGGCTGGATACGGTTGTCTCCGGCGGCGACGGCATAATCGGAAATTTGACGCTCGATATCGGCGAACGAGAGGCGCTCGACGTTGCGCAGGATCGGCACGACCAACCCCTTGCCACCGCCGATCGCGATCCCGATGTCCTGGTAGTTCCGATAGGCGATGTGACTTCCACGGATTTCCGCATTCACGGCGGGGAATCGCCGCAACGCTTCGACAGCCGCCTTGGCGAAGAACGACATGAAACCGAGTTTCACGCCGTGCTTCTGAGCGAAGGCGTCCCGGTACTTGTTTCGCAACGCCATCACCGGCTGCATGTCGACCTCGTTGAAGGTCGTCAGCAACGCCGCGGTCTGCTGAGCTTGCACCAGGCGTGCCGCGATCGTCCGCCTCATCATGCTCATCGGCTTCAACTCCTCGCTGCGGTGCAAGGAGTTTGACAACAGGGTTGTCTCGGGCGCCAGCTCTCCGACCGCCGAGATGGTCCGCAAGGCCGGGTCGGGCGTGACCGGAGCCGCAGCCGGCGCTCGCGTGGACGCCGCGGCGGGGCCTGATGTAGTCGAAGCGACGAACCGTTGCACGTCTTCCTTCAGCAGCCGCCCTCCCGGGCCGGTCGCCGGGATCCGCGAAGCGTCCAGCTGTAGGTCGTCGATCAGACGTTGGGCGGCCGGCATCACGAACGCGTCGCCCTGCTTGCCGTCAGCGGCGGCCACGGGCGCGGCCGCTGTCGGTGGTGCAACCGCCGACGGTGCGGACTTGGCGGCAGGTGACGTGGCGGGAGTCGGTTCCCGTGGCGGCGGTGCCGAACCGGCGTCGGCCGGTTCCAACATCGCGATCACCTCACCGACAACAGCGAACTCCTCCGCCTGCTTCAGGTGTTGGCGCAGGTAACCGCTGGTAGTGGCGGGAATTTGAACAGAAGCCTTTTCGGTTTCGATCTCGACCAAATCCTCACCTTGGTTGACCCAATCGCCTTCGGCCTTCAGCCATTGGCCGATCTGAACCTCGGTGATCGATTCTCCGACTTCGGGAACCGTGACTTCGATCATGACTTCGCTCTTGAACTCGGATGGGCTTGCAATGGGTGTGGCGAACTTCCTGCCCCTAGGATAGCGATCGAAGCCGACCATGCCAGTAGACGCGGGCAGGCGTCTCGATTTCACTCCTCGGCTCGGGCGGGGATGCTCCCGTGGCGGGCGTCGGATCAGTCCGGGTCGTAAGCCAAGTTTGGCGCCAGCCAACGCTGGACTTCCGCCAACGGCAGGTCTTTCCGCCGGGCGTAATCTTCGACCTGATCCCGCGTTACCCGATCGACGGTGAAGTAACGGGCCGCCGGATGCGCAAAATAGAGCCCGCTGACGCTCGCTCCGGGCGTCATCGCGTAGCTTTCGGTCAACCGGACCTCCGCGTTCCGTTCCGCCTGCAGGAGGTCGAACAAAGCTCGTTTCTCGGTGTGGTCCGGGCAGGCCGGGTAGCCCGCGGCCGGACGGATTCCCCGATACTTCTCCGCGATCATCTCGTCGGTGGTCAAACCTTCCTCCACACCGTACGCCCACTCCCGACGGACGCGGTGGTGAAGCGCTTCGGCGAAGGCCTCCGCCAATCGGTCGGCGACCGCTTGGACCATGATGGCGTTGTAGTCGTCGTGACGATCCCGATAACCCTGGGCCAATGCCTCGGCACCGATACCCGCGGTGACGCAAAACGCCCCCAGGTAGTCTTCACGACCGCTGTCCACCGGGGCGACGTAGTCGGCCAGAGACCGAAAGTCCTGCTGACCCTGACGTTGCCACTGCTGGCGGAGGAAATGGAACCGCATCCGTTCGGCGGTTCGCGAGTCGTCGGTGTACAAAATCACGTCGTCCCCGTCGGCAGCCGCCGGGAAAAATCCGTAGACGGCATGAGCGACCAGCGACCGATCGGCGATCACCGAATCGAGAATTTTCTTCGCATCGCGGTACAACTCGCGGGCCTGAGCCCCGACGGTGTCGTCGTCGAGGATTTTGGGGAACTTGCCCTTCAACTCCCAGGTCATGAAGAACGGCGACCAATCGATGTACGGCACCAACTCGCTCAGCGGATAATCGCGTAACGCGCGAACCCCTAAGAACTCAGGCCGATCGATCCGCAAATCGGCCCAATCGGTGGCAAACCGATTTTTCAGTGCCGTCGAATAAGGCACGAGTTTCTGTTGCCGTTCGCGGTAATTGACAACGAGTTCGGCCTGCAGCCGCGTATTTTCCTTGACGAATCCGTCGCGGTGCTCGGTGCTGATCAGCTTCTCCACAACGCCGACGCTCCGACTGGCATCGGTAACGTGGACGACCGGACCGTCGTAACGGGGTGCGATCCGGACCGCCGTGTGTTTGGCGCTGGTCGTCGCGCCACCAACCAGCAGCGGCAGCGACATGCCCAGCCGCTTCATCTCGCCGGCGACATGGGCCATCTCATCCAGGCTGGGCGTGATCAGCCCGGACAGGCCGACCATGTCGACGCCCTGCTTCACGGCCTCCTCGAGAATCCGCTCACAGGAAACCATCACCCCCAAATCGATGACCTCGTAATTGTTGCATTGCAGCACCACGCCGACGATGTTCTTGCCGATATCATGCACGTCGCCCTTCACGGTGGCGATCAAGAACTTGCCGCGATAGGCCTGCTGCTCAATGCCAAGTTCGATCTTTTCCTGCTCCATGAACGGTTCCAGGTAGGCGACCGCTTTCTTCATCACACGTGCGGACTTGACGACCTGCGGCAAAAACATCTTGCCCTCACCGAACAGGTCGCCGACGATTTGCATCCCGTCCATCAGCGGGCCCTCGATGATGTCCAGACACCGTGGCAGCGACTGCCGGGCCTCCTCGGTATCCTCGACGATGTACTTGTCGATGCCTTTCAGCAGGGCGTGTCTCATCCGCTCTGCGAACGGCTGTTCGCGCCAACTCAGGTCCTCGCCCGTCGCCTTGCGGCCGCCACTCTTCACGGTTTCGGCGTACTCGAGCAAGCGGTCGGTCGCGTCGGGACGGCGATCGAGCAACACGTCTTCGACCTTTTCAAGCAATTCCGCCGGGACCTGCTCGTAAATTTCGAGTTGGCCGGCGTTGACGATCCCCATGTCCAGTCCGGCCTTGACCGCGTGGTAGAGGAACGCGCTATGAATCGCTTCGCGGACCCGATCGTTCCCGCGAAAACTGAAGCTGATGTTGCTCACGCCGCCGCTGGTTCGCGCGCCGGGGCAGACCTGCTTGATGCGGCGGACGGCGTTGATGAAATCGACGGCGTAGTGGTTGTGTTCCTCCATCCCGGTAGCGACGGTCAGGATATTGGGGTCGAAGATGATGTCTTGGGGCGGGAAGTGGACCTCGTCGACCAGCAGGTCGTAAGCCCGTTTGCAGATCCGCACCTTGTTCTCTTCGTCAGCCGCTTGGCCCTGTTCATCGAACGCCATCACGACCACAGCCGCCCCATAGCGCCGGACGAGTCGGGCGCGACGGAGAAATTCTGCCTCGCCGTCCTTGAGTGAAATCGAATTGACGATCGGCTTGCCCTGACAATTACGCAGCCCCGCCTCGATGACCTGCCAATTGCTGCTGTCGATCATCACCGGGACGGAGGCGGCGACGTCGTCGCCGGCGATCAACCGCAGGAAGCGGGTCATCGCCTCCGCCCCGTCCAACAACGCGTCATCGAAGTTGATATCGATGATCGACGCCCCGTTTTCGACCTGTTGGCGAGCGACCTCGACCGCCTCCTCGAACCGGTCCTCGCGGATCAGCCGCGCGAACGCCCGACTGCCCGTCACGTTGGTCCGCTCGCCGATCATCGTGAAGGGGATTTCGGGGCGCAGCACGATCGGCAACTGGCCCGACAAACGGGTGTAGATCGGGCCGTCCGGCTCCTGATGGGGGCGAACACGCCGAATCACTTCAGCCATCGCCCGAATGTGATCGGGGGTCGTGCCACAGCAACCGCCGACGATATTCAGCCAACCGTTGGTGGCGAAGTCGCCGATCATTTCGGCCATTTTGGGAGGCGTCAGATCGAACTGGCCCATTTCGTTCGGCAGGCCGGCGTTGGGATGACAACTGATCGGGAACCGGGATACTTTCGCCATTTCCTCCAAGTGGGGCCGCATGTAGCTCGGTCCCAAGGCACAATTCATCCCGATACTCAACAGCGGAAAATGCTCGACAGCAGCCAAAAAGGCTTCGATGCTCTGGCCGCTGACGAACGTCCTGCCCCCGCGATCAAAGGTCCCGCTGACCATCACCGGAACCCGTCGTCCGCCGGACTCGAAAAACTCTTGGATCGCAAACAGGCAAGACTTCAGGTTCAACGTGTCGATCGCGGTTTCGGGCAGCAGGATATCGACCCCCGCGTTGACCAAAGCTTCGACTTGGCGACGGTAGCTGGTCACCATTTCGGGAAAGTTCACCGCGCGATGCGCGGCGTCGTTGGGATCGACGCTGATCGCCATCTGGCGTGTCGTCGGCCCGATCGAACCGGCGACGAAACGGGGCTTATCCGGCGTCCGTTCCGTCCATTCGTCAGCCGCCTTGCGGGCGCAAGCGACGGCCGCCGCGTTGATCTCGTCGACCAGCTCGATCGGCAACTGAAACTCGCTGATCCCGACCGGTGAGGCGCCGAACGTGTTCGTTTCGACGATGTCGCTACCCGCTTCGAAATAGGCCCGATGAATGTCGGTAATCCGCTCGGGATGTGTCAAACACAAGATGTCAGGGAAATTGCCCAGGTCGGCCGTGTGATCGGCAAACCGTTCTCCGCGGACGGCACGCTCATCGAGCTTGAGTCGCTGGATCATCGTCCCCATCGCCCCATCGAGAAGCAGAATCCGCTCGCGAATGAGTTCGGGTAGAATCGACGAAGCGGGTTGAATGCGGAGCATCGAGTTAATCACGGGCGAGCTAGGAGCGGGTAAAAACCACTTCATTGTCGTCAGCGGATGCCGAATCGACAAGGCAATCGGCACGTTTCCCTTCAGCAACTCGGAACGGACCGCCAAAAACCGCCCCACGGCAACCGCAAACGCTTGACCACCTCCAGGATCCGCCCATGAACCACTACGCGTTGTTGATTCTCGGATGCCTGGTCGGCCCCTCGATCGTGTGGCCCGGCCGATCCCTCGGAAAAGAGGCCCTCGGAAAGGAGTCGCCACCGAACTTCGTCTTGGTGATGGCGGACAACCTCGGTTACGGCGACATCGGCCCCTTCGGATCGACGAAGCACCGGACACCGAATCTCGATCGGATGGCGCGGGAAGGGATGCGGATGACGCATTTTTATGTCACGTCGGGGGTCTGCACGCCGAGCCGCTCCAGTTTGATGACGGGCTGCTACCCGCGCCGAGTCGGTCTGGAACAAAGCGATTCGGGCGGGCGGGTGTTGCAGCCGGTATCCGCGATCGGCCTCCATCCCCAAGAAGTGACGATCGCGAAGTTGCTCCGATCGGGCGGCTACGCGACCGCCTGCATTGGCAAATGGCATCTCGGGGACCAACCCCCCTTCCTGCCGACCCGCCACGGCTTCGACACGTACTGGGGAGTCCCCTATTCGGACGACATGACCCCGCGGCCGGGACGCGATTGGCCTGACCTGCCGCTGCTGCGGGACGAACGGGTGATCGAGGCGCCGGTCGATCGCGATTCGCTCACCCGGCGTGAAACGGAAGAGGCGATCCGCTTCATCGAGACCCACCGTGACCAGCCGTTCTTTCTTTACATGCCGCAGGCGATGCCGGGCTCCACTCAGGCTCCGTTCGCCAGCCCAGCCTTTCGGGGACGCAGCCAAAACGGCCCTTGGGGTGACAGCGTGGAGGAGCTCGACTGGAGCATCGGTCAGGTTCTGGACACGTTGCGCCGCCTCGGTTTGGACGAACGGACGCTGGTGATCTGGATGAGCGACAACGGGGCGCCACGCCGAGTCCCTGAACAAGGCACCAACGCGCCGTTGGGGGGCTGGGGCTACACCACCGCCGAAGGCGGCCACGGCTGGCGATCATCGAGCTCGGTGCCGAACGAGCCGCCCGAACCGCAGCCGCTTACCAGGCCAAGAAATGCCGCAGCAGCTCGACCCCCGGTTCGGTCAGAAAACTTTCGGGATGGAACTGCCAGCCCTCGAGCTTGTGCCGTTTGTGCCTGACCCCCATGATCTGCCGGCTCGGCCCGACGTCGCTCCAAGCACTCACCGTCAGGCACTCGGGCAGTGTCGGGGGATCGATCACCAGGCTGTGGTAGCGGGTCGCGACGAAGGGAGAACCGATTCCGGTGAACAGCCCTAGGCCGTCGTGAAAAATGGCGTCGGTCTTGCCGTGCATCAAGAGCGGGGCCCGCACGACGGTGCCGCCGAGCGCCTGCCCGATCGACTGGTGCCCCAAGCAGACGCCCAGCAGCGGCACCTTGCCCAAAAAATGGTGCACACAGGCGACGCTGATACCGGCCTCATTGGGCGTGCAGGGGCCGGGAGAAATCAGCAACCGGCTGACGCCGAGCGACTCGATTTCCCCGGGGGTGATTTCGTCGTTGCGAAACACCCGCAAATCGATTTCGGGATCGATCTCGCCCAGCCGCTGGACCAGGTTGTAGGTGAACGAGTCGTAGTTATCGATGACGACGATCATGGCCTGCTTTGCGGACCCCGCGGCGATCGAGGAATGGGTGGGTGCCGACGGGCGACCGGGTGTCGCGACAAAATCCGCCCCCTTGCCGCTTGCAGGATATTCCCGGCCGGCAGATCCGTAAACGCGCTGTGTCAAGCAGGACGACGCGGTCTATACTTAGCGAGGCTAGCAAACGGGCCGATCGCCCAACCGCGGGGCGACTCGGGCGGGATAGCGTGACTTCGGGCGGCACCCGTGACCTGTCGCCCGCAGTTCCGATCTTGATTCGCAACCGTCCGACCGACAATAACTTTAATACCGCTCGATCACACCGCCCGCCTTTCGCGGCGGTTCGCTCGGTTTCCAGCGGGCTGATGCGGCAACGTATCGCCCGTCCGACACGCAATCCATCCTGCTTCGACGAGATTCGCCCCGTGCTTTCGGTCCGTCCCAAAATCGCCGAACTGGCCTTTCGCGTGTTCGCACGCTCGGTGCATCCCGAACTCTACGTCGTCCATCAGCAGCGAACGGTTCAACGCAACCTGTACGACGCGAAGATCGAGATCACGAATTGCGGCCATGTGATCACTTGGCGGGCCGCCGGGGTCACGCTCTGCGAGGTCGCAACCGGGGTCTGCCAACCGCTACCGTCCGACCGTTGCCTCGTGTCGCTGCCGCTCAAAGGGAGTCGCACGGAAAAGACACAGTGCCAGCAGGGGATCGTCTATCGAACCCACTTCCACCTGGATACCGTAGCTCCTGAGATGTTCTGGATGGTGAACCAGCAACTGACCGGCGATTCGACACGCGGTTTGCTGCATCGGTTCGAAAGCAGCGGACGGCTTGCGTTCGGCGCGATCAGCTACGTACACATCGACACCCGCGCCGCCAGCATGCTGATTCAAGCGATTCACACTTTTCCCGACGATTACGCGATCCTCAAGATCGAATCGCTGTTCTCATTGCCCGCCGCCGCGACCAAGTCGGGTGGGCCGAAAGGTCTCGCTTGATCCACCGGCATTGAGCCCCTGATGCAGCTTTATTTGATTCGGCACGCGGAAAGCGAGAACAACGCTCGGTTGCCCTACCAGCGGGTAGAGGACCCCTCGATCACCGCGGTCGGCCGATTGCAGGCCGACAGCTTGAGCCGCTGGCTGAACACCCTGCCGATCGACGTGCTCGTCACGTCGCCCTTCCGCCGGGCCCTGCAGACCAGCCGGCAAATACTCGTTGACGGCAGGTCGCTCCAGTCGATGGTCTGGCACGACGTTTTCGAGTGTGGCGGCTGTTTCGCTGGCCATGGCCAAACCGAGATCCGGCCGCGGCCCGGTTTAGGCCGCTCGCTGATCCAGCAGGAACTGCCGACCGCCCAGGTCGACGACACGATCGGTGAAGCGGGATGGTATGTGGGACGCGTCAAAGAGACCGATGAGGAGACGCGCGTTCGGGCCGCAGCGGTGACCCGGCGTTTCGCCGAAACCTTTGGCGATTCGAACGTCAGCGTCGTTGCCGTGTTGCACGCCGACTTCATCCGCACCATGCTGTCACACATGCTTCACGGCGTCGCCGACGCGCACCGATTCGGACCGCTGCGGAACACCGGGATCACGAAAGTCGATCTGACAGACGGCGGCTGGCGGCTCGATTGGCTCAACAGTGTCTCGCACCTGCCTCCCAAACTGATCACCGGCGTCGAGTGGTGAACCCGGCGATTTGGCAGCGGTTCTTAGTAGCCAGCCTCGCGACTCCCAATCCCCCCTCCTGAGCGGTCCTTCATGCTTGCCGTCGACATCGCGTCCCGATTCATTCACGTGCTGACGGCGATCACACTCGTCGGCGGCAGCCTCTTCACCCTCCTGGTGCTCCTACCCGCAAGCACACGGCTGGAAGACCAAGCTCGCGGCGACCTGATGGTCGGCATCCGCGACCGCTGGCGACGGGTGGTGCATGGCGGCATCGCCTTGTTCCTGCTCAGCGGCTTTT
Source organism: Planctomycetaceae bacterium (assembly GCA_007694185.1). Lineage (GTDB taxonomy): Bacteria > Planctomycetota > Planctomycetia > Pirellulales > Pirellulaceae > UBA6163. Next base: position 67,662 of record RECD01000135.1, read on the forward strand.
ACAATTACTTCCGTGCCATGCCGCTCCATCGCGGCGACGGGCTCTACCACGGGTTGCTGGGGACCAAGATGTTGCTGGCCTTGGCGGTTTTCGCGCTCGCCTCGTTGCTGGTCGGGCGAAGCCGACTGGCGACAAAAATGGCGGCACAGCGGGAACGCTGGTTGGGAGTGATGGTGTTGCTCGCGATCGCGATCGTCGCCATTTCCGCGGTGGTCAAAGTCCGCGGCTGATTCGGACAAGCCGCGGCCGAATTCGACCGAACAGGTCCGAGGCCACGCGGATATTTTCGCCCTCAAGCGGTGGCCTGACCTGTCAGTCGACCGTAAGCGGCCCGCAGCATCCCCACCGCCGAATCGATCTCGTCGGCCGTCGTACCTCGCCCCAAGCCGAACCGCAGGCTCCGCCGTGCGCGACTCTCGCTCAAGCCGATCGCGGTCAAAACGTGGCTAGGTCGCGGATCGACGCTGCTGCAAGCCGCCCCACTGCTGATCGCTAATTCCGGGGCGGCTGCCATCAGGGTCTCGCCTTCGACGTCGAGCGGCGAAACGTTCAGGTTGTCCACCAAACGAAGCCCCGGATCCAGCGTCGGCCCGTTCAGTTCGATGCCGGGAAAGGACTCCCCCATCCGCCGCCACAGCTCATCGCGCAGCGTGCGCAATCGCTCGGACATGGCCGGTAGATCGTCGGTGCAGATTTGCAGGGCGGTCGCCATCCCGATCAACCCGGGAGAATTAACGGTCCCACCGCGGAGCCCTCGTTGCTGGCCGCCACCCCGAAACAGTGGTCGCAGCCGAACCCGTCGGGCGCCACCGCCGACGTGGAGAAAACCGACCCCTTTGGGACCATAGAACTTGTGCGCCGATCCGCTCAACAGATCGACCTCGGCCGCCAGGCAGTCGACCGGGACACGCCCCAACGCCTGAGTCGCATCGGTATGGAACAAGGCGCCGGCCGCGTGGGCGATTTCTGCCAGTTCACGAATCGGCTGGAGGGTACCGATTTCGTTGTTGGCCCACATGATCGAAACCAACGCGGTGTGGTCATCAATCGCGTCCCGCAGGGCGTCGAGGTCGACTTGGCCGCAAGCCGGGTCGCCCTGCTGGCGGACCGGCAAGACCGTCACGCGAAAGCCTTGTTCCGCTAGCCCGATCACCGGTTCGAGGACGGCGGGGTGCTCGGTCGCCACGGTGATGACATGTCGGCGCCGCTGACGGGGATGAGACAACACCCCCCAAATCGCCAAATTGTTGCTCTCGGTGGCGCCGCTGGTGATCACGATCGAATCGGGACGCCCCCCGATCCGAGTCGCGATCGATTCGATCGCGTCGTCACAGGCCTGGGCTGCACGACGACCGACGGCATGCGTGTGGCTGTGCGGATTCCCGAAATCCGTGGTCATCCAGGGCAACATCGCCGCAACGACGTGTGGGTCGACCGGCGTGCTCGCGTGATGATCCAGATAAATCATGCCGCGAGCCCCGCCACAAGCTTCAGTAGAGAGAATCGAGGCACAACTGGCTCCAGATTTCCAACGAATCCCGCTCGGCCTTCAGTTCGGCAATCGACAGGAATGCCGGTTCCGCGATGTCCTCTTCGTTCGGTCGCACGTCCGGTCGAGAGAGCTCGAGGCGGTGGACGATCCCCAAATGCACCCTGCCGACCTCCGTCGTCGGGTCATAGATCAAGCCGATGCGGTGCTCGGCAAAATCGGTCTCGATCCGCACCTCTTCGTTAAGTTCCCTCCGCATCCCCGTCAGATAAAGATCGCCGCCGCCGGCCGCGTCCTCCTGGCTGATGTGACCGCCGATGCCGATGGAACGCTTCGCGTGCAGCCGTCGTTCGCCTTGCCCGGCGCCGCGGGTGTACGTGAATAACCGAACCTCACCCCGCTCGTCCACGTGCTGCAGGATCACGTAGGGGATCAGTTGCTTGAACGAAGGGTCGGATTCCATCTCGCCACGGGGGCGAAAAACGAGCTGGCCACTGGCCAAGATCGGCCCGAGGAATCGATCGATGTCGCGACAGAAGCCGGACAACTCCCCGATCGACAACAGCAGAGATTCGGGCACAACCAGGATCTGTTCGTCAGACGGCATCGGGAGCGTTTCCAGGTAGCGAGGGCAAGCAAGTGGCGGAGTTGTGGGCGAGATACCCGGTGGCGGTCAATCCCCCGCGGCAGACTGAAAGGCCGATTCGTTCCACAAGGGGTCGTCTTTCTTGTATTGATCGAGTCGACGATAGAGCGTCCGGGCGCCGATCCCCAAAACCTTGGCCGCCTCCTCCCGATTGCCACCGGTCAGTCGCAAGGTCTCTTCGATCGCCCACTTTTCGATCGACGCCAGCGACTGGCCGATCAGGACGGACTGGGTCACCGCTGCCGGCAGGGCCGCGATCGCCCCACCCTCGGGCGACTCGGACGAATCGATCAGTTCGGGGGGCAGGTCGTCCTCACCCAGAACGCCGTCGGTGTCGAGCACGACCATCGTCTCGACGAAATTTCGCAGTTGCCGAATATTGCCCGGCCAATCGTACGCGAAAAATCGTTTGGTTACCGCAGGACTGAAGTGGGCAACCGGCTTGTCGTACCGCTTCAGAAACATTTTCCGGAAGTGATCCATCAGGGGGATCACGTCGTCACGCCGCTCGCGAAGGGGCGGCAATTCGACGGTGACCACCTTCAGCCGAAAGTAAAGGTCGTTCCGGAATGAGCCGTCCTCAACCATCTGTTCGAGCGGGCGGTTGGTGGCGGAAATCAGCCTGACATTCACCTTGATCGGCTTGTTGTCGCCCACCCGCGTGATCTTGTGTTCCTCGAGTACCCGCAACAATTTGATCTGCGTGCTCATCGGCATGTCGCCGACCTCGTCCAGGAACAGTGTGCCGCCGTTGGCGTATTCGAACGCGCCGACGCGGTCGCTGACGGCGTCCGTGAACGAGCCTTTGGCATGGCCGAACAGTTCGCTTTCGACCAGATTTTCGCTGACGGCCCGCGTGTTCAGGGCGACAATCCGTTTCCCCCGCCGAGGACTGTTCTGGTGAATCGCCTGTGCGATCATCTCTTTCCCGGTTCCGCTTTCACCCGTGATCAACACCGTGGCGTCGGTGATCGCGATCCGCCGCAAACGGTCGATCACGTTTCGCATTTCCGCGCTGGTGTAGATGAAGCCCTCAAACCCGAACCGCTCGTCCAACCGCTGTCGTAACTCGGTGTTCGTCCGCCGCAGCGAAACCGCCTCAGCCGCCTTCTCGACGATCGCCCTCAACCGGACCGGTGTGATCGGCTTTTCGAGGAAATTGAATGCCCCTTTCTGCATCGCCTCGACCGCCAACGGGACGCTCGCGTGCCCGGTCACCAGCACCACCTCACAATCGGGCAACCGCTGGCGAGCGCTCGCCAGGATCTGCATCCCGTTGATTTCATTCATCACCATGTCTGTGATGATGATGTCGAACGTTTCCCGCTCGATCAGGGCCGCCGCATCCGGACCGCTGGTCGCGACCTCACACCGATAGCCGACCTTTTCCAGACTCTCGCTCATCGCCCGGGCGTGAGCCGCCTCGTTGTCAATGATCAGCAACCGCAAGTCGGCCGGGCGTAAGCCGCTCGCACAATGAGCGTTCGCGTCGGGTTCGGGTCCGCGTCCGCTCGCGTCCGCGGCCGAATTGGGATTGCTGGTGGAGATCATGCCCCCAGTTTATGAAATCGCGTCGCCGACGCGACCCGTCATCTCGCCCCGATTTCGGCCGGCGAAACGGCCATCCCCCCGATCCGCCCTACACCGCCGGGAGGTCGCCCGCGATCCGGGGTCGGTCCGATTCTTCCAGCACCGCGCGGATGGCATCCGCCAACGCCTCGGGGGCGGCATGGGAATAGTCGACGCCGATCGCGATTTTTCGCCGTAAGTCCTTGACCTGCACACGGCCGGCCTCCCACTCCTGGTCGCCGGCGACCACGGCGACTTCCATACCTTGCTCGTCGGCGTATTTCAGCTGGACGCCCAATTTGCGAGGCTCGGGGAACACCTCGACCCCCAGCCCGAGTCCCCGCAGGCGAGCCCCCATCGTCAGGTAATCATCCCGACGTGACGCATCGAACCAGGTGACCAGCACCGGGGCGGTAGCTCGTACCTTCGGTAAGCTGCCGAGCTTTTCCAACGCAGCGAGTAGGCGATCGAGGCCAAGTGAAGCACCGATTCCCGGGAGATGCTGCTTGGTATACAAGCCGGCCAAGTTGTCGTACCTGCCGCCGCTGCAGACGCTGCCGATGCCGGGCAGATCATCGAGAAACGTCTCGACGATCACGCCGGTGTAGTAATCGAGCCCCCGGGCGATCGAGACGTCCAGGCAGAGCCGATCGGCTCGGGCCCCACCCGCCAACGCCCCGCGGATGACCTGAGCGAGTCGCTCGATGCCGGTCGCCGCGGTGGCGTTGCCCGACGTGATCCGACTGAGCGATTCCAAGACCTCCTCGGGAGTGCCCGAACACTCCGACAGTCGCAGCACCGCGTCGGCCTGGGCGGCGGTGATCGCCGCGGTCGAAACCATCTCTGCCGCCGTCCGTTCACGGCCGATTTTTGGAAGTTTATCCAACGCTCGCAGGACCGCGACCGAACGGTCTTCCAGGCCGAGTCCCTCCAGCAACCCGGACAGGATCTGACGGTTGTTAATCCGAATCTTGAACCGGTCGATGCCGATCGCCGACAACAGGGCATCGATCACCACCACCATTTCGATATCCGCCATCACCGACTCGGTGCCGACGGTGTCGAAATCGCATTGGTAGAACTCGCGATAACGGCCGGCTTGGGTATTCTCGCCCCGCCAAACCGGAGCGATGTGATAGCGCTTGAAAGGGGTTTTCAGCTCCGCGATGTGCTGCGCGGCGAACCGCGCCAGGGGAACCGTCAAATCGAACCTCAGTCCGACTTCTCGACCGCCGTGATCGGTGAAGTGATAGAGTTGGCGGTCGGTCTCCTCACTCCCCTTGCCAACCAGAACCTCCAAGTACTCCAGGGCCGGGGTGTCGATCGGGGCAAACCCGAACGAACGAAAAGTCTGGCGGGCGGTTTCCATCAACCGCTCGCGGGGAATCATCGCCTCGGGCAAGTAATCGCGAAAACCCTTCAGGGTTCGCGGGGAAATCAGCGATCGATTCAACTTCAAGGGGTCCGGAGTGGCTGGGGGATAGGAATACGGGGTACCGTCCAAGGCACGATCGCCGACGGGTGCGGTCGCGATCTACCGCTCACCGGCGGCGGCCGACTCGTAGCAAACCCGGTCGACCCGTCCCCGTCAAGCCGTTCAATGCGGGCTCAACTGATGATATCCCTTCGCTGGCTGATGTAATCCCAAACGACGAACCGATCGAGATCTTTGCCGCTGGTGAAGAACACCCGGCCGCGGGTGCTCTCGGCCAGGCGATAGGCGAAACGGATGTCCTCTTCACTCTGCGACCAACTGGGAATCAAAAACAGGTTGATCGTAATCCCCTCACGCATGCACAACGCCCCTTCCCGCATCGTAGCCGCCTCGGTTCGGGGGTGGGGCGGATAGAGCATGTACAGCCAGTTGTCTTCGAAGTGCGCTGTCGGCAATCCGTCGGTGATCAGCACGATCTGGCGGTTCGGCGTGTCGACCCCAGCCAAGTGCTGACGAGCCAGCCGCAGCGAATGTTGAATGTTGGTGAAGTGGGGATGAATCAGCGACTCGGCCATGTCATCGCGACTCATGTCCGCCTTCAACTGCACCCAGGGGTCGTGAATCGTAACCGGCTTGGGCATCATGTTCACGATTTCGCCGGCGGCCCGCGATTTGGCAAAGGTGTACATCTCGATGAATCGCAAGAAATCACCGGGGTACTCGGACTGAATCAGACCCTGCAACGCCAACGCCATTCGTTTGACGTGAATGTATTGGCCGTCGTACCGCATCGACCCGCTCATATCCATGATCACGCAGGTCGCGCATTTGGGGTGATTGCGAGTCTTATGCACGACCAAATCGCGGCTGTGAAGCCGCAGCGGCTCGTCCGTCCCCTGCCGCAGCATCGCGTTGATGACCGACTGGGTTATGTCGAGATTGGCGACGCTGTCGCCGAATTCGTAGGGCTTCGTCTGCTGCAACTCCACCGCCCCCTCGCCGACGACATTGCCTTCATGACGACCGCTCCGGGAAGCTTGCAGTTGACTAAAAATCCGGCTCAATAACCGCCCTTGGAAAATCTTGTAGGCCTTGGGGGTCAACCGAAAGCCGCCCTGTTTATCGCTTTCCAGACCCTGCCGTTCCGCCTGTTCGCGCATCAGGTTTTCGACCTGACGTCGCATCTCCTCGAGTTGCTCCATGTCACCGGGCTGAGCGAACTCGCTCAGCATCTCCATGTCGATCAACGCCAACTGGGCGTTCTTGGATGCCTCTTCGAGTTGTCGCAGCAACTCGTCGATCTTCTCCAACTCCTCCTTGACCTGCAGCGCCTCCGGAACTGTCAGCGAGGTTTGGCCGGTAAACTCGTACTTGCTCGCCAGTTCCTGAATTTGATGCTTCTCAACCATCCGCTCGCTGACCCGCAGCAACCCGCTCGCCAACGGCCCCTGCTCGTCACCGACGCGATACCACAGTCGCTCGATCTCGTACGGCTGCTCCTCGCGAACCGCCCGCTGGTAGCGATCCCGCAGGGCCGCGGTGATGGGGACGGACTGAGCCGCTTTGGCGAGCGCCTTGCGAGCCTTTTTTTGAACGCTTGACGTCTCGTAAGTTTCCAAGATCCGGCGTTTGCGTTGCTCCAGCAATTCACGGAGCTGATCGAGCGTCGGTCCCAAACCGGCGATCTGGCTGGGATCCAAACGGATGGCCCGCGCGAGCTCGTCCTCGCTGAACTCTCGAAAATCCCCGTAGGCCAACGCGTGCTCGAACGCGGGGCCGACGAGATCGGGTGGCGGTTGCGTCGGGCTGGGAAAATTCGTCGGATCGTACTTTTGATAGGCGTGGATAACGCCGCCATGAGGGGATGGCATGAGCGGGAGTGTCCCGAGGGTTGACGAACGCGAAGCGGGTCGCGGGATCGGATCGGATGGCGGACGCGACCGCTACAAACCGGTCGCTCGTCAGTTGCATCCGCGGTCAGCTCAACGACGGTCGGGGTGATCCAGCAATCGCCGGAAAAAATCGACCATCGAATCTGCGGTCCGCGGGTTAAGAAACGTCAGCAGGTGGCCCTGGTTCTCGAACGAGATGAACTCGCTATTCACGCCGAGCTCGCGATGCTGCCGGTAAAGCGATCGGCTGCCCTCCACGGGAACGATCGAGTCCTTCAAGCCGTGAATGAACAGCGTCGGGACATCTCCGGACGAGGCGTGCGTTAGCGGCGAAGCGCTCGCATAGACTTCCGGAATCTGCTCGAAGCTACCCCCCAGGAAAAACCCCAGGCCGCCGACCGCGGCCGGCAGGTCCGTCAAGTCGCAGGGTGGCCCGCCGGCACAAACCGCCAGCGGGGTCGTCATGTTAACCCAGCGAGGGTCGTCGACTTGCCAACCACTGGTCGCGTTCACGACGGCGGCCGGTTCGTCAGCCAAGGTGCCGATCAGACAGGCGAGGTGCCCGCCGGCGCTGTAACCGAACAAACCGATCTTTTGCGGGTCAACGCCGAGCGACTCGTGGCTGGAAACGACCCAGCGGATAGCTGACCGAACGTCATCGAGTTGCGCGGGAAACTTCCATTTTGGCGCCAGCCGATAATCGATCGCGATCGCCACAAACCCCTCGCGGGCCAGTCGCAAGGCGAAGCCACCCATCATGTGCCGGGAACCACTCGACCAGGCACCGCCGTGAATCAGCAACACAACGGGTCGCCCGATAGACGCCTCGCCCGACGTGATCGGTGTGTAAACATCGCACTTCAACTCCGTCTGTTCCGGCGTGTCGAACACGATCCCCCGATCGACCTCCACGGCGAACCCGCTCATCGCGTCAGCAGCGGTGGCTACCGGAAGTGGGTTCGCCAGGCTTTGTAAACCGACGATCAGTCCGACCAGCAACGAACCGACAGGGGACCGAGGCCGACGAGACGGTCCGGAGCTTCGGTAGCGACAAGCAGCGGGCCCGACCGCTGGGGAGATCGGGGAGATCGCGGCAGCCGAACTTGGACAGGCCGACGTTGTCGGAAGCTGGGGGAATGCGATCATTTTTGCAGGGTCGAGCCAAAACGGGGATCGGGGTGGCAACCGCTGACGGATCGGGCTCGCCGTCCCTATAGTATGCGTCAGGGCCAAGGGGCGTCGGCAGCTAACCAAGAAGCGAGCGGTTGGCGTCGGCTCCGGGGCCGAGTTTTCGGCCTCTTCATCGAGCCGGAAGCCAAGCTCATCGATTTTATCGGAAATGGTGCATGTCGAGTCAGTTCAATACGGTCCCTGAGGCGGTCGACGCGATCGCCCGCGGGGAAGTGATCATCGTCGTCGATGCCGAAGACCGGGAGAATGAAGGTGACTTCATCTGCGCCGCGGAGAAGGTCACGCCCGAGTCGATCAACTTCATGCTGGGGGGACGCGGCCAGCTCTGTGTTTCGATCCTGCCGGAGGCCTGCCAGCGGCTCGAACTGTCGCCGATCGTGCTGCAAAACGACGCGCCGTTGAAAACCGCCTTTCTCACCCCGGTCGACATCCGCTCCGCGAAGACGGGGATCACTGCGGCGGAACGCTGCGAGACGATCCGACGCTTGGCCGCTCCGGAAAGCCGAGCCGATGAGTTCGTACGCCCCGGCCATGTTTACCCGCTGCTGGCAAAGGAGGGCGGTGTGCTCCGGCGGGCCGGCCATACCGAAGCCGCGGCCGACTTGGCAAAAATGGCCGGACTGCAACCGGCCGGGGCGCTGTGCGAAGTCCTAGCGGACAGCGGCGACCGAGCAAACCGAGACGAATTGCTGGCGATCGCCGATCGGAAGCAACTGAAAATCATTAGCATCGAGCAACTGATCGCCCACCGGCGAGTCAGCGAAAAGCTGGTCAGCCGTTCGGCATCTTCTTCCTTACCGACGCGTTACGGCGAATTCACGATACACGTCTACGCGGTCCGGTATGAAGCCCAAGAACCGATCGCCCTCGTCAAGGGCGACCTGCTGGCACCCGGCCCCCCGCCGTTGGTGCGGATGCACAGCAGTTGCTTCACGGGGGATTTGGTCGCCTCCTTGCGTTGCGATTGTGGTGACCAATTGCAGATGGCCCTCAACCGAATCGGCGAGGAAGGTCGCGGGGCGCTGATTTACCTGCCACAGGAGGGCCGTGGGATCGGGCTGGCACAGAAAATCCGTGCCTACGCATTGCAAGACAACGGCTTGGACACGGTCGAAGCCAATCACGCTTTGGGATTCAAGGCCGATATGCGAGACTACGGCGTGGGGCTGCAGATCCTCAAGGACCTTGGTTTAACCGAAGTCCGACTGCTGACGAACAATCCCAAGAAGACCGAAGCCTTCAATCTGCGTGGTTTTGACCTGCGGGTCGTCGACCAAGTGCCGATCCTGCCACCGGTGAACGTTCACAACGTGAAGTACTTGGAAACGAAACGCACCAAAATGGGTCATAAACTGCCCGAATCATGAGTTTACCGGAGACCCCTCGCGGGGCGGCCGCGGCAAACTCCGCACCCCTCGCATACCCAGCCCCCGCAACCGCCGTCGACCCGTGGGAAGCCTCGCCCCCGAGGCGGATTGCGATCCTCGGAGTCGGACTGTTGGGTGGTTCCTTCGGCTTGGCCGCTCGAAAACGGTTTCCCGAAGCGCTCGTCGTGGGGATGTCACGCAACGATTCCTCCAGGCAGGCAGCCCTCGATCGTGGCACGATCGATGAGGCCACCGCAGACCCTCAAGAAGCTTGTCGGGACGCCGATCTGGTCGTCATCGCCACCCCGGTGGACCACATCGCACCGCTGGCGATTCGTGCCGCCGCAAACTGCCGTCCGGAAGCCCTGGTGACCGATTTGGGCAGCACGAAACAGGCCTTGGTCGCGGCGATCGAGTCCGACCCCCAGGCACGCCGAGCCTTCGTCGGTGCCCATCCGGTCGCGGGTGGAGAAAAAACGGGTGCCGAACATGCCCGCGACGACCTCTTTCAAGACCGTCCGGTCATCTTGACGCCGACGCCCGACACCGATCCGAGACAGCTGGCCAAGTCGATCCGATTGTGGGAAGCCTTCGGGGCCCGCGTCTTTCAAATGTCGCCAGCCGAGCATGACCAGTGGCTTGCCCGGATCAGCCACGTGCCACACTTGGTCGCCTCGATGCTGGCCAACCTGCCCCCCGAAGCGGCCCGGCCCTTGGTCGGTGGAGGTTGGCTCGACACGACCCGGGTCGCCTCAGGCTCGCCGGAAATGTGGCTCGCGATCTGTCAGGCCAACCGAGAAGCCATCGTCGCGGGATTGGACGAGGCGATCCTCGCGTTGTCCCAATTCCGCCGAGCGGTCGCCGACGGAGACCGGGACGAACTGTTGGAACGGCTCGGATCCGCCAAGCTCCGTCGCGACACCTGGCTGCGTCCGGTTGGTGATCACTGACGGATGAAGTCCGCCCCGCAACCGGACAAGCTCATTCGGTCGGCCGCATCGCGTCGGTGATGACTTCGCGGTCGAAGTAATTGATCGACATCCCGGCATCGACGACCAGCGATTGAGACGTGATACCGGAAGCCCGGGGGCTGAGTAAAAAGACGGCTGCGGATGCGACCTCATCCGTCGTGACCGCGCGTTTTCTCGGGATCACCCGCTCTGCATAGAGATACGCGTCGACGTAGCCCGGGATCCCCGCCGAAGCGCTCGTCTTCAACAACCCGGCCGCGACGGCATTGAAACGCACTTCGGTATCGTGACTGAACGACTTGGTCAAAAACGCCAACGAGGACTCCAGGGCCGCCTTGACCGGAGCCATGTAGCCGTAGCTTTCGCTCGCCATCCGCGTGGTGCTGATGCCGATCGTGACGACGCTCGCGTCGGACAACAGACAATCTTTCAGCGCCCCGCAGACGGCGATCAGCGAATAGGCTGAGATGTCGACCGCCTGCAAAAATTGGGCCCGGCCGGTCTCGTGAAAGGGGCGAATTCCCTCGGAATAGTCGGCGAACGCGATCGAATGCACCAAGCCTGCCAACCGGACGCCGTCGCGCCGCAGCGCTGCGGACAGTTCGTCGATCTGCGTCTGATCGGCCACATCGCAGACGAAAATCCGTTTCCCCGCGAGCAACTTCGCGAGGCTCTCCCGCCGGTCCTCGCTGCGAACGCTGTAGATCACCTCCGCACCGACCGCTTCCAGCTGGCAAGCGATCCGGAACGCGACACTTTTTTTATTGGCCACGCCCATGACCAAAATGGTGCGTCCGGCAAGTCCCAAAAAGTCCATGTCGAGGGTCCTGGAGGTTGCTGGGAACCGCGATCAGGTCGCGGCTTCCCTTGGGTTGGCGACCGAGCAAGCGAAATCGAGTCGTGCGGCCAACCGATCGCCCAGCCAGACCTTTCCGGTCAAATAGAACGCCGTTGCGACCCGGTCGACCAACGTCACTTCGATCCGGATCGTATCCCCCGGGCGGACCATTTTCTTGAACTTCACCCCGTCCATGCGGGTCGCGACCGGGACCAATCCCTGGTCGGCGGGGGTGTGCCGACTGAGCAACACGGCGCCGGCTTGCAGGCAACATTCGCACTGGATGACGCCCGGCACCAAGGGATAATCGGGGAAGTGCCCTTGCACAAAAAAGTCTGACGACGAAAACGTTTTCAGGCAGACGATGCGGTTTTCATCTGACGAGACGATCTCGTCGATCAGCCTCATCGGCGGTCGGTGCGGGATGGCGGCTTCGATTTGTTGCGCGGTCATGAGGCTGGCTGTCGGGTGTAGACGGGGAGATGCCTGAGGCTCATAGCAGACCGTTTCGTGCCTGATCGTCAACCGGACCGTCCGGCGTACCACGAGGATTTTCATGACCACTTTTTTTGCGACCGGTTCGGCCACCGCGGAACTGAAGACGGACGACTTTCGCGCGGCGCTCGCCAAAGTGCTGGGGACGATCGGGGCTCGTCGGCGGGTTTTATTGATCCCGCCCGACACGTCGCGGTTGCCAAGCCAAGCCGGTGCTTTGACCGTCCTCTGTCGTGAACTGCTCGGTTCGGCCGTGACGGACATCATGCCGGCGCTGGGGACGCACACCGCGATGAGCCCCGCCCAGCTCGATCAGATGTTTCCCGGGATTCCCCACGAACTGTTTCGCGTCCATCGTTGGCGGGACGACGTCGAGACGATCGGCGAGGTGCCTGCCGAATACGTCAGTCAGGTGACCGAAGGGATCTGGAACCGAGATTGGCCCGCCCAGGTCAATCGGCTGCTGATCGAGGGCGGCCACGATCTGATCTTTTCGCTCGGTCAAGTCGTCCCGCACGAGGTGATCGGCATGGCCAACTACAACAAGAACATTTTCGTCGGCACCGGCGGTGTCCGCGGGATCAACGAGAGCCATTTCCTCAGTGCCGCTTACGGGATGGAGCGAGTGATGGGGCGGGCCGACACGCCGCTGCGGAGGATTTTGAACTATGCCCAAGACCACTTCTGCGGGCAGCTGCCGCTGCTATATGCCCTGACCGTGGTCGAACAGGTTGCCGGTGGTGAACTGAAGACACGCGGGCTGTTCATCGGCGACGATCACGCCACCTTCGAACGGGCCGCCGAGCTGGCCTATGAAGTCAATTTCATTCATCTCGACCGCGCCCCTGACCACGTGGTCGCCTACCTCGACCCGGCGGAGTTCAAGAGCACCTGGCTGGGCAACAAGGCGATTTATCGGTCTCGGATGGCGATCGCCGACGGCGGCAGGTTGACGATCTTGGCCCCAGAGGTTCGCGAGTTCGGCGAAGACCCCCAGATCGACACGCTGATCCGCCGCTACGGCTACCGTCCCTCCGCCGAGGTGCTGGAATTGGTTCAGACGCACGATGATTTGGCCGATAATCTGTCCGCCGCGGCGCATCTGATTCATGGCTCGAGCGAGGGCCGATTCGAGGTGATTTACGCGGCCGGTGGATTGAGCCGCGAGGAAGTCGAGTCGGTCGGCTACACGTACGGCGATCCGGAGACGCTCCTCAAACGCTACGACATCAGCCGATTGGCCGACGGTTGGAATCGAGACCCAGACGGCGACGAATTGTTTTTCATTCGCAACCCCGCTCTCGGGCTTTGGGAAGCCGACCGGGCAGCACCGACCACTGCGCGGTGAACCGTCCGTCAGCCCCGCTTTCCGGCTCTGCCGGGAACCGGCAGCCTGTCTTTGGACGGTAGCCCTTCGGGAGGGTACCGGCAACGTTTCGTGAAACGCCGACGCCCTGGAAAAGACCGGCCCCCTCTGCCTCCAGACTGATTGCCAACGATGGTCAACACACTGCTGCTACCCGAACTTCGCGAAATGCTCGCTCAGGGGAACGACGCCGAACTGGGCGAGTTCTGCACCGCCATGAACGCCGGCCGGACGGCGGAGTTCATGGAAGGATTGACTGACGAACAGGCCTGGCAGGTTTTGCGGAACACGGAAGTCCCACGTCGGGCTGAGATTTTCGGCCACTTCACCCACGAGCGGCAGGTCGCGATCCTCCGCGACAACGAGCCGGGCGAAATCGCCGCTTTGATTGAGGAACTGGCCTCGGACGACCGCGTCGACCTGCTTCAGGAATTGGACAAGGCACGGGTTGCAGAAATTCTGCCCCTGTTGCCCTGGAAGGACCGACGTGACATCCAACGCCTGCAGGCCTATCCCGAAGGGACGGCCGGCGCCCTGATGACGACCGAAATGGCCAAGCTGGACGAGACGTTGTCCGTCCGCCAAGCCCTCGACGCGCTCGCCTCGCAGTCCGAATACTTCGAAACGATTTACTACCTGTTCATCGTCGGCGAAAACGACCAACTGCGCGGGGTCGTCTCCGCCCGGCAACTGGTCAGCGCCCTGCGGTCGCCGAACACCCCCCTGCAAGATCTGATCGAAACCGACGTGGTGACCGCGCTAACGACCGAGGACCAGGAATCGGTAGCGGCAAAAGTCGAACGCTACAACTTGCTGGCCATCCCCGTCGTCGACGAGGCGCGTCATTTGGTCGGGATCATCACGCATGACGACATCATCGACGTGGTGCGTGAAGAGCTGAACGCGGACGCACAACAGATGGCAGGGATTTCTCCCCTGGATACCGACTTCCTGCGGATCAACCTGTTCCTGCTTTCCTGGAAACGTGGGATCTGGTTGGCGATCCTGTTCTTCACGGCGCTGTTCACGGCGTTCGCGCTCAAGTATTACGAGGATGAACTGTCACGCTTTGCCTGGCTGGCCTGGTTCATCCCGCTGATCATCAGCAGTGGCGGGAACTCCGGCAGCCAATCGGCGACGCTCGTGATCACGGGGATGACCAGCGGCAATCTGAAACTGGCCAATTGGCGTCACGTGATGGCCCGCGAATGGCTGGTTTCGATGCTGCTGGGCGGCTTCGTCGCCTGTTTCGGGATGTTGGTCGCCTGGGTCGTCGCGCCGTCGGCCCGCGACGCCCTCGTGATCCCGATCACCCTGTTCTTTGTGGTGATGTGTGGCTGTTTCTGTGGCGCTTCGCTGCCAATGATTTTCAAGCGATTGGGATTGGACCCGGCGTTGATGAGCAACCCGTTTGTGGCGGGCATCGTCGATATTCTCGGGATCGTGATCTACCTCAACGTGGCTCGGATCCTGCTCAGTTGACCGCCGACCTGCCAACCCGCGGCATCCCATTGACCGACCGTCCTAAGGTTGCCGGTGAAGCGATCGAAAGCCCCTCTCCGATTCCGGTCCCACCGGCGGTACCGATTTTGCAGCCTGGGTAAGGGCCGATCGTCGTACCAAAACCGCCATTTTTCCGGGCCCCCCGCGGTCGGTGACCTACCGTTGGTTTGATCGAGGACAAGATTCGCGCTGGTGAACCGGCGCGGGCCCCCGCAGGCCCCGAATCTCTCAACAAGCCAACCGTCAGCCATTCGCCCCCGGCCCGACCTGCGGGTCGGCCGTGGCCAGAGGACCACCGACTTCCATGGGATTTCTCAAACGTCTCCTTCGCAACCCCCAATCGGAACCGACCAGCGACTACGCGTCTGCGGGTAGCTTCGAATCGCTTTCGGCAGACCAGCTTCGAGCTCATCTGTCAGTCGCCTGGTACGGGGCATACGAGCTGACCGACGCGATCCGGCCGGACTATCGCCTGCAGGTCGTCCCTCGTCAGGGGTATCGGCATGACCGGTATCTCGACGAAGTGACGGGTGCCGAGATTCCGGTGCTGATGGCCGCCGCGACCAAAAGCATCCTGCTCGATCTGTTTCTCGAAATGCTGGAACCGCTCGGCCCGGTCGTCGACGTGATCCTGGAATCGAGCCATCTGGGTGGCGAACCCCGAGCCGATTTGCATCGTGGCCAAATCGATCTGCCCGTGCTTCGCAGCATCCTGTTGGATCACGAGGACCTGTTGCTGAACGACGGCTGTACCGGGATCGCGGTCGTCGCGCCGGAACGCGGGCAAGAGGTACAACTGGACGAACACAAAATGCTGATCGCTTACGGCGTGCCGCTGGCCGACTTTGAAAAAATCCTAATCGGTTCCGACGTCTATCCCGATCCGTGCATCCGGTTCGTCACGGAGGCGGAACATATCCACAGCAGCCATCGACGGTTTGTCGATGACTTGGAGCGGCTTCGCACCCGCTTGGGAATGGACCACGATCACGAGGGCGACTCGGTCGGTTGGTAGAGCGAGCGAGACGCGATGTATTCCCGCACGGCCGAAGGGACCAAAAACCGGATCTCGCGTCCCTGGGCAACCCGCCTGCGGATGTCACCGCTGGAGATTTCGATCAGCGGCAGTCGCAGTTCGGCGTGCCGAATCTCCTCGAGCCGGGTCGGCGAAATGAGCCCATCGAGTACCCCCCAATCGATTTCGGCATCGCCCCCGCGGCGGAAGACGCTGGGGGTGATCAGCCCCAGCAGTTCGGTGGGGCGGTGCCACCGGCGGATCGAGGCGAAGGCATCCGAACCGACCAACAGGAACAGTTCAGCAGCGGGTAGCTCCTCACGGAGCTCACGCACCGTGTCGAGCGTGTAACTGACCCCGCCCCGACGAAGTTCTCGATCGTCCACGACCATCGTCAGCCGGTGGTGACCGTCGTCCGTATCGGCAAGCGCCAGACGAAGCATCCGTTCGCGATCAAGATCGCCGGCGACCGGTCCGTGAAGCTTCAATGGTGAGGTCGCAGCGGGAATGAACAGGACCCGATCCAGTTCCAATCGCTCCAACGCGTGCTGCGCGACCCACAAGTGCCCCAAATGGACAGGATCGAACGATCCCCCGTAGATCGCCAACCGGTCGGTCATCGCAGCCCCCTCGAAACGATTCCGTTTGTCCCCCGCGTCGCTGGCATCGAGCCCGGCGAAGCCCGCGGGACGCCGGCAACCGGCCCCTCGACCTGGTTACCGTCGTCGCCGGCGACTCGGACAACTTGCGGGGCGACATGTCCGCTGACGGCCCGATGATATACGATGCGGGGCACCCCGTTACCCCAGCGCGGAGCGCCCGGACCGCACCCCATGCCCCATCAGCCGCCCTCCCAGCCTGATCGACACGGGCCGCGACGCCACCGGACACCACCCTCCGAGCCCCAGCCCAACGCACCCAAACGGGTCGCCTCCGAACAACCCGCGTTGTTCGAAACGGAGCCGCCGCCCTGGGAATTGCCGGACGTGCCACGGGTCACGCTGGCGAGCGTCGTGTTCAGCGAAGCCCCCCACGGCCCCTTCGACTATGCGGTCCCGGTCGCCATGCGAGAGCCGGCTGCCGTCGGGATGCGGATGAAGGTCCCGCTGGGACGAAGACGCCAGCCCATCGTCGGGTGGTGCATCGAACTGAAGCCGGATCAGCCCGGTTCGGCCAAGTACCGCGAGGTCGCGGGACTCGTCGACCCCGAACCACTCTGCGACCCGAACCTGGTTCGACTGGTGCTGTGGATCAGCCACTACTACCAGGCCCCTCCCGGACTCGTCTTCGATACCCTGATCCCCGCCGGCGTACGGTCGGCAGCCGGCACGCGGGAACAGAGCTTCCTCAGCCCCGCCCCGCCGGCGCTGGATGACGCTCGGGTGGCCGCACTTTCCCCCAAACAACAAGCCGCCGTCCGGCAACTGATCGCTGCCGGTAAACCGATGATGCCGACCGAGTTGGCGGCCGCCGTCGGATGTACCGAAGTCCCGATCCGCAGTCTGATCAAAAACGGTTTCCTGGCTATCGAGCGGCGTCGGGTGATGTCCGAACCGACTGTTTCGCCACCGCCCCAGCTCGCCGCATTGCGATCGGAAACGGGGCCGTCGGTGGAAGCTCCCGGCGCGGCCTTGGCAGCTATCGCTGCGGCCGCAGGGGCGGAGGTGATCAGTCGCTTGTCAGCAGCCCAAGACCGAGCGCTCGGCCGCATCGTCGACGCGATCGACTCGGGGCGATCGCGAACCCTGCTGCTGCACGGCGTGACCGGGAGCGGTAAGACCGAGGTCTACATACGGGCGATCGAGCGGGTCGTCCGTTTCGGCCGAGGCGCGATCGTCCTGGTCCCCGAGATCAGCTTGACCCCTCAGACGCGAGCCAGATTCGAAAATCGGTTTCGAGGCGTGGCGGTTTTGCATAGCCAGATGTCACCGACCGAACGGCACCGACAATGGCAGCTCATTCGAGCCGGCAAGATCGATGTGGTCGTCGGTCCGCGTAGCGCGGTTTTCGCCCCGGTCCCCCGCTTGGGGCTGATCGTGATCGACGAGGAACACGACGGTTCGTTCAAGCAAGATACCCAACCGCGGTACCATGCCCGCCGGGTCGCGCATCGCCGCGCAGGCCTGCTCGGGATCCCGCTGGTGCTCGGTTCCGCGACACCCAGTCTCGAAAGCTACCAAGCGACCCGTACCGGCCACGCCGAATTGGTCCGCATGGACCACCGGATCGCCAACCGCCCGATGCCCGCGGTCCGATTGGTCGACCTTCGCGAGCGGGAACAGCGAGCGGGCGGGGCGATGAGTCGCCCGCTGCTGCAGGCGGTCCGTCAGACGTTGAGCGAAGACGGCCAAGTGATCCTGCTGTTGAATCGCCGAGGCTTTGCGACCCAGATTCAATGTCCGGCCTGCGGCAAAGTCGTCTCCTGCCCCCACTGTGACTTACCGCTCACCCACCACCGTGACGGTGCCAAAGCCGTCTGTCATTACTGCGACTACGGGATCCCGACCCCACCGGCCTGTCCCTCGTGCGGCTCGGGCGAAATCCGTTATGCCGGCTTGGGTACACAAAAACTCGAAGCCGAAGTCAAAGGCCGGTTCCCCAATGTCGAGATCGCCCGGATGGATAGCGACACGATGAGAAAACCCGGGAGCCACCAACGGGTACTGTCGGCTTTTCGTAGCGGCCAGATCAAAATCCTGTTGGGCACACAAATGATCGCCAAGGGGCTCGACTTTCCGAATGTCCTGTTGGTCGGGGTGATCAACGCCGACAGCGCCTTGCATTTTCCGGACTTTCGCGCGGCCGAACGAACGTTCCAACTGGTGACCCAAGTGGCGGGACGAACCGGCCGCGGCAACCGAGGCGGGCAAGTCATCGTCCAAACCTTTTCACCGGACCATCCGGCCATCGTCGCCGCGTCTCGACATGACTACGAGTCGTTTTTCGCCGGCGAGATGGTCCAGCGACAAAAGTTCAACTACCCACCGTTGGGGAGCGTCGCTCGGATCATCCTGCGTGGCGAATCGGAGTCGTTGACCGAAGCCTTCGCCGAGTCGCTCCGCGATCACCTGCAAGCCGCCGCGGAATCGATCGCTGCCGAAATCCGGATTTTGGGCCCGGCCCCACCGCCGATCGCGAAACTCCGCGGCAAGTACCGCTTCCATATCCTGCTGCAATCGACGGACAACGCGAAACTCGGCGAAACGATCCGGCTCGCGGTAGCCAAACTGCCGCCCCCGGCGCGCGACGATCTTCAATTCGTGGTCGACATCGATCCGCTCGATATGCTGTGATGCACAACCCCGCCGGCGTCACCGCGGCCTTCACGGCGTGATGTGACGAAACCGCATCGGCCCATCCGGATCGATGACGCCGATCGTGGTGGTCGAATCGACTCGAGCACATTCCTGAAGGTCGTCATCGTATCCGGCGGCCACGAGGTTTCGGCCGCCACGGGTCTGTTTGAACCGTTCGGCCAGGGTCAGGCCGCTGGAGAGATGTCCGAAGAACAGGTCCCAAGCCTCCCGCTCGGGTGTGCCGGGTCCCGGCGACACCGGACGGCCCTCGCCGGACGGCAAGGCGGCTAAGATCGCACCGGCCAAAAGCGTGTCTTCCTCGGTCGGGGCGCCGTCCGTGCCCGCGCAGATGATGGACACTTCGGTCTGGCCTTCCAGGTGGCGACACACCGCCGCCAGGTTGTTGAAGGAGGCGGCGAGGATCCTCGGGAACCCGTCCGCCGCCAAAACGGCTCGCGTCCCGTTGGTCGTCGTCATCACCAAACTCTTCCCGGCCACCATCGCCGATTCATATTCTCGAGGCGAATTCCCCAGATCAAACCCTGCGATCGGTTCACAATTTCGCTCACCCGCCAGCAGCGGCCGAGGCTCCAACCGCGAGGCCAAATCGAGCGCGTCCTCGATCTCGCCACAAACGAATACCTCGGCGGCCCCGGCCTGCAAGGCGCGGGTGATCACCGTCGTCGCCCTCAGGACGTCGATGACGACGGCGGTCCCCCGCCGGGGCCAATCGAGCTCTTCGGGTATTCGGGCGACGCGAAGCCGCATGTCAGTTCCTCGGTGGTAGCGGTATCTCGACTAGCGCCGAACGGTTAAAGTGGCGTTGGCTCGATTGGCCGCACCTGGTCGCGCCGCCAATGTTGGCCGATTGCACTCGCGATCCTCCTGTCGCTCATCCCGACTCCCCCACGCCGTTCGTTTCGATTGCACATGTTCGCGGGAAGCCTTCTGGTCGGATTCGCCATCCTGTTGGTCGCGGTCTGGCTGGAATATCAGGATGCGGTGAACCAGGCGATCATCATCGGAGATGTCAGGTCGGGGAGCCAGGGCCGCGACGACGCTTTTTGCAAAGCTGAGAGCCGCTACTACCGTTTGCGACGACGCTGGCGGATGGTGATCCACGGCATGCTGGCCACCTGCGGTGCCCTGATCATCGCCGCCGGCTGGGCGGGACAAAGCCCGTTTTGGATTGCCGCTTGGACAGCCGTCTTCGTGCTGATGCTCTGCATCCTGGTCCTGGCAGCCGCAGACGCGATTCGGACCCACCACCACTACCTACAAATACGCCGCGAATCCCGACGGAAATCGGCCGCCTCCTCGTCAGCCAAGCCCTCAAGACGCCCCGATACCTGAAGCCCGAAGATCCGGTCCGGCTTTGTCAGCAAAGCAGGGGATCGGAAGGCCCTGCAAAAATTTTGTTCAGGTTTTGGTCTGGCGATGATCGCCCGATTGCCGATAGACAAAAGCTGGACCGGTCGGGCGTTTGCCCTGATCCGGGGCCGCCCGGCTCGTCCGCCAACTTACGAACCCGTCGCGCTATTCCGAATGGCGTGGTCCCACACCGGGAAACCAAGGGGAATGTGATGAGGTGGTTACCGCTGCTGTCGGTCTTCATCGGCCTGTCCGTTGACTCCGGACGCCTACTTTCTCAGGAGGCGTCTGTCGAGGATTCCCCCGGACAAGCCCAAGCGTCCCTGCTCCGGGAAAGCGATCGGGTCCGCTTCGAGCTCGTGATGGGGCGACTGGAAATCGATCCGGTTCGGTACCGCAAGGGGAGCGTGCATGCTTCGGCTCGATCACAGGCAGGTGGCGAGCCGTTCTCGGAAGCCCTCTCGATTGAGGCTTGGCGGGGACTGCCGCGAGTTCACTACACCCGCCGGAGCGAAACGCTGCATTGGACGCTCGATGTCGACCAGACAGGGAAGGTGGTGCTGTCGGCTGACACCCTCTCTGGGGCCCGTCGGGTGAGCCTATCACAGCCTCGTGGCGGCCCGTTGACGCTCCGCCTCGAAACCGATCAGCGGCGAGTGGAGGAGCAATTCGGCACCTGGCTACACCTCTACATGGCCCAGACCCCGTTGTACCAACAACACTTCGCGGGATTGGTGGACGACCTGCTGTACCCGACCAAGCTTGGTGAACTGGCCGAGCGGGCCCACGCAGACTCACTGGCCCGAATCGTCTCGAGTGAGCCCTTAACCGACACGCTTTACCCTACTCGCGAACGCGGCGACGAACACCGCATCGACGCCCGACTGGACGATCAGGAGTTGGCAATATGGATCGGACAACTCGGTTCGGCAAGTCGCCGCGATCGGGCGACCGCCCATGAGACGCTTCGCCGCCAAGGCGTTTCGTTGTTACCCCGGTTGCGACGCTGGGACGATGCCGGGTTGGACGCGGAACAACGGGCTCGATTCGCCGAACTACGCCGCCAACTGACACCACCGGGCGGTGATTGCAGCGCGCGGTTGGCGACCTTGATAACGGAGGATCCGGATTACTGGATTGCCGCTTCCACAAGATTGAGCGAGACCGAGAGGACCCGAATCGCCCAAAGGTTGAATCAAACCTTGCGGTTCGATCCTCCGGATGTGGTGCGGGTGGCGAAGCCCCCGCAGGTCGACACCGGTACCCACACCCGCTGAGCTAAGGATCGTGCGGTAAAAAAGTGTCCGGAACCTTGTGTGCAAAGCACCCGAAGGGCGAGTTCCTCGCAAAAGGTTCCGGACACTTTTTTCCGCTCATTGCTAACGGTCAGACCACAGCAATCGTCACAGGATCACACGCAGCAAATCATCGACCGCGATCGGTTTGGGCGCGACAAAGACCTCGCCCGCGGAGACCCCAGCCTGAGCCCCAGACACCACCGCGGCCGCCCGGACACGCTCCGCAATGTACGGCTTGCCACCAAACTGGGTTTGGTAACAGAGGATCGATTCGATCTTGGCATCGAGAGTTTCTGCGATGTCGACCGTCAGGTGATGGGGCTCACCAGGCAGCACGTCCGGTTCCAGAGCGAGCCGAAAATAGAGCTGGCGCGAAACCGCATGGACGGGCAAGCCAGCAAAATATTCATCCCACTTGGTGAGCCGACTGTAAAAAATCGCGGCGTCGGTCAGCAACGACGATTGGTAGTGATCGGGCGAAGCCATCGGCGTCTTCGCGCCGAATCCGATCACCAGCCTGGGACGCCAGCGACGGAACTCGGTCGCCAAAGCGACCCGGTGCTCGAACTGGTCGAACAACCGCCGATTCGGGAGTCCAAGTTGGATCCGCTGGTGGATCCCCAAAACCCGTGCCGCGGCCTCGGCTTCCGCTAACCGCACTTCAGGTCCCGGCGATCCCGGTGTCGGTTCGCCATCGGTGAGGTCGATGATCCCCACCCGATAACCCTGAAGAACCAGCTTCGCCAAGGTACCGCCACAGGCGATCTCGATGTCGTCCGGATGGGCACCCACCGCGATCACGTCCAATCTCTCCGACTCAGGTGCCATCATCGGACACCCTCCGAAAGTGCCAACGCGACCAAGCCCGGCAACAATCGACGCAAAGCCCGTGACCGATGACTCAGCACGTTCTTGATGGTCGCTCCCAATTGCCCAAAAGTCTGGTGGTACTCCGGAATCAGGAACAGCGGATCATAGCCGAAGCCGCCCGAACCCAAAGGTTCGTCACCGATCCGACCCCGGCAGGCGTCGTCGACTTCCAGCCGCGGTGAGCCATCCGGAGCGGCAACGCAGACGAAGCAACGGAATGAGGCGGCACGTCGGTCGACCGGCACACCCACCAGTTCTTCGATCAACTTTCGGTTGTTGGCGGCATCGTCCCCGTGACGGCCGGCATAACGGGCCGACAACACCCCCGGACGTCCCCCCAGGGCGTCGACTTCCAGGCCGCTGTCCTCCGCCAACACCCAGCGTCCCAGATGCCTCGCCTGAACCGTCGCCTTCAGTCTCGCGTTTTCCGCGAAGGTAGCTCCCGTCTCCTCAACATCAAGTGGCGCATCCAGTTCAGCCAGAGAGGTCAAGCGAAACATCTGGTTCGGCAGCAAGGCCCTCAATTCAGCGACCTTGTGAGCATTCCCCGAACCGACTACGAGATCAAACATGCGGCCTGTTTCCAACGAACTGAGGTACTGCCTGGGGGAACTCAGCTTAACGAAAACCGACTTCCCGACCACAGCCCCCCTCGGCACTTCAGGCTCAGACCTCAGCAAAGAGAACTCGCCCAAGACGAGCGAGGGGCAGCGACCAGCACCGCCCCCCCGAAATCGATCCTGCCGACACCCCAGGCGGGCTGCCGACAGCGATTCCGCCGTCCTGCCGGGTCAGTTGCCGATGTAAAGGGAAACACCCGACCGAACGTAGGGATTGCCAAAGCGACCACCGTAGGGACTGACATAGACCGGATATCCGTAACCACGCACGCCGTAACCACGCATGCCGTAGCCATAGGCAGGGCGATAGGAACGGCTAACCGGAGCGAAAACCTGCCTCTGACCCCAATTGGAGTAGATTCCGCCGCTGACGTATCGGCGCGACGGAACGTAAGGGCGGTACATCCGCGGCGCCGGCGGATAGCCCACCATGGGCACCGGGAACCCGCCCGCAGATCGGAAAACCATCTGCGCCTCGGCCTTTTGAGAGGACAGAACGAGACTGCCAAGCAACAACGCAACAACCAAACTCAATTTCTTGAACATGGAATCAACTCCTGGAAAGATTGACGACACCAAATCGACCCGTGACGCAAAACAGGTGACGCCACCGAATGACGAACCCCGTCAGGCCAGACATACTACATGCAGGCCGTGTGCCGCCCTGAACCTCGACCCCCGAAAAACACCTCAAACCTCTAGCAGAAAGTAACTTATGACAACACGCAGGGATCGAGCGCCGAAGGACTCTTGGGTCGCTCGGGCGGCCTTGTCGTCCGTTTGACTACTCTACGGCCACTCCGACTTTTCTCATTTTGACGACAGCCCGATCCGAAACGCATCGGTAGGAATCTACGGATTCTTCCGCCGACGGCAGGCAGCAACGACTACCCTCGCCCTAGGGTGCGAGATCTGCCGATGGAACTTCCGGAAAGCGGGCCGATCGTCCCCGATCGGGGATGACGATCCGGCGCGGTGCGAGAGCAGGTGGTCACCCGGTTCACCAGCCCTGCCATCGGATGGAACACTCACCAAACGGTTCATGGAGGAACCGAAATCATGTCAGTTCTCAAATCCATCGTCGCGTTGACCGCCGTCGCGCTGGTCAGTGGCGCCCCTTACGCCCAAGCGGAAGGCCCGTTTCGTGGCCGGTTATTGGGCTCAAACCCCCAACACATCCAAGGGCTCGGCTCCGGCGAACGCATCATCAGCTCCCAGGTCGTGAGCGACGAAGTGGTCGGCTCGAGTGCAGGTGGTGTCGTGATGGGGACAGGAGTCGACGGGATTTCGTTCGTCGGAGACATGACCAGCGGTTCGGAATTGGGCAACCTAACGGCCGGTTGCGTGCCGCGGACCTACGGCTACCCCGATTTGTTTTACAACAACTACACGCAGGGCAATTGCAACGCGACCAACGCCCAGATGTACGTCTCGCCTGTTCCGACCCCCCCCCACGTCGGACACACCTTCTTGACGTACCAACCGCTGTACCCCGAGGAGATGCTGTATTGGCATAAGAATCGGTACCACAATTACTACGATGGCGGTCGGGGGATGAATCACACCAAAGTGACCTATTTTGGCCCCCCGGTTCGGACCGCGTGGAGCAACCTGTACTGGAACAAACTGCGTATCCCGCGATGAGCGCTGTGTGAATCGCGAACCCGTACCCTGCACCCTTTCGCCACGAGGCGCCGGACGAACATGAAGAAAGCACTGATGATCTTGGGAGGGCTGCTGTTGGCCGGCAGCCTGATTCCGGAACGTTGTGAAGCCGGGAATCCGTTCAACGTATGGTCGGCTCAGCACGCCAACAACCGAGCCTGGCACGGCAATCATTACTACTTGCCGTACGGCCAGCCGACGGCTGTGGTCGTCCCGCCGAACACGCACATGCGGCAGACTTATTCCTGGGGCGTCAGCCAAAACCTGATGTACCCGCAGACATCGCGGTTCGGCCGCAACGCGACCTCGCCCGGGGCATTACCCTCAGGCAGTTTCCAGCCGACACCGCAGTGGCCCAGCCATACCGATCAGTTCGGGCTGTACTACGTTCGCGCACCTTGGTGAACGACAGTTCGGTGATTGCCCCGCTGCGGCACGGAACGCGGTGACCGTGTAGGCTCATGGCAGCCAGACGTGCCTCCTCCACTCCCGCGCGGCCTTCCTACGCCGCGCGGCGGCCAACGCGGTCAGGTTCGGCCGCCTCAGTCTGGGAGGCAAGAGACGGCTCGGATGCCGACGAGGGTTCGCCGCCTGTCACCGGTCGCGTTGGTGCTCGTTTCCCTTCGATCCCGAACAGGATTCCCAACCGGGTGTCACGGATAAGAAGTTGGTAACTGACGAGCGAGAGCGTCAAGGCTCCGATCAAGCTCACCGCCAACTTGATTTCCGCCGGGGCGGCAGGGGCCAACAGTTTCAGGTCGAGATGTAGCAGTGCGACCAAGGGGTGATGAACCAGGTAAACCCAGAAGCTCGCCGCTGCCAGAAAGCCGACAGCCCTCCAGCCTCGCGACCGTGGTTCCAGACGCTCGGCGAAACGTTCGGCCGACCCGATGATGCCCAGCGAAAGTGTCCAGGCTGCGGTCACGGTGAGCGTTGCCAGCACGCCCCGAGGAACCCAGCCGATCGCGAATCGCAGCGTCCACGGGTCCGCGTCCGCGATCGCCCATTGACCCAACAGGGCAGCGGCCAAACCGCTGATCAGCCCACACCCCAGCAACAAGCCGGCGTGATCCCGACAACCTGGCCACCCTCGGCCCGCTGCTGCGATCCAGACACCGCCGAGAAAGTACGTGCCGCTGTATAGCCACTTGCTGGGGACCGGCAGCGTCGCGTGCTGGAACCCGAAGACGACCTGAGGGCATAGCACCAAAACGGCCACGCCGACCAACGCCGACGTGATCAGCGAGGCTCGCAGTGCGGACCCGCTTGCAAGAGCCGCCGGGTCCCAGCCTCGCGATCGCTGATAAGAACCCCTCGACTCCGCGTCGCCCGGCAACGCCAACACCTGCGTCCCGGCCTCGATCCGTCGCCGACCGACGACTGCCGGCAGCCACCGCCACGTTGCCGCGAGGATGCCGCAGTAGGTGAAGAGGTAGAGCAAGAACCAGAGGTGAGCCGACCCGAACAGGTGCTGACGCGAATCGCGTGGGACCTTCAGTGTCCACAGCCGATCCGCGGGAATTTGGCCTTCGATGACCCAACCGGTCAGCCACAGGTAATACTCCAGCGGCAGCAACAAGACGGCGGCCCAAGCCAGCGGACGCAGCAACCTCTGGGCTCGGGAACGGATCAGATCGCCGCCACCCCTGCCTACCAAACTGCGTTGGGCATAGTATCCGGCGAGCAGGAGGAACAAAGGCATGATGAAGACTTCGACCATCCAAAAGGTGGTCGAAAGCAACCGTGCCGGTTCGTCTCGTACCGGCCAGACCAGCCCCGGCATCGGCCGATCCAGGTAAGGAACGCAGGCATGCAGGTAGACGACCAACAACGCGGCCAAGCCACGGACGCAATCGGGTCCCCGTTCACGCCGAGTGTCCGGTTCGCCGACTTCGCAACGAGCGATCCCTCGCTCGTCGTTTGATCCCAATGAGATACAAGCCTGCGATTCGTCACCAGCCTCGCGGATCTGCCGTGATCGGATCTTTTGTCGCCACATCGATCTCACCTTCGCCTCAACGACGGAGTCGTTCCTCGCCGCCCAACCGTGCCAACCGATCGCGGGCCGGTTCCGCGTGGGGAGACCCCTGAAAGCGTGACAACAACGTTGTGTAGCAAGTCACGGCGTCGCGGCCGCGTCCCAGCTTTTCAAAGGCTTTGCCAGATTGCAGCAGCGCCGCGGGCACCCAATCGCCCTGCTCGTCGATCGCCTCGACTCGCCGATAGGCATCGATCGCCTCGGCAAACCGCTGCTGGAGAAAATAGGTCTCGCCGATCATCCATTGCGCCCGGGGCCTCAATTCCGGCGCCGTTTCCGATTCCCGAGCGAGTCGCTCTAACCACTCTCGCGCCTCGTCCAACCGGGCGTCGCGAATCGCCATCTCCGCTTCCAGAATTCGGACCAATGAACGCTGGAAGGGGGTCTCGGCGCCCGCCGTCGCCGCGTCGAGATGTTCCCGCGCCGCTTCGGGGCGGCCATACGCGACCGCCGTTTCGGCCGCGCGGAGCGTCGTCTCGAAATCCCGGCAGTCCCAAACTTGCCGGATCGCTTCCCACCACCGGGTCGCTTCACCGGCTCGTCGGGTCTGCATCAGTGATTCGGCCAACAGCCGATCGATGATCACCCCTCGCGTCCGCGCCTCCTGTCCTGTGGGAGGCTCAACCTGCTCGGCGACCAACGCCAACAAGGACCACCGCTCGTTGGCGCCGGCCCAACGACTCGCCGCCTCACAGCCTTGGGGCACGGGTCCAGACGCAACCGAATCGACCACGACTGGTTGGCCCGCGGCCGGGGCGGTCAATTCGACGACCCGGGCAAGCAAATCAACCGCCAGGTGCTCGGCGATCGCCGCCTGTTCCTGAGCCAGCTTGGCCAAGGCAGCCGCGGTCAGCTCCCCATCCGAATCGGTCGACAACAGCGCCTCGACAACGGCCTGCCAGAGGCGGTCATCCGTCGCCGTGAAGGCGGCCATCAACAAGCCAGGCCACAGCGTCGGCGGCACGGAACCCGCCGCGGCCGAATCATCATCGACCAAGGCCTCCAACCGCCGAATCCAGGCTTCGCGGATCGGATCGGGCCAGGTCCCACGTTCCGTGACCGCCCAACCGTTCAACAGACTCACGGCCGCCGCTGATGCCACGTGATCTCGCAGCAATTCAGCTCGGACCGAATCCGCCGCCTCCCGATCTCCGCTTTCCGACAGCAATCGAGCCCGCGCGGCGAGGGCGTGGGGAACGTCGGGATGGCCCGGGAACGCTTCGATGAAATCGACCAGACGAGTATCCGCCCGTTCCGAGGTTTCGGCTCCCGAGGCGGCAGCCCACGCGGCCCCCAGCATCGCGTCCCCCGATCGATCCCCGTCCGGCAACAGCTCCGAATACAGTTCGAACGACCGCATCGCCAACTCCGCCTGCCGACCACTGAGCGCGACGCCTCCCAATGCCAACGACTGATCCGCCGCCCATCGCTTGGCCGCAGGAGACGATCGACGGAAGGTTCGGAGTTCTTCGAGGGCCTCTTCCGATCGGTCGCATTCGATCAGCGACCGGACCAAGAGTTGATGGGTCGCCATCGTCCGGGGCGCGTCGAGAGCCTCCGGTGCAACTTCCAGCACGAGCCTTGCCTGGTGAATCACGGTTTGGTGATCGCCCAAACGCCATGCCGTGGAGGCAATTGCCAGGCGAATGGAAGCTCGCGTGCGAACGTCCTGCGGCTCCGTCGCATCCGCATGGTCCTCCAAGGCTTGAGACAGCAATTCCTGGGCTAACGCGTGCTCGCCTAACCGACTCAGCTCGCGAGCCGCTTCGATCCGCTGCCGACCGACGCGCCCCCGATCCTCGGGAGCCACCGACAGCTTTAGCAATCGCCGGGCATCGGCGACGACCTCCGCCGACGTCACGCTCCCCTCAGCCGGCACGACCTGGGTGGAGTCCGCTAGCCGGTCGGCCGTGGCTATGGCCGGCGAATCCGCAGGGCTAGCGAGCACCTCGCCGCAACCGGCAGCGCCCAGCAACAGACCGAGCGAAGCGCCAGCCAAGGCCATTAGCCTGCGGCGGTGCACCGTTGCTCGGTCCGATCGGATCGGCTCGACTGAGCTTCGCTGTTTCACAGGCAGTGTCTTCCTTGACCCCGGCGATGAATCGGTCGTTCAATTGGCCGGCTGCGTCGAAATTTTGCTCGCCCGCACGTTGGCGATCATGTTGCGGAACTTCCTCCGCAAATTGCCGGTCTCGAAGACTAAGTACGCGTTGCCGACCAACGAGATCAACAGGATGAAGTTGAAAAAAGGTTGAGCCGCCACCTTTTTCGGTTTGGCCGCATCCGCAGCAACCGTCGCCGCTTCCTTGTCTCGTTGCGGCGGGGCCGTCGTGCCGGCCTGATCGGAAATCGAAGGCGGCTCGCGATCGGTTCCCCAATTCGACGTGGGATATCCCTGTTGGAACGAGCCGGGCCGGCCGCCAGCGGGTGGACCATTCGCGAACGTGCCGTTGGTGAATTGACCATTAGCGGTCGAGTTGAAGCCTCGTTGAGCGGCCTGGTTGGCGAGCTGAGACTGCGTCGGGTATTGACCCTGGGCGGGGTCCCCGTAGCCGAATTGGCCATAACCGACGCCACCCCACGTCGCGGGCGCACCCGCTGGCGCCCCATAGTTCCCATTCGGATTGGCCGGGTAGTTCCCAGTGGCCGCGGTACCGCTTGCGTAGTTAGGGTTGGCCGGTGGCGCGAGCAAGGGTGGCGGTTGCAACGTGGCGACCGCGGACGGTTCCGCTGCGGTGCCGCTTTCACCCGGCAGTGGGCGACCGTAGCGGTCGATCCGACGTCCGTACTGGTCGACCCAGTTCCCCGCCGCATCGATCAACTGCCCCGACTCCGGATCGATCAGCCGGCCCTGACGGTCGATCGGTCGCCCCAGTGGGTCGTAGAGGTTGCCCGCCGCGTCGCGAGTGAACCCCGCAGCAGCGTCGCCGGATGAGGTGGTTGCGACCTCGGAGGGCTGCCGAGTGAAATCGGGGGGCGAGACCGATGAATTCGACGGCGTTCCAAAGCCGGCAGCGGCCGTGTTCGACGCCATGCCGGCCGGGGGCGTCCCGAAGGTCGGGGTCGTGCCATAACCGCTCCAAGTCGGGTCGGTAGGATCGGTCGGCCCACGCCTGGCTCCGGCTTGCCCAGCCGGATTGCCGGAAATCGATGGAGGGTTCGGTAACGTGGTTTGCGCCGAAAACGATGGTGTGGTCGAAGCGGCAGAATCCCCCCGACCGTTGGCTCCCGCCGCGACGGACGCCGGCGCTCTCGAACCGGCACTGGCGGGCGGGTTTGCCCAGGAGCCACCAGGGGAAACGGGATCGGTCGTCGGCCCCGTCGGATTCGACCGAGCGGCGGTGGCGTTTGGCGAGCCCGTGGCGGAGGAACCGGTGGAGCCGATTTGCCCCCGGATGTCGCTCCAACGATTGTCCCGATCCGCCGTGACCGGATCGGTCGACACGTTCGGGTTGGTCCCCACCGCCGATCGGACCGTCGACGGCAACGTGAACCCCTCGGCCTGCGGATCAGGCTTCAGCAGCGATTGACTGCCCGAGCCGTCCTCCGCTGGGCCGCCAAGGTCAGGTGGCGGGGCCGCAGCCAATGAATCGGCAGGTGAAAATTGGGGGATCGGCAACAAGGCGTGGTCCGACGGATCAGCGGTCGGGCTGGCGGCCGCCGGCTGAGAAATGACCCTGCCCGCGTCGCGCGGCAACGGGTCCGTGCCGATCCGAAACACGATCTGAACGACGCGACCGGCGACCTCAGGGTCCAGCGTGCTGGTGACCTCGCCGGCCCGACGGATTTCATCCAACTGATCTGGCGGGACCTGAACGATGTACCGGATGTTATCACCTCGATCGGATTGCGTCCCATCCGGTTGCCAACCGTAGTCGACTCCGACGGCGGCAAACAGTACGAGTAACGATGCGGCGGCCATGGGATCCATCCTTCTAGCGTTCGGCCTTCGAGCATGCGGCAAGCGACCACGGGCTGCGATGGTAGCCGCCTAGTCGATCGCAGGTAAAGGCCGGATTGCCACCCCCCCTCTGTGGGGTGACACCTAGAATCTCTGATACAGGTATCGTTAACGGGAACTGGGGTGCAGGTACGGAGCCGCGTTAGCGAAAGAGGCCATGGGAAGCGGATGACGGAGGAGCAGAAAATTTCTGTCGAAGTGTGGTCCGCACGGGCCTCGCTGAATGAACCGGGCGAGTTAGAACGATGTTGCCGGAATTGGCTTGGCCCTGGAGAATGGGAGCGGGCGTTGCGATTTCGTCAGGCGAGTTCGCGGAACCAACATGTCGTCGGCCGCGGGATGGCCCGCCGTTTGCTGACCCAGGCCACCTTGGAGGAACCGGCCAAGATCGTGCTCGACTGGTCGGATCATGGAAAACCGTTCATCGTTTCGCCTCGCGAATTGATCAAACCGTTCAACGTCACTCACACCGAAGGGATGGTGCTGGTCGGGATCGGCAACCGCGGACTGATCGGGATCGATGTGGAACGATTGTCCCGGACACCCGACATCGGCTTGGCTCGCCGATTTTTCGCCGCCCCGGAAGTCGATTACGTGATGGGCAAAAGCGATCCCGATGCCCGTCGGGCCGCTTTCCTGCGAGTCTGGACGCTGAAGGAATCATTCATCAAGGCGATCGGGACGGGTTTATCGATGCCGCTGGCCGATTTCGCCTTCGAACGGATCGATGAGCCCAACCCGAGCGTCCGGATGCTCCGCCCGGGCTTGGCACCGGCAACGAACTGGAGTTTCCTGACGTTCTCGCCGGCGGACGGTTACCTCGCGGCGATCGCGATCGGCGAGCCCGGTATGCCGGTCGAGGACGCGGTCCCCCGGCCGGCCGGACCGCACGAATGGGTGCTGAATCGCTTCGAAAACCTGCTGGCCGCTGACCGGTCCCCGATCGCCCCTCCATCGACATGACGCAACTTTCCCCGGAATCGCTCAATCAGATCAAGCGGCTCGACCTGCGGGCCCGGATGATCGTGCGGGGGTTTTTGCAGGGCCTGCACCACAGCCCCTTCCACGGGTTCTCGGTCCAGTTCAGCGAGCACCGCCGGTATCACCGCGGCGACGACCCGAAGCTGATCGACTGGTTGGTCTACGCCAAGACGGACAAGTACTACGTCAAGCGGTTCGAAGCCGAGACCAACCTGACCGGTTATTTGGTGATGGACCTGAGCGGTTCGATGGGGTTCAAGCACACGCAGCCGATGACCAAGTTCGAATACGCGATCTGCTTGGCCGCCTCGCTCTGCTACCTGATGACCATGCAGCAAGACCCCGTGGGGCTGATCACTTTCGCCGACCGGGTGCAGGCCAACCTGCCGGCACGGAGCCGACGTGGGCACTTCGCCGATGTGCTCGGTCACCTCTCGCGGATGACACCTGCCGGCGAGACCGATTTGGGGGGCTGCCTGACGCGGGTCGCGACGATGCTTCGGCACACCAGCCTGGTGATGCTCTTTTCAGATCTGCTGGGTGACCCTGCCGAAACGTTGGCGGGTCTGGCCAGGTTGCGTCATGGCGGCCATGACGTGATCGTGTTTCATGTGCTCGATCAAGCCGAAATCGATTTCCCGTTTGTGGGAGCGGTCGAGCTCGAAGACCCGGAAACGGGCGAACGGTTTCAGATCGACGCGGGTGGGTACCGCGACGAGTACTTGTCGGAAGTGGAGCGGTTTCGCGAAGCTTATCGAGAGGGTTGCGGCAAATTGCAGGTCGATTACGTGCCGCTGAGCACGGAGATGCCGTTTGACAAGGCGTTGACCGAGTACCTCATCAATCGCCAGTCCCGATTCTAATGACCTTCTTGAACGCTTCGTTGCTGCTGGGCCTGTTGGCCGCCGCGATCCCGGTCGTGGTGCATCTGATGTCGCGCCGCGAGCCCCGCCGCATCGTCTTCCCGGCGACGCGATTTGTCAAACAGCGGCTGGAATCGAGCCGCAGCCGATTGCGGATCCGCCGCTGGTGGTTGTTGGCGCTGCGGATCCTGGCCTTGGTGGCGCTCGCGATCGCCTTGGCCAGGCCGACGATCGCGAGTTCCCTGACCCCCGATTGGATCGCCGCCGGCCTGCTCGCGGTGTTGGGCGTGGCGCTGTTGGCCACCGCCGGCTGGGCCGGATTCCGGGAGCAGCAGCGTGGCCTGGCGCGGGTGCTGGCCGCGGCCGCCGCCCTGTCGCTGATCGCGGCGCTGCTGACCGCAGGGGCCTCGGCGGCCCGTGGTCCGGAAATCGTTCCTACGGAAGATGCTCCTGCCGCGATCGCGATCGTCTTGGACAACTCGATCCGCACAACCCGACTGGCGACGGGTGATGGCGCGACCGAACTACGGTCCGACGAACCGGACGGCAGTCGTGTGATCGATCAGATGCGGGAACATGCCCGCTGGGTCATCGGCCGTTATCCGTCGGACAGCCGCATCGCGATCCTCGATCGCTCGCCCCGCCCCGCCGCCTTTTCGCTAGACCTCGCCGCGGCGAATCGCCAACTCGATCGCAGTGAACCGCAGGCGTTGACCCGCCCCCTCGCCGAGCGGATCGAGGCGGCGATCCGGCTGGTCCGCTCCAGCGACCTATCCCGAAAACGGGTCCTGGTGATTTCCGATTTGACCGCCGCTTCCTTTCCTCCGTCCGAGTGGGAAAACGCCAACCTGGCCGCACTGCTCGACCAAGACCCGCCGCTGCGACTGCAGATCCTCGATGTCGGCTCCCCGCCCGTCGGTAATCTGCGGCTGGGCCTGCCGGAGATCGCTGACGTCACCCCGGCGCGGCAGACGCCGACGGCGATTTCGATCCGCCTGGATGCGGAAGGTTTTGCCGAACCCGAGGACGCCCCGTTGCCAGCCGGGTCGGCGCCCGCTCCTCCCACGGCGATCGTCGAGATGCGGATCCATGCCACCGGCGAGGCCGCGGCCGGATTGCCGGTGATCCGCGATTCGGAAATCGTCTTGCCGCCACTGCTGGGTGCCGACAGAACGACGGTCGAGGTGGGGCCGGGTGCGACCCGAGTCTTGTTGTCCGTCCCCCCGCTGGACATCGGAACCCATCACGGAAGCATCCGGATCTTGGGCGGCGACGAATTGTCGATCGACGACGAGCGGTTCTTTACCCTGCAAGTCCGCCCGGCCACTTCCGTCTTGGTGGTCGCGTCAGATCGAGAGTCGGCGGAATGGATCGGCAGCGCCCTGACAGCACCTCGACCTCCCGACGATCCGTTGGCGGAGTACCGGATCGAGATCTCGGAGTGGCTGCCCACGCAGCGTGAGGACTATCGGGTTCACGACGCGATCCTGCTGATCGATCCCGCCGTCCCCTCCCCGGCGACCGTCGCCGACCTACGGGCCTACTTGGACGAAGGCGGGAAACTGATCTCCTTGCTCGGGCCGTCCCTCGGTGGCGGAACGAGCGGCGAAGTCATCCCGGTCGCCGCCCCCGTCGGCGAATCGACCGGCAGCGACGATTGGCTCGACGGATTGGTTCGCCGCTGGCGGCCCGCCGCCCCGGGCAGCTTCTTTGAAATCGATCGGCCGAATCACCCGGCCGTCGCGTCGCTGACGGACATCGCCGGCGGAGTCCCGTGGAGTGCTTTTCGGATCTCACAGTATTGGCAATTGCGTCCTTCCCCCCCCCGGGACACCGTGGTGATCCGCTATGCCGGCAGCGACCATCCGGCACTGGTCGACCGCGGCGGCAACCACCTACTGCTGACCACCCCGATGCCGGCGTTGGTGGGCCCGGCCCGGGGCTGGAACGAACTGTTCACCGCCAGCGACGCTTGGCCGGCATTTCTGTTGATCCGCCAGATGGTCCAGTCTTTGGTCGATCGCGATCAAGGTTCACACAATCTGCTGATCACGGACCTGCCGCGGATCCGACTGGACACGCCCGATTCGGCTGAGGTCGACATCAACGCTGCGATCGATTCGAGCCAAGAACGGTCCACAGTGGGTCAGGCAGCCCGCCCCGATCCGACGGTCGGCAACCCGACCGATTCCGAGCTTTCCCTCCAAATGTTTCCCCCCCGCGGCGCCGTCGCCCCACTCCGAGGACGCGATTCTTGGGTTACGGTCGGTAACGTCGATTGGCCCGGAACCTATTGGATTCGCGGCGAACGGTCGCTGACAGGCTTCAGCGTGAACCTGCCGCCGTCCCAGACCGAACTTCGCCGACTGGACCCCGCGCGACTGGATGAGTGGATCGGCCCGGAGCGTTATGACCTGTCGAGTGATCGCGAATCACTCCGCCGAACCGAAGGGAGCGATCAGCCGACACGGGCGCTCTACGGCTGGTGGTTGCTGGTGATGAGCGGTGCATTCGCGATCGAGCAAGTGATCGCCAACCGCTTCTATCGCGGGTCGCATTCCGGACGCGCCACGCCGGTTCGAGGTGCGAAATGAGCGGACTGCAAGTCGACCCGATCCTCGAGTCCTGGCTGGGGATGCTTGCCTTGGCCGGCATCCTGCTGGGCCTGCCGCTGCTGGTCCGCATCCATGGCGCCGACTTGACGCCGCGTCGGCGGCAAGTCCTGGTCGGCCTGCGGCTATTCGCCGGCTGCGGCCTGCTGCTGCTGGCGCTGCGTCCTTCCCTCGTTTGGTCGGACACGCAGCCCGGACGAGCGACCTTGGCGGTCTTGGCCGATCGCTCCAGAAGCATGGGCATGGCGTCGGAGGACGGACGCACCCGCTGGGCGGTCCAAGGAGAAGTCGCGCGATCGCTCTCACCAGCGCTGAGCAGCCTCGACGATTCGCTCCGAGTCAAATGGTTCACTTACGCCGAAACCGCCACGGAATCACCAGTCGACTCACTCCTGGACGCAGACTCCCCGCCCACGGGAACCGCGACCGACCTATCGGCCGCGTTGTCGGCGGCCTTGAGATCCTCGGTCGGCGAGCCCTTGGCGGGCGTGATCCTGCTCGGGGACGGCGTTCACAACCCGCCGCCGGTCCCTCGTGGCGACCCGAACTCGGACCGCGAACCGACCGGCGGTGATCCCCCGACCGGTGACGATCCGCAGGCCCTGGCAAGGATGCTCGGAGGGCTCGACGTGCCGCTGTGGACGGTTCCGATCGGTCCCCCGGGCGATGTCGATCAGGTGCGGGACGCGGAAATCGATCAACTGGCCGAATCGCTGACGGTTTTTTCGGAGAATGACTTCTCAATCGATTTTGTCCTTCGAAGCCGTGCCCTTCAGGGGATCGAACTGCCCGTTCGAGTTTGGCTCAGCCCCGAGGGCCGCCCGGACGAACGGACCGAACTCGCCATCCGCAGTCACATCCCTGGTAGGGCCACCGATTCGGTCGCCCTGTCGATCCCGGCGTCGGTTTCCGAACCGGGCAAGTATCACTTGGAAGTGGCGGTCGCCCCCCAGTCGGGCGAACCGCTGCTATCCAACAATTCCCAGTTTGCCTTCTTAGAAGTCCGCCAAGGGGGCGGCCGGGTGCTCTATGTCGAAGGCCAGCCGCGACCGGAGCAAACCTTTCTCAAACG
Source organism: Planctomycetaceae bacterium (assembly GCA_007694185.1). GTDB lineage: Bacteria > Planctomycetota > Planctomycetia > Pirellulales > Pirellulaceae > UBA6163. Next base: position 104,086 of record RECD01000135.1, read on the forward strand.
AGCCTTGCGGCGTTTTCCCGATCTGGATCTGACCTATCGCTGGGTCTCTCCCACCCTCAGCCAACCGCCTGCCGGGGCCGTCGACTGGTTCGAACCGGGACGCTACGACATCGTCGTGATCGGGGATCTGGCCGCGACCGCCTTGCCAACGAAAGCCTGGGAGCAATTGGCCGAATCGGTCCGGTCCGGCGCGGGCCTGCTCGTGCTCGGTGGCCTGTCCGCATTCGACGCCGGAGGCTACGGCGACTCGCCGGTCGCCGACTCATTGCCGATCCGGCTCCGCGCCGGAACAGGCGGACGAGGCGATCAAGATCAACTCGAAGGACCGTTGTCGCCCCGCCTGACGCGTCAACACCCGATCACCACGCTCGACGGTGCGGCGGACAACCAAGCGGCTCAACAAGCGGCTTGGGATCGGTTGCCGCCATTGTTGGGCGCCAATCGCCTGGGGGAACCTCGCGTCGCCCCGGGTGTCAACGTCCTGCTCGAGACCGCCAACGGGGAACCGCTGCTGGTAATCGGCGAGTACGGCGAAGGCCGTGTGATCGCATTCGCGGGCGACAGCACCTGGCGTTGGTGGCGACGGGGCGAGGCCATCGCCCATCGCCGATTCTGGCGACAAATGCTGCTGTGGCTGATCGACCGGGTCGACGAGGACGGATCGGAAATCCTCGTCGAATTGGAACGTCGCCGATTCGCCGCCGGGGACACCGTGTCCTGGAACGCGGTCTGGACCGACCCGCAAGCCGGCCCGGAGGGGGCCCCAACCCGCACCGATCCTCCGATCGTGGAAGTGCTCCGTGAGGACGGCACGGCGGTGCCGATCCAACCGTCACTCGTCGAAGTCGAACCCGGTACCGATCGCCGCAAACTTTCCGGATCTCTCCCTGAGTTGGACGCGGCGCTTTATCGACTTCGCGTCGCCACAGCCGACGGCAACTTGCAAGGCGAACAATCCTTCCAAGTGTTCGATAACGATCGTGAACTGGCGGCCCCCTTCGCCGATCAGGTGTACCTCACGCAACTCTCGGCCCAAACGGCGGCCTCGGGAGGGGCCAGTTTCCGACCGGACCAAGTGGATGAGCTGCTCGAACGCATCGCGGAACTGAGACGGACAACGTCTTCGCCGATCGCGGTAAAGTATCGCTTGGCGGATGGCCCCGCCAGCGCCTGGCCGTTGTGGCTGGTGATCGTCGGCTGCCTGGCGACCGAATGGGTCCTGCGCCGACGTTGGGGCCTGGTCTGACCGACAGAACGGTCTGCTTGGCCCCTGTTTCCGTGGCCTGCTCGCAGCCAGGATTGAACGTGCGGAGGGAGCCGGCCGCGCCCGCACCACCGGCCCGACCTTGGCGGGATACGGCCGTGTGCGGATGATGACGACACCCGGTGGGACATCGGACTGCCGGCTCGGTTAACATGGATGAGAGCGAGGCCGGGCGACGAACGACACGACGGTCGTCCGGTGCATCTCCATTTTCTCGGAAGCGATGATATGAAACTGTTGGCGATCCTGCTGGTCTCATTGATCGGATTGGGCAACCGATCCGTGGCCGCCGAGGAGCGGCACTTGACCCTCGAGCAAGACGTCTGGCCGATCCTCAAGGCTCACTGCTTTGATTGTCACGGTGCGACCGAAACGCTCGAAGGTTCGCTCGATCTGCGTCAGGTTCGGCGGATGCAGTCTGGCGGTGAAAGCGGCGCGGCGATCGTGATCGGTGACAGCGAACAGAGCTTGCTCTTTCAGCGTGTCCGTGACGGAGACATGCCGCCCGGTGAAGCCAAAGTGTCCGCGGCAGAGCTCGAAACGCTCCAGAAATGGATCGACGGCGGCGCGGCGACCAAGCGACCAGAATCCGACAACATCGGACCCGGTCTCGGTATCACCCCGGAAGAACGCGACTTTTGGTCTTTCCGACCGATCCGACGTCCCGACTTGAAGCTCCCGACCGATCCGCTCGCCGCCGCCGCCGCCCGCACCCAAATCGATGCCTTGGCAATGGCCGCGTCCGCCGCGGAAGAACCGCTAGCAGAAGCCGACCGCCGCACCTTGGTGATGCGGGCCTACTTCACATTGACCGGTTTGCCGCCGACCTTCAAACAGGCCGAGAGCTGGTTGGCTGACCAGGGGGACGATTGGTTTGACCGCTTGCTCGATGAATTGCTGCAATCGCCGCAATATGGCGAGCAGTGGGGCCGACACTGGTTGGACGTCGCCGGCTACGCCGACTCCGAGGGCTTCACGGTCAACGACGCGATCCGCCCGTGGGCCTGGAAGTACCGCGACTACGTGATTCGGTCGCTGAATCAAGACAAACCGTTCGACCAGTTCATTGCCGAACAACTCGCCGGCGACGAGCTCGCCGGAGCAAAACAGGGCGATTGGACCCCTGATCAGATCGAATTCCTGACCGCGACCGGCTTCCTGCGAATGGCCGCCGACGGCACGGGAAGCGGCGAGAACACGGAGGAAGCCCGTAACCAGACGATCGCCGACACGCTAAGAATCGTCGGCACCTCGCTGATGGGGCTCAGCTTTCACTGCGCCCAGTGCCACGACCACCGCTACGATCCGATCCTGCATACCGATTACTTCGCACTGCGAGCGGTCTTCGAACCGGCGTTGGATTGGCAATCCTGGAAGCCGCCCGCAGCCAGACTCGTTTCGTTGCAAACCGAATCCGATCGGGCTCGGGCGGCCGAAATCGAAGCCGAAGCTCAGGTCGTTGCGAAGGAGAAGGCCGACAAGCAGGGGGAATACATGCTCCAGGCTCTCGAGCAGGAACTGGCGAAATTTGACGAACCGCTGCGGGAACCGCTGCGAACCGCCTACCAAACCCCGGCCGCCGAACGGACCGAACAGCAGAAGGAATTGCTGGCTACCAACCCGAGCGTCAACATCACACCGGGAGTGCTTTACCAGTACCTGCCGAAGGCGGCGGAGGAGTTGAAGACTTTCGATCAACGGATCGCCGAAATCCGCTCACGAAAACCGCCCGAGGAATTTGTTCGAGCCCTCGTCGAACCACCCGGTCATGCCCCCGAGACAAAGCTGTTTCACCGGGGCGACCATCAACAGCCCAAACAGACAGTCCTGCCCGCGGCACCGACCGTCGCGGTCCCCGAAGGCGAACGGATCGAGTTCCCGCTGGATGACGATTCGCGGCCAACCACCGGCCGGCGACTCGCACTCGCTCACTGGCTGACTTCGCCCGAAAATCCGTTGACTGCGCGGGTGATCGTCAATCGGGTCTGGATGCACCACTTCGGAACGGGACTGGTCCCCACCCCCGCTGACTTCGGCAAATTGGGGAGCTCACCCTCCCACCCCGAACTGCTCGATTGGCTCGCCGATGAGTTCATCCGTGAAGGCTGGAGCTTGAAGAAACTCCAGCGGCTGATCATGACCTCGGCGGTCTGGCGCCAGGTGCGTGGGGTCGAACCCATCGATGCCAACGGTTTGCCCAGCACCCTGCATCGACTCGAAGCAGAAACCATCCGAGACCGGATGCTAGCGGCAACCGGAACGCTCAACCGCCAGTTGTTCGGCCCGGCGATCGCCATCAAAGAGGATGAGACGGGACAGGTCATCGTCGACGGGACGCAGACCCGCCGCAGCCTCTACGTGCAGGTCAGGCGGAGTCGGCCCGTCGCGATGCTACAGGCGTTCGACGCACCGGTGATGGAAACGAATTGCGAACTCCGGCCCAATTCGACCGTCGCCACCCAGTCGCTGATGCTGCTCAATGGCGAGTTCATTCTCGATCAAGCGGCCAAGCTGGCCGAGCGGGCGATCGACGAATCCGAAACCCTCGAGCCGCCTTTCGCGGAACTCGTCCTCGATCTGCCGAGCCCCCCTGCGCCGCAGTGGAGCTATGGATTCGGCTATTTCGATGAGGTAACCGGGCGGACGGAGAGCTTTGAACCGCTGACCCATTGGACAGGATCGCAGTGGCAAGCCGGCCCCGAATTGCCCGATCCGAACTTCGGTTGGGTACTGCTGACCGCCGCCGGAGGCCACCCGGATGGTCCAGATCGCGCCGTGATCCGCCGATGGACCGCGCCCCGTGACTCGACCGTTGTGATCCGAGGCAAGCTGTCTCACGGGTCGCCGAACGGGGATGGGGTCCGCGGCAGGATCGTCTCCAGCCGCTCGGGAAATGTCGGCGAATGGGTCGCCCACAACGGCGAAGCCGAGACGAATGTCGTCGAAGGGCTCGCGGTCAACGCCGGAGACACGATCGACTTCATCACCGATTGTCGACAAAACCAGACCTCCGATTCCTTCGCCTGGCCCGTGACGCTCACCGTCCGCAGTGAGGATGCCCCCGAGCGAGTCATCACCAGCAACGAGGGATTTAGCGGCCCGCAAGCGCCCGAACGCTTCGAAGCCGGCTGGATCGTGGCGGCATGGCGAGCGGCTTACAGCCGCAACCCGACCGACGAAGAGCTGCAATTGGCAGCCGATTTTCTCGGCCGTCAACTCGATACTCTCCACCAAAATCCCACCTCGGTCCCGTCCGGCCGAACCGCGACCCGCCAAGCCTTGATCAACCTGTGCCAAGTGTTGCTCAGTTCCAATGAGTTCCTCTACGTAGACTAAGCCCCTTTGGTTAAACCCGGTGCCCCAATCCCGGGTGTTGCCAACCCCGCAACGCCTGTCCCCTGCCCTTGCCTCCCCTTGCCCTGCCCCCTCCCCGCCCTGTTTGGGGCCCGCCTGTTGAGAGCTGTACCATGACCGATCCACAAGTCATCGCCCATGACCTCCGGCACCGACGTGAATTCTTGCGAGCCGGCTCGCTGGGGATCGGCGGGCTCGCCCTGGCTTGGCTGCTGCAACAAGAGCAAGCCCGTGCGACGCCCAAGATGCTTCCCAAGTCGCCCCCCAAGTTCGATTTGGCTCCCAAGCCGCCGCATTTCGCCCCGCAAGCGAAAGCGATGATCTCGCTGTTCCAGCACGGCGGACCGTCACACATGGATCTGACTGATCCCAAGCCCGAACTCGACAAACGCGACGGCACCGACTATCCGGGCGAGATCGCCTACAGCTTCGTCAACGAGGCGAGCAAGAAGCTGATGGGCACTCGCTGGAAGTTCGCCAAGCACGGCGAATGCGGGATGGATTTCTCCGAACTGCTGCCGGAAACGGCCGGCATCGCTGACGACATCTGCCTGATCCGGAGCATGCATACCGGTGCCAACGGGCATGAAGTCTCGATTCGATATTTTCATGGTGGCATCCCCGGGGTGCTCGGTCGCCCCCACCTCGCCTCTTGGTTGCTGTACGGATTGGGTTCCGAAACCCAAGACCTGCCGGCCTACATGGTGCTGACCGACCCCGGCGGTCCACCCGTCGACGGCATCAACAATTGGTCTAGCGGTTTCATGCCCCCCCTTTATCAAGGAACCGTGATCCGCCCCAAGGAACCGCGGATTCTCAACCTCGACCCGCCACCGCACCTCCGTGGGGAACCCCAACGCCAAAACTTGGACCTGCTCCAAAGCCTCAACCGCAGACATGCGGAGCGTTTTCCCGGACAAGCCGACCTGGACGCCCGGATCGCCAGCTACGAATTGGCCGCCCGGATGCAAACGGCGGCCCGTGAAGCACTCGACATCTCTCAAGAAACCAAGGCCACCCACGAACTTTACGGCTTGGACGACGACGCCACCCGTGAATACGGCACCCGCTGCCTGATCGCCCGCCGCCTGGTCGAACGGGGCGTGCGATTCGTGCAGCTGTTTTTGGCAGGACAACCTTGGGACAATCACAGTAACCTGGGGACCGCATTGCCGGCGATCTGCCGCCGCACCGACAAACCCGCGGCAGCGCTGGTCAAGGACTTGAAGCAACGTGGGATGCTGGACGAAACGCTCGTCCATTGGGGCGGCGAAATCGGACGTCTGCCCGTTACCCAAAACCAAGGTGCCCCCGAAAAGCACGGTCGCGACCACAACGGCCAGGGATTCAGCATGTGGTTAGCTGGTGGGGGTATCCGCGGCGGCACGATCCACGGGGCCACCGACGAGTTCGGACACCGCGCGGTCGAGCAAGTCGTCACCCCGAACGACTACCAAGCGACCTTGCTGCACCTGTTCGGCCTCGATTGGAATCAATTGACCTTTCCCCACAACGGCCAGATCCAGGTGATCACCGCCGGACGCCCTGCCGAAATCGTCGGGAACATCCTCCGGCAACCTCCAAATGCCGCTGAGGGCTGATCGGTTCGATTTTTTCGCTCTCGGAAAGGCTTTCGTAGGTCTCAAAAAGGCGATTTGCCCATCGCCAATTTGCGACCTAGGCTCTGAGTGGACTGTCCGCTCCCGAGTCACCTTCCGTTTGTTGCCATGACACCGACCGACTCCGTCCTGCTGGTCGATGACGACCGCTTCCTCGCCGATTCGACCGCCCACTGGCTGGCGGAACTCGGTTATGCCGTCGAAGTCGCGACGACCTTTGCCGACGCCCAGACTCGGTTCGACAATCACCCTTTCGATGTCGTCTTGACGGATCTGCGATTGGGCGATGCCGAAGGCGACGGCTTGGACCTGATTCGCCAACTTCGGCGTCGGCAGCCCGATGCCGGCAGCCTGTTGATCACCGGCTATGCCACCCCGGAAACGGTGGTTGAGGCGGCGAGAGCCGGTGCCTCCGACGTGCTGTGCAAACCCTGGCGAGACGAAGAGCTGCTCGAAGCGATCCGACGTGTGATCCGCCAGCGGAGCGTCGTGGCAGAAAACGAGCGGCTTCGGCAACAGCTCGATTCCCGCTTCGGCAGGGAACGCATCCTCAGCCAGGCCCCACGGATGCAGAAGGTTTTTCGGATGATCGACCGCGTGGCGGACGCGCGGGCTTCCGTCTTGATCACCGGCGAAAATGGAACGGGCAAATCGCTCGTCGCCCGAGCCATCCACCAACGGAGCCAACGCCGCGACGGACCTTTCATCGAAGTGGCTTGTGGGGCGTTGCCCGACACGCTGCTGGAAAGCGAATTGTTCGGGCATGTCGCGGGCGCCTTCACCGGCGCCGTCTCGGATCGACTCGGCAAGTTCGACTTGGCCCAAGGGGGCACCCTGTTCCTGGATGAGATCGGGACCGCATCGCCGGCGCTGCAAGTCAAGCTACTGAGGGTCCTGCAGGAACTCCGGTTCGAACCACTCGGCGGGATTCACACCCGCACGGTCGATACCCGCGTGCTGCTCGCAACCAACGAAGACCTCGCCACGGCCGTCGCATCAGGGCGCTTCCGCCAAGACCTCTACTATCGCATCAACGTCGTCGAAATTGCCCTCCCGCCGTTGCGTGAACGACCGGCCGATATCGTTCCGCTGATCGATCATTTTCTGGCGGAGATCGCCACGACCGGAGGCCGCCACACCGAGGGTTTCGACGATCAGGCCCTGACCGTCCTGCAACGCTATTCCTGGCCGGGTAACATCCGCCAATTGGAGAATGTCGTTGAACGAGCCGTCCTGCTCGGCAGCGGCCCGCGACTGACCGTCGAGGACCTCCCCACGGAACTTGTCCGAGAAACCCTCGAAGGGGTCTCGGCGGGCCAGGGCCTGACGCCGCAGAACGCGGCGGTAGGCGGAGCGACCCAAGAGAGCGGCCACCCCGATCATCGCCTGCGGGGGGCGTTGGCCGAACCGGAGCGGCAAATCATCCTGCACGCGCTTCGTGAACACCACTGGAACCGATCGCTCACGGCCGAACGCCTGGGAATCAATCGCACCACCCTTTACAAGAAAATGAAACGGCTGGGCCTCAACGACCCACAATTCCGCTACAACCCCGCAAGCCGCTAAAGTCGACTCAAGCCGCAAGGCCAGGCCAGTCGATACATTCCCTGGGCGGTTGTCATTCGGCAGCCGATGCGTGCAACTGTCAGCCCGGGGGTAGGACCAGCCATGGCCGGAACGACCTTTCGGGATGACTTGCCCGATGTCTCGGAACGTCCCGGACGCCTTTCGCACTGGGTTTCCGATTGGGGCACGGTTGTCATCGACGCCGTGTCCATGGTCGGTGACATCGCGATCTTCGTGTACCGGATGTTCGCTTGGATGTTCACCCGCCGCCCGGCGCGGGGCACGATCCTGCGGAATTGCTACCAGGTCGGGGTACTGAGCCTCCCGGTGGTGGCCCTGACAGGCACCTTCATCGGGATGGTGCTGGCGGTCCAGAGTCACCGCCAATTCCAAATGATCGGCCTCGAAAATCGACTGGGGGCGGTGATCAATTCGTCACTCGTTCGCGAATTGGGACCGGTTTTGGCAGCCACCATGTTGGCCGGCCGAGTCGGCAGCGCGATCGCCGCGGTGCTCGGCACGATGCGCGTCACCGAGCAGATCGAAGCGCTGACGGTGATGGGCGCCGATCCGATCCATTACCTGGTGGTGCCCAGGTTCCTGGCCTGCATCCTGCTGATCCCCGCGCTGACGATCATGGCCGACTTCATGGGGATCGTCGGCGGCTACTTTTACAGCGTTGTGGTGCTGGGGATCGACCATGCCGCCTACCTGCAGAACAGCGCCGATCATGTGACCGGCTTTGACCTGTTCAGCGGTCTGCTCAAGAGCGTCTTCTTCGGCGGGATCATCGCCATCGTCAGTTGCTATCGGGGATTCCACTGCGAACCGGGGGCCGAAGGCGTCGGACAAGCGGCGACGGCCGCCTTCGTGATGTCCTTCGTGTTGATCCTGGGGGTCGACCTGATTCTCAACATCCTGCTGGACGCCTTCTACTACAACATCTGGGCACCGGGGCAGGCCGTATGACCGAGGAAACGACGGCAGCGGCCGATCCCGCCGTATCGGCCACCTCAGGCGATCCGATCATCCGCATGCGGGACATCACCGTCCGGTTTCAAAACCAAACCGTCCTGCACCGAGTGAACCTGGAAATCCGCCGGGGTGAGACGCTGGCGATCATCGGTGAGAGCGGTTGCGGAAAGACCGTGTTGATGAAGACGATGATCGGGTTGCTACGGCCAAACTCCGGCACCGTGCTCTTCGACGACCAAAACCTGGGAACCATCAGCCAGGCGGATTTGGCGAAAACCCGCCGCCGGATCGGTTTCGTCTTTCAAAACGCGGCGCTGTTCGACAGCTTGAACATTTTCGATAACGTCGCCTTTCCGATCCTGCAGCACGAAGCCGCCGAAGAAGCGGAGATCACGGCTCGCGTGCGAGAAGGCTTGGCCGAGGTCGGGCTGCCGCCCGAGGCGGCGGAGAAATACCCCGCAGAACTGTCGGGCGGGATGCGAAAACGGGTCGGACTCGCCCGCGCCTTGATCCTGCGGCCCGACCTGATCATCTACGACGAGCCGACGACCGGGCTGGACCCGATCATGAGCGATGTCATTAACGAATTGATTCTGGCCACCCGTCGGAACCATCCCGTCACCAGCGTGGTGGTTACCCACGACATGCGAACCGCCCGCAAGGTCGCTAATCGGGTCGTCATGCTGTATCCCCACAGGCGGCTCAAACCGGGCCAGTCCCAAGTGCTGTTCGACGGCCCTCCGAGCGGCCTGGATCACGCCGATGACCGGCGGGTTCGCCAGTTCGTTCGCGGCGAGGCGGGAGAGCGAATCGACGAATTGACACGACACGCCGCGGCCATCGCCTCGACCGCAGCCGCAGCCGAGATCGAACCGGAACCGAACCGCTCGAGAGACAGCCATGGATGACGCAAAACTGAAATTCGGGGTCGGGGTGCTGGTGCTGTCCGCCATCGGTGTCGGCGTCATCCTGACCTTTCTGTTCGGAGCCTTCCCGACCGCGCTCGCCCGATCCTACACCTTACTGGTCGACGTCGACTCGGCGGCCGGGATCAGCGTGAACACCCCGGTGCTTCGTGATGGCGTGCGAATCGGTCGGATCTCCCAAATCGATCTCCGCCCAGAGGGCGGCGTGCGGCTGAAACTGGCGATCGATGCCGACCGCAAACTGACCCGCGCCTACGTTCCCAAAATCGGAGCCGGCTCGCTGGTCACCGGAGATGCGAAGCTCGAATTTCGCAAAGACCTCGCAGCCGCTCTGGAAAACCTCGATGGCCAGGCACCGGTCGGGCAAACCCCAATCCCGAGCAATCAACAGTGGGACCCACCCGAGGAAGAACTGTTGGCATCGTACTACGGCGACGGCGATTACATCCTCTCTCGTCACGCCGTGAGCGACCCGTTGCTGGGTATCAACGGCCTGGAAGACGAGCTACGCGACACGCTCCAGACGGTTCAGCGGGCCGGCGCGGCGATGGAAAATGCCGGTTCCTCCGTCCATGAACTGGCGGTCTCCATGCGCGGGCTGCTTTCGGACAACGAAAACAACTTCCAAGAGTTGCTCGGCTCTGCGGGACAAGCGGTCAACGAGTTCAAAGACGCGATGGCCGAAATCCGTGGGATCGTCGCCGATCCACAACTCCGCGCCCTGTTGAACGAGACGCTCGAAACGCTGCCCGGTGTCCTCGACGAAGCCGAGGAGGCGTTGGCCAGCACCCGCAAGACGATGCAGCAATTCGAACGGGTCGGGGCCGCCGCGGAAGAAGCGGTCAGCAACGCGGGCGAAACCTTCCAATCGCTCGACCGCACGATCAACAACGTCGAACGATTCACCGCACCCTTTGGCGATCGAGGCGAGGAATTGGTCGAACAGATCCTGAGCAGTTTCGCGAACCTCGACCGGTCGCTAGCCCAAGTGGACCGCCTCGGCGAAATGATCAACAGCGGCAACGGCACGATCCGCAAACTGCTGGAAGACGAAGACCTCTACTTCCAGATCAAACGGACGGTGGGCAATATCGAACAGGCGACGGTGCGAATCCGCCCGATCCTCGATGACGTCCGCGTGTTCACGGACAAGTTGGCTCGAGACCCCAGCCAATTGGGGGTCAAAGGGGCGTTGACCACGCGTCCCGGCGGCCTGGGCATCAAATGATGGTTGAATGACAGGCTCAACGGGGGGCGGTGACGACCCCGGCACGCGATTGGTTGCGAAGCTGATCAGCCCGCTGCAGCACGTTTTCGGAAGGCTCCAACGTTTGCGGCACCAACTCGATATCGACGATCCGCTCGTCACGGATCTCCCACGGCCACAGAGTCTCCGTGATAAAATCAAGCACCGGCAATTGATACCACGGCATCCGGATCTTGTTCTTGACCGCCTCCGTGCGAAAACCGTCCTTTTCGACACGGATTTCCCGGGTGCCATAATAGGTAAACGAGGTCGCCGCCGGTGAGGTCCCGATCAATTGGTTGTCGACCGACACCACGGCACCGGGCGGGTTGGTCCGGACCGTCAGCCGTCGCCGGACGCAACCGCCGGACGTGAGGATCACGACGAGCGTCAGCAACCATCCCTTGGCCGACCCGCCAACCGTGGCGGCAAGTATCCCGATCCTGTCGTCGCGTCGAATCATCATCCTCTTCTTAGCTAGGGGGCCCTGGCTCGGAAGGCATCGTCGACCTTCGACCGTCGGGTGTAACCCATCCCGGCTCCCTCCTGCCAGAGGAATTTTCGCCTCATGTCCGAACCTTTGGTCACCGAAATCACCCGCCGGGCGATGGCCACGGAGTTTGGCGTGGTGATCGCAGGACGTCCCGGTAACGCGGTCGAGGTCGCGATCGAGGCGCTGGACGATCTGGGACGCCTGGAATCGCTGATGAGCGTTCATCAACCGGCCAGTCAGGTGAGCGAAATCAATCGGCTGGCAGGCGTCCGCCCCGTGAGGGTCGCCCCCGAACTGATCGAAGTCTTGACCCGGGCCGTCGCCATCGCCGAATTGACCGGTGGGGCCTTCGACGTGACCGCCGGCCCGCTGGTCCGCTGTTGGGGTTTCACCCAGCGACGCGGCCAAAAACCTTCGGACGACGCGATCCGCGAGGCACTCGCCTCGGTGGGCAGCCACCGCCTGCGGATCGACACCGCTAAACAAACCGTGATGCTGGCCGACGCGGGAATGGAGATCAACCTGGGAGGCATCGGCAAAGGCTTCGCGCTCGATCAGATCGTCAGCCGATTGGAAGCACACGGCTGCCACCGGTTCCTCGTCCACGGGGGCCGGAGCACCGTCGTGGCTCGCGGTTCCGGCTGTGATGAACCCGAACAGGGTTGGCGGGTGGCGCTCGAACACCCGTTGCGGACCGGCATTCGGCTGGGAGAAGTTCGGCTTCGCGACCAAGCCCTCTCCACCAGCGGTTCGGGCAAGCAGTTCTTCCACTGGCGAGGCCGTCGGCTCGGCCACGTGCTCGATCCTCGCACCGGCTATCCCACCGGCGACATGCTGTCACTAACCGTCCTAACCGAATCGGGCACCGACGCCGATGCCCTCTCCACCGCTTGCTTCGTGGAAGGCTGGCGAACGACAGCCATGCGGATCGGCAACACGACGACCGGCCCACCACCAACCACACCACCAACCAGCAGACGGCCACACTGGCCCACGGCGGCGATCGCCGTCCTGCCGCGAGAACAGGGAGAGGGTGTCGAGATCCGTCGCTGGGGGGCGGACCTAAACCTGGACTGGACCCCAGCACCGACAACAACCGATCAGCCCGTGCCGAAATCGCTCAAGTAGTGACGGATGATCTCGATCAGAGGCGGCGGCTGGGGAAGCCCCAAACCGATCGCCCGCGTCCCATCGATCTCCGTCGCCCAGCCGTCGACGATCTGCTGGATCCGCGGATCGGGAGTTGCGACGATCGGCCCTAGCCGACGTGAACCTTCCTCAGCGACTTGCCGCAACGCGGTTTCCGCGTCACGCGGCGTGACCCGGTGTGCGGGCAGGCCGACGGCCCGGTCGCAACCCAAGCGAGCCTCCGGCAATTCGAACAGCCGGATCAACGAATCGATCACGGTCCGATACCCCGTCATCGGGTGGGGCTGATCGACCCGTACCGGCAACTCACAGGGCTCACCCGCCAACGGCTCGCGAAACATCCCGCTGGCCCAACTCGAAGCGGCCGCGTTGGGACGCCCCGGCCGAATGATGACCGTCGGCAGCCTCGCCGAACGGCCATCGAAAAACCCCTTGCGGGAATAATCGTTGACCATCAATTCGCAGATCGCCTTGGTCATCCCGTACGTCGTCTGCGGCAACAGCTTCGACCGGTCCGAAAACGGGAAGGCGACCTCGTCCCCGCCGAAACAAGCGATGCTGCTGGCGAATACGAGCCGAGACCTGCCGGGGACGCCGCGAGCCGCTTCGAACAAATGACGCCCGCCGTCGAGATTGACCCGCAAAGCATCCTCGAACCGAAGTTCGCACTCACCACTGACCATCGATGCTAAGTGGAAGATCGCGGTGGCGGCATCGGCGCCGCTGCCGACTGCGGCAAACACCTGCTCGCGATCGCCGACGTCCCCGGTCACCGCGACCACGCGAGGATCGTTCAGCGGGCGAGCAAATCCCTGGTCGAGCAGTCGGAGCTCGCCGATTTCCTCCTCGCCGCCGGGCCCGACGAGCCGTCCGCGACGAAGCAATTCCCCCGCGAGCAACCAGCCGAGAAACCCACCACCACCGGTGATCAAAACGTTCATGCGATTCAGTCCCTCGGGGTCTCGGGCAGATGAGGAAGCGGTTACCATGCCGCTCTCCGGGATCGGAACCATACATCAATCAACGGTTGGGGTGAACAACGCATGACGGGACGACTCGAAGGCCGGCGGATCGGCTTCATCGGCTTGGGCAACATGGGGGCCCCGATGGCCCGTCACCTGCAAGCCGCCGGCGCGAAATTGATCGTTTGGAATCGCGGCGCCCAGCGGTTGCAGGACGCGGTCAAGGATGGCATGACCGCGACTGCCGACCCGGCCGATTTGGCGGCCCAGGTCGGCGCCGGCGTGATCTGCCTCAACCTGACCAACACCGATGTCGTTCGTGAGATCGTCTTCGGCCAGGACGGCCTGCACGCTCGACTCGACCCGCAGGCCCTGATCATCGACTTCGGGACCACCGGAGTGCCCGCCACCCGCGAACTCGCTCAGCAGATCCCTTGGGTCGACGCGCCGGTGTCAGGCGGCCAAGTCGGGGCGGAAGCCGCGACGCTGTCGATCATGGCCGGCGGCAGTGACGAACACTTCGCACGGGCGCTGCCGATACTCGAAACGGTCGGCAAACGCGTCACCCACCTCGGCCCAGCCGGCTCAGGCCAAGTTACCAAACTGGCAAACCAACTGATCGTGGCCCAAACGATCGACGCCGTTGCCCAAGCCTTGAGACTAGCCGAACTGGCCGGCGTCGACCCGGCCGCGGCCCGGCAGGCGATGCTCGGCGGGTTCGCCGACAGCCGCATTCTCGACCTGCACGGCGACCGCATCGTTCGCCGTGATTTCGTCGCCGGGGGACGTGCCGAACTGCAACTCAAAGACGTTCGCTTGATCTGGGAATTGGCCCAAGCCGTCGGACTCGACTCCCCGACGCTCGCCAATTCACTCGACCGCTGGGTCGAAATGGTCGAACGCCGCGGGCTAGGCGAACTCGATCATTCCGGCCTGTTTCGCCTCTACGAGTGAACGCCCCGTCGCCCCCGTTTTCGCCTCTGCGGGATGCAGATGCACCGGTGAGTGATGCGGCAGTGGTCGACCAGATTTCACGAATGCATCACCCAGCCGCCATCGATGTTGATGGTCTGCCCGGTGATGTTGCGGGCGTGATCCGATGCCAAATAGATCGCCATCGAGGCGAACTCTGCTGGCTCTTGCCAACGCCCCAGCGGCGAAACGGTCCGGATCTTCGCCTCCGCCCACGCTTCGTATTCGACCCGCTCCTCTGCGGGTAGGCGAGCCTGGCCCCACGCCCAAACGGAGCGATTCAATTCGGTCTTGACCATCCCCGGCGACAAGGCATTGGCCCGAACACCCGCGGGCGCTAGGTCTTTGGCCAAACATTGCATGTAATTGATCAGCGCCGCCTTCGAAGCGCTGTAGGGCGGATCGGTCTGCGAACCGATCTGCCCCGCGACCGAGGTCAGGAACAAGAACGAACCGTGCCGTCGCTCGACCATGCCAGGCGCAAGCGCGTTGGCGACCCGTGCCGCGCCGATCAGATTGACATCCAGCACGCTCGGCCAGGACGAAGCGTCGACGTTCCAACTGGGGAACCCGAAGCCCCCCGAACCGATCCCGACGCAGTAGACGACATGGTCGACCGGCCCCACGGATTCGGCAAACGAGACGACCTGATTCGCGTCGGTCACGTCCCCCACGACCAGTGGAAACGGCGATCTCGTCCCATGCCCCTCGGCGGCACTCTGATCCCCATTTTCGGGTGCCGCCCGATCGAATCCGACTACCCGGCACCCCTCGCTGACAAACCCATCCGCGATGGCACGCCCGATACCTCGGGCGGCGCCGAACACGACAACCGATCGATCGGCAAGTTCGATTTTCATGACAAACCGCTTCGAAAAGGAATGGGCCGCTCGGAAGGCAAGGGCGGTCCGGAATGGCGAAGTGGCCTCGGATAGCCAACGCCGCCGCACGGACGACGCTCCGTCAATCGGCAGAAACCAGGGAAAACTCGCTCGGCATCGATGACGACGGCTCCGCTTGCCTGCGATTCCGGTCGAGACGCCAGGGGATCGTAACCCAAAACGTGCTGCCGGTGCCGAGTTCGCTTTCAAACCCGACTTCGCCACCCAACAACTTGGACAACTCTTTCACGATCGACAGCCCCAAGCCGGTGCCGGAATATTGCCGCGTCAAACCACCCCCGTCGAGCACTTTCTTGCTCTGACGGAACTTCTCGAAAATGACCGAGTGATCCTCCAAGGCGATCCCGACCCCCGTATCGGCAACGGACAGCAGGAAGCAATCGACGTTATGCCGCTTCACCCGGATCGTGATGATCCCCCCCTCCGGCGTGAACTTGATCGCGTTGCTGAGCAGATTGGTCAGGATTTGCCCCAGCTTGTTTTGGTCTTGGTAGACAGGCGGCAAAGCAGATTCCGCCTCGACGGACAACACGATGTTTTTCTCTTCCGACAGGCTACGAACCATGTCGGCCTGCGCGCTGACCAGGCGGGCCAAGTCGAATTCGACCGGGTTCAACTCCATTTTCCCGGCTTCCATCTTCGCCAGGTCGAGGATGTCGTTGATCATTTCCAACAAGACATGGCCGCTCTTTTGGATATTGGCGGCGTACCGCCGCTGCTTTTCGGTCAAGGACTCGATCCCCTGCAAGACCTCTGAAAAACCGATGATGCTGTTGAGCGGCGTGCGCAACTCGTGACTCATGTTCGCCAAGAAATCACTCTTCAATCGGTTCGCTTCATAGAGCTGCATATTGGCCTGCCCCAGGTCCTCGATCCGGCGGTCCAACTCGCCATTGACCATTTCCAGTTCGCCCTGGGTTTCGGTCATGTGTCGCAACATCCGATTGAACGCATCGGCCAATTCGCGGAATTCATCCTCGGTTTCGATCACCGCCCGTTGGGCGGTATCACCGCGGGTGATCGCGTCACTGACGTCTCTTAGGTGGTGCAGGGGGCTGAGCACCAGATATCGGACGATCGCATGAAGCATGAACAGCATCACGGCGATGATCAGCATCGCCGTCGCGATCAGGATTGCGCGGATCCACGAAGCCCGCTCCGAGGTCACCTTGTAGGGCATGCTGACTCGGATCACCCGAAAAGGGTGCTCCGCCGCCAAAGCTTGTGGGTCGCTGGTGTCTGCCTTCATTCCTCCGGCTGGGGCATGGCAGACCAAAATGCAACTGGTGCGGCCGAAAACCGGTGTGTAGTGGATGTAACGTTCCTTCACCGGCCCTTTTTCGGCAAACACAATCGAGTGGTTCGGCCCGAATTGATCGAGCCCCGAATTGGATTCCAAACTGCTGACCAAATCGATCGACGTCCGCCCACCAGGGCGCTCATGGGCGATCCGTTCCGCTAACCGCTGATAAAACTTTTCCCTCAGGTCGGTCAACAACGCCTCCTCCCACGGTGAGCCGGGCAGGGTCGGCTCCGGGAGGTATTTGACCGGTGTCGGATCCGGCAAGCCCATCACCGTGTAGACGTAATCTTCGTTCAGCAGGTCCTTGGCCAGTTCGTCGAGCACCGCCCGCCGCTCCTCGTATACCTCCGGCGGAAACGCATCGCGAAACAACGTCTGGTCATGCAATCGCAAGGTGACTTCGAAAGAAAAATCCCGAGCGATCTGGCGGGTTCGCTCCATGACCAGTCCGTTGGCCACCAATTGAACCACCCAAAACGCGGCGCACATCAAGACGACAATCACCGACCCAAATAAAATCAAACACTTTCGCTCCAGACTGGTGGAGGCAAACAAGTTTTGAATGAATCGCATAAGGAAAACCGGCCCCAAGGCCGTCCGAGACGGCCATGCTTGGCGGAAATTTTCGGGATGGCCGGTCGCTCAACAATCGCCCGACCGGCACCAGCGGACTGTTCACCCCCAGTTTAGCGCGGAACGCTCCAACCCCGAAACGTGGCTCAAGCCGCAAAACCGGGTTTTTCATCTGAACGATTTTGTTGCCGCCCCATCGCATCCGAACTAAACTGAGGCATTCGGTGGTTCTCACCAGCTATCGGCTCCGAAACCCGCCCACCCCCGCTTGAAGCCTTTCACACCGTCGAAAAGTGCCATGAAACGAAACCTGATGCGATTTTTTCGAGTCTCCCTCATCGCCAGCCTAGCCGTTTCGCTGGGTACCAGCCCCGCTTCCGCCTGTTGGTTGCTCAAGCGGTTGAGTTGCCGATCCGCCGGTTACGCACGGGTTCAACCGAACACCTGTCCCCCGGTCGTGATCCACCACTGCGAACCGGTCGTGATCCACTCGTCCGTCGTTCATCCGGACAGCGCTTGCTGCACTTCCGATGTCGTGGGCGAAGCAGAAACGCATCAATCACACCGGCACGACCTTAGCGGTGACGAAGCCCTGCCGGCGGAATCCCCAGCCGTCGAGGATGATCAAGCGGTAGCACAGCCGAGCACAGCAGAACCGACAGAAACACCCGAACCCGCCGAGACCACAGAGCCCGCCGAGACCACGGAGCCCGCCGAGACCACAGAGCCCGCCGAGACCACGGAGCCCGCAGAGACCGTTGAATCGGTCGAGCCGGTAGCACCCGCTCAGCCGGCTGAAGAGATGCCGGCGCCGGAAGCGGAGCCTGCCGAACCGACTGTTCCGGCCGAACCGTTCGATGACCTATTTGACGCGGCACCTGCTACACCTGCGCCAGCGGAAGACGCGCCCAAGGCCGACGCGTTTGACGACCTGTTTGGGGATCCCGCAGCGCCTGCCCCCGCACCGACGCCCGCTCCCCAAGCCGATGGCGATGACGATCTGTTCGGATTGCCGCCGGCAGCCGCGCCCGTCGAGGAAATGCCTCCGTCCGACCCACTCGACGATCTGTTCGGCGACACCCCAGCGCCTGCGCCGACGCCCGCTCCCCAAGCCGATGACGATGACGACCTGTTCGGTTTGCCGCCAGCAGCCGCACCGGCGGAGGAAATGCCTCCAGCCGACTCGCTGGACGACCTGTTTGGCGACAGCCCAACCCCCTCGCCGGCGCCCGCACCGGCGTCCGATGACGACCTGTTCGGAGACCCACCCGCCACCGCGACTCCGCCCGCGACTGATACGCTGGACGACCTGTTCGGAGACCCGCCGGCCCCCGATGACGACCAATCGGCCGATCCCTCGGAAGAAAGCCCTGCGGGTTCGCTGGACGACCTGTTCGGTGACACTCCCGCAGATGCCGACCCGTCCGCCGAATCGCCTACGGGTATTGACATCTCGGAGGAGCTTTTCGGGACCCCGTCCGGCGAATCTTTCCTAGACCTGGATGACTTCTTCGGGAACAACAACGCCCCCGCCGAGGAAACGGCAGTGGTCGTTGAAACGGCGTTATCGGTCGATCCGATCGCAAATGCCGCGACTCGTGTCTGGGTTGATGATTCGGGAGATTTTTCGACGACCGGTAAGCTGATCGAACTGTCGGACGATTACGTCCGACTGCTCAAGGATAACGGCAAGACCTGCACCGTCCCCTTCTCGAGACTCAGCGAAGCCGACCTGGCTCACATCCGCTCGGTTCAGCTTGAAATACAGCGATTCCAGCTCGCCATGCTGTCTGCCCGGTAAGTCGAACGGCCCGATGACCCCTCTCATGCGACCGGTTCCCTCTCCGGGGGAACCGGTCGTTTTTGTTGGTTGCCCGCCTGTTGATTCGCTACCGGTCGGTTACCATCGACCGTCCCGCGATTCGCCGGAACGCGTCCCCCAGCCACAGTTCCTGGTCATCCGATGTCGATCCGCCTGATGCATTACGACCCGCGGTGGCCGCAGGAGTTCGAGCAGACCAAATCGGGCATCCTGCAATCTTGCTTGGGAGACGTGATCGAGGTCCAACACGTCGGTGGCACAGCCATTCCGGGACTGATCGCCCAGCCGATCATCGATGCGGTCGCCGCGGTCGCCGAGCAAGCCACGATCGAATCGGCCGCGTCGCTGATCGAAGGGCTGTACTTTCGGACGATACCAACCCCGTCCTGGGCCGAAGGCAGCGTCTGGCTGGCAAAACCTCGACACGGGCCGATGACCCACCAAATCATCCTGACCCGGCACGACAGTCCCCTGTGGCGGCGCGTCCTGGCGATCCGAGACGGTTTTTTGCAGGATCCCGAACGTGCGGTCCGATTCGAAGAGACCAAAGTCCGCCTGTGGAAATCGGGAGAAGGCGAAACCGAGCAATATCTCCGGGACAAATCGCTATTCTTCTCGCACCTCGAAGAGCAACTCGGCCTAGAGCTTTAACTCCCCGACCCGCCTTTCACCACCCCTTCGCACCCCCGCCGATTCGCTCGTGAAATCTCCCTTTCTGAATCCCGTCCCGGGAGAATACTTCGATCAGTTGCTTCGTTGGCTCGATCTGGAATCGGATGCCGAGCGTGAACGATTGGTCGAACGACGCAAACTGATCGGCCGCGGGGATCTCGAGCGTTCCGGAGAAACGCTGGTCGATATGGCCGTCGCCGATCATCGCATCGGACTAGGCGGCCGCTACCTGCTGGCCTTCCGCAAACGCCGCCAAGAATCGATGCTCCCTTGGAACCGCTTGAAAGTCGGTTCGCCTGTGGTGGTTGCGGACCAGAACGACGAACGAGACTCGGGCCTGGCAGGGGTGATCAGCCGCCGAACCAGCCATCAGATCGAGGTGGCCTTGCAAGCCTGGCCGGAGGGCGAGCGGTTCCGGATCGATCTGTCCCCAGACGAAACGACCCGCCGCCGTCAGCGAACGGCGATCGCCCAAGCTCGTGAACTCCGCGGCTCACAACTCCGATTGCGTGAACGGCTGCTCGGTCTGGAGCCCCCTCGGTTCTCCGAAAAGATCCCGGCCACTCGTTTTTTTGCCGAACTCAACCCGCCCCAACAAGAGGCGGTTCGATTCGCACTCTCGGCGAAGGATTTCGCGATCATTCACGGACCGCCGGGAACCGGCAAAACGACGACGCTGGCCGAGATGGTCTATCAAGTCGCTCGCACCGGGGAACGGATCCTGGCCTGTGCCTCCAGCAACACCGCAGTCGATAATCTGCTAGAAAAACTGATCCCCAGCACCCCCGGCGTCGTCCGCGTCGGCCATCCGGCTCGCGTCTTCGAATCCTTGCGCGAACACACGCTGGACGAACTCGTTCGCACCCACCCGAGCTCCCGTATCGCAGAGGATTTGATGCGTCAAGCGGAGTCGCTGGTTCGGGCAGCCTCCAAACCCGGACGATCCGGCGAAGCGTGGCGGCGAGCCGGCCAACAGCGCGGCGAAGCTCGGGCCCTACAGAACCAAGCCCGCTCGCTGGAACGCCAGGCGATCCGCTACGTGCTCGATTCCGCCCAAGTCATTTGCACCACGACGACCATCGACGAAGAACTTTTGGAAGGACTCGATTTTGATCTCGTCGTGATCGACGAAGCCTGTCAAGCGACCGAGGCGAGCGTCTGGCAAGCGGTGCTGCGGGCAGGTCGCCTGGTGCTCGCGGGCGATCACTTTCAACTCCCCCCCACGGTGCTGTCCGAGGTCGCGACCCGCGAAGGGATGAACCACAGCCTGATGCAACGGCTGGTCGAACGCTTCGGAACCGAGGTCTACCGACGGCTCACCGTCCAGTACCGCATGAACGAGGAGATCATGCGATTCTCTTCAGACCAGTTTTATGACTCGTCGCTGGTCGCCGATCTGTCGGTGAAAAGTCACCTGTTGAGCGACCTACCCGCGGTCGCCGCCTGCCAACGGACCACCACGGCCACCACCTTCATCGATACCGCCGGGGCCGGCTACGACGAGGAACTGGAACCGGACGGGCTGAGCAAGCGAAACCCCCGCGAAGCCAACGTGGTGCTCTCTCTGGTACAGCGATTGACGGAAGCAGGGGTCGCACCCTCCCAAATCGGCATCATCGCGCCCTACGCCGCCCAAGTCCGCCTGCTCCGCAATCGACTCGACCTGGAAGGCCTGGAAGTCGATACCGTCGACGGGTTTCAAGGCCGAGAGAAGGAAGCGATCATCGTGACGCTCGTTCGCAGCAACGAACGAGGAGAGATCGGCTTCCTGAGCGACATCCGCCGCACGAATGTCGCGCTGACCAGGGCCCGACGTTGCCTGATCGTGATCGGCGACAGCGCCACCCTGGGCCGGCATCCGTTTTACGCCGAAATGCTCGAATACTTCGAGTCGGTCGACGGATACCGAACCGTGTGGGACGAATCGCTCTGGCAAACGGGCGAATGAAGTAGCCGCAAAGACTACTTCTTCTTCTTGCCCTTCTTGTCGTCGGTCTCTTCCTTCTTGACCTTCTTTTTCTTCTTCAAAGAAACTTTCAGGACACGGACCTTCGGCATGCCGACGACGCTCATCTCGTCGTCCCAGCGGTCGAGTTCCTTCAGCCGAGTGATCCGCTCAGCACGGGTCAACACATTGCGTGACTTGATGGCCCCGGCTTGCACCTTGAGGCTACGATCCATGGTCATGGTGAGTACGGCTCCAGCTAGGCCACGAAAATCGCGTGGATGGTGATTCAGGATCGGTGATTTGACACCGATTTTCGATGTTTTTGTTCGTTCCGAGAGGGTTGACCCACAGCGGCGGCCTTAGAAGATAGGCTTTTCCGCCGCCGGGGACAACGGGTTTCATCGGTCGAGCGACCGTTTTTCGACCAGTCCCATGTTTTTTCTGGTTCCCGCGCCGAGGTCCAGTGACTTCCGATTTGCCCCTCGCTGCCCCCGCGCGAACACCTGATCGGCCGCACCTTTCCGCGGCTTGGCTGATCGGCCATCAGGCAACGCTCGCCGATTTGGCGAAGGACGGAATCAACGCCCCGAAACTGAAACGCCTTCGAGAGCATTTTGGGGAAAAGACAGCGACCACATTGGCCGAGATCTCTTCCCAACACGCTCGTGCCCGACTCAAGTTCGGTCCCGGCGATTGGATGACCACCGCCAAGTCGGTCGCCCAGGCAACCGAACGACACGTCGCCCGATACAAGGCCGGACTGTTCGGCTCTCAAGCCGTGTTCGATCTGTGTGGCGGCGTTGGGGGGGACGCGATGGAGCTGGCGCGGCGAGGACCGGTGATTTCGATCGACGCCGATCCCCAAATTTCCGCGTTGGCCACCGCCAACCTGTTGCTGGACCGGATCGCTTGGCTTCACGAAACGGCCGCCGCGACGCCTGCTGACAGCACTGACCCGAGCCCCCCGTTCACCCCACCCCAAGTGGCGGTGGTGACGGCCGACGTCACTCGCTACCCGATTCCGGCTGGGGTCGCCGTCCACATCGACCCCGACCGACGGCCCGAAGAAAGCCGCAATCCCGCCACTCCCTCGTGCCGACCTGCGGCCGAATCGGTCCGCGTGGTCGCTCCCGAGCGATACCAACCCAGCCTCGGCGAAGTCCGGCAACTGCTGGAAAACCGCCCCGCTTGGATCGTCAAGCTCGCCCCGGCGGCCGACTTGGAGACCGCCCCGGATGCGAACGCGTGGCTGAGCACCAGCCACCGCCAGTGGATCAGCTTCGATGGCAGCGTTCGCGAACAATGCCTGCTGGGCGGCAGCACCCAAACGCTCGCCGGTGTGACGGCGGGCGGGCGTTCGGCGGTCCGCTTGGGGCGTGAGGGCATTCGTTATCGATTCGTGATCGACGCGGCGACCGCGGCGGATTTGCCCGCCCTGGACCGATCGGTCGCGATCGCGGCGGCTCCGGGCAACTTCATTTTTGATCCCGATCCGGCGATCCGAGCCGCCGGCTTGTCAGCTTGCTTCGCCACCCGCCATGGCTGGGCCTGCTTGGGTGGCCCAGCGGGATTTCTGTGCGGGGACGAATTGCCGATGCAAACGGGCTGGGGGCAGGCCTTCCGAACGCTGTGGAGCGGCCCGGCGGACCTCCGCCGCATCCGAAAGTTCCTCCGCTCAGACCAACTCGAGATCGGCACCGTCAAAGTTCGCGGCACATCCCACGACCCGTCGACGCTCCTCCGACAGTTGCGCTCGAAACGGGCCTCCCAAAAAGTGCGGACGGCGAATTCAGGCCCTCCCCGCGCCGACGCCACGCTCGGCGAGCAACGGCGCCACGAGCACGATCTGACGCTGCTGCTGGGCCGGCACTCCCAAGGTGTGTACGCCGTGATCGGCCAACCCGTCCCGGGGCCGGAATCGCGATGACGCCTGTCGGCCATGATCAGGACGCGGGCGGCGCTTCCTCTGTCAGCCGGATCGGCACGCGGAGGGTGTCGTCGCCCCGCCGGAGCGTCACGATCACGCTGTCACCGGCCCGCCGACTTTCGATCGTTGAGAGCAGATCGTCGACGCTCTTGATCCGCTCCCCGTCGATTTCGGTCAACACGTCCGCGGTGGAATAGTCGGTACGAACCAAATCACCCAAGACGACCCGGTAGCGTACGATCCGAACGCCACGCAGCCCCGCAAGTTCCGCCGGCCCGCCCGGTTCCAGGCTGACGATCAGCAAGCCGCGGGAGGTTTCCGCGATCGATTCGATCCCGATACTCGGTCGGCGAACCTTGCCGTATCGAATCAATTGGGGCACAACCCGCAGGATCGTGGCGGAGGGAATCGCAAAGCCGATCCCGCTGTTCTCCCCCACCCGACTGGCGATCGCGGTATTCATCCCGATCAACTCCCCGCGGCTGTTCAACAGCGGCCCCCCCGAGTTGCCCCGGTTCAAGGCGGCGTCTATCTGAATGATCGATCGCATGGTCCGTTTGGACAAACTGGGAATGGTTCGGTTGACGCTGCTGACGATCCCCGAGGTCATCGTCTGCTCCAATCCCAGCGGACTCCCCATCGCGAAGACCCGCTGCCCAACCCGCAAACGTTCGCTCTTGCCTGGACGGACCGCAAACAGCGATTCTTCCGCCGGGTCAATTTTTAGGATCGCGATATCGTTGGAAATATCGTTGCCGACTAATTTGGCTTCAAATTGCTTGCCGTCGTGCAGGGTGACGACCAACTGCGAGGCACCCTTGATCACGTGGTAGTTGGTCAGGATGTGCCCCTCTTGATCCCATACCGAACCGCTGCCACTCCCCTCGCTGGACACGACGCGACCGATCAAGGACGTGCTGTCACCACGGGTTTCGATATGCACGACGCTGCGATGGCAGTTTTCGTAAACCGCGACGTTGATACGCTCCTCAGGTGTCAGCTCGACCAGATCCTCAGCGCCGGTGAGCGAACTCGACATCGAACTCAACCCAGTCGGCGGGTCGAACGACTGAGCCCGAACGGCAGGCAAGGGACGCCCCTGCAATGCGGCGACCATCATTACGAATAAAACCAAACGCCAGCCGAATTCAAACCCGATCCGAAGCTGTCGCCGGGCGATGCCCAGATCGGCCGTCGTCCCTGATCTCGTGTCCGCTCCCATGCGTCCTGAACCTTTCAAGCCCGTAACCTCCTGGTCGAGTCGCTCGGCCACTCGGTCGCACCGCCAATGAACTGGTCGGATTTCCCGCGATCGCGGCCGAGCTTCTCATAAACTCTCAACGCCGCAGCAGGCAACCCGAATCCTCGTCCTTTGGAAGTCCCTTCCGAAGCCCATCAGGGGCCATCGGCCAGCCCCAGGGCCGGGCGATCGAAGCTCAACCTCGCGTCTCCCAACGAACGCCCCCATCGGCCAACTCCCGCCACCCGCCATCGACGATTTGCAAGGCAGGACCTCCAAGGGACACCGCGGCGCGACCGGCCGCAGAACTCAGGACCATCCGGCCAGTTCCGCAGCCCGGCGAACCCGCGTGATAGCTAGCGTGTAGGCCGCAGCTCGCAGGGAAAGTTTCTGCTGCTGAGACAACTGCCAGACCTGTTCGAAAGCGTCACTCAAGGTCTTTTCGAGTTCCTGTCGCACCCGATCCAAGGTCCACCGGTAGTGCTGCCGATTCTGGACCCACTCAAAGTAGCTCACCGTGACCCCGCCCGCGTTGGCCAAAATATCCGGCAGGATGGTGACCCCCCGCTCAGTCAATCGCTGATCCGCCAGTGGCAACAGCGGCTCATTGGCTGCCTCGATGATCACCGTCGCGGAAACCGCGTCGCAATTCTCACCATTGATCACATGCCCCAAGGCTGCGGGGATCAGGATGTCGATCTCCTCCAGCCACAACACAGATTCGGCCGGCATCACCTCGCATTTGTCGTACCCCTCCAGCGACCGACGCGGGTGGTTCAAGGTGTGCCGCAGCAAATCGGGAATATTGAGCCCATCGGCGTCAAAATACGTACCGGAAACGTCAGCGACAGCAACGATCGGAAACTGAGCCTCATGCAGAAACTTGGCGGCATGAGACCCGACATTGCCGAATCCCTGAATCGCCACCTTGGAATCACTTGCCTGACGACCGAGCCGCTTGATCAGCCTGGTGGTCAGCGTCCCCACCCCGCGGCCGGTCGCCTCTTCCCTACCCCGCGCGCCGTATTCCTCGACAGGCTTGCCGGTGATCACCGAAGGGTTGAAGCCGTGATACTTTTCCCATTGATTCCGGAACCAAGCCATCACCCGGTGATCGGTCCCCATGTCCGGCGCCGGGATGTCCGTATCCGGACCGACGATGTCGTGGATCTGGTCGACGAATGCTCTGGTCAAACGTTCCAATTCCCTCGTCGAAAGCGTTTTCGGGTCAACCCCGATCCCGCCCTTGGCACCGCCGTACGGAAGATCGACCACAGCCGTTTTCCACGTCATCAGACTGGCCAACGCCCGGACTTCGTCTAAATCGACATCGGGATGGTAACGCAGGCCCCCTTTCATCGGCCCGCGGCTCTTGTTGTGCTGCACCCGATATCCGACGTAGGTGGCCCACTCGCCGTTGTCGCGTTCAAAACTGACTTGGACCTGAAGCTCGCGAAGCGGCATCAACAACATTTCACGAACCGACGGCTCCAAATCCAATCGTTCGGCCGCCGCATCGAAGAAAACTCGGGTCGCATCAAACGCTTTCATGAAGCCGCCACTGAGAAGGTGAAAGGAAACGAACGACCGGCATCGTCTGCGGACATCCGGGGCCAACCCGACCGACCCGCTCGCCCGCGACTCGACCCGGGCCACAACGATGCCAATCCTCTAGGATAGCGAGTTCATCACTCGCACGGTCCTGGCGCCAACGAGCCGACTGGCCCGCGCCCTGACTACTTCACGGCCGCTCGCAGCGGTTCGCCCCGCAAACCGAAGATCAAGTTGTCGACACAGATCTCCGCCATCGCGTCTCGGGCGGCGACCGTAGCGCTGCCGATATGAGGCAGGATCAGGCAATTGCCCAGACCGACCAGGGGGTGCTCCGGCGGCAACGGTTCGGGCTCCGTGACGTCCAACCCGGCTGCCATCGGTCGCCCTCGACGCAGCGCCGCCACCAACGCGTCCTGATCGATCACCGCCCCTCGCGAGGTGTTGACGAGCACCGCGGTCGGCTTCATCAGCCCCAATTGCGCCGCCCCGATCATCCCCCGCGTCTGTTCGCTCAGGTCAGTATGCACCGACACAAAGTCGCTTTCGGTTAGCAGGCGTTCCAGCGAAACTCGCTCCGCCGCCAGCGGGCTGCCGAGTTCCTTGTCGGTCCGGGAGACGTACAACACCTTCATCCCCCAACCACCCGCCAAGCGCCTGGCGACCGCCTGGCCGATCCGGCCCATTCCGATGATGCCCACAGTGCGGCCGACCAGATCACATCCCAACCAACCGGTCGGTTCCCACGTCAGCCACTCGCCAGCCCGAACCGAATCGGCTGCCGGGTGAATCTGCCGCGCGGCCGCCAGCAGGAGCGCCACGGCGATGTCTGCTGTCGCGTCGGTCAAAACATCAGGGGTGTTGCCGACCGCGATCCCACGCCGCGCCGCCTCCACCAAGTCGATGTTGTTAACACCGACCGCAAAATTGCTGACCACCTTCAGGCTAGGCCCCGCCGCTTCGAACACTTCCGCATCGATCCGGTCGGACAACAGCGACAGCAAACCGTGGCAACCGCGTACCGCGGCCAGCAACTCGTCCCGACCAGGCGGCAGTCGCTCCGGCCAGACGACACAATCGGCGAACGACTGCAACCGATCCAGCCCCGACGAAGGAATCCGCCTGGTTACAAAAACACGCGGCAATGTCGCACTCATGATCACCTGCAATGAAAAAACCTTGAAAATGCAGGGCTCGTCGGCCGAACCTCCCGCCGTGGTCACCCCAGCCAGGCCTGGAGAGGCTGGCCGCCAGACGCTATGCTTGTCAAGCGGTGGAAACGGGCAGTTGATCGCGTGAACCGCGTTTCAGCAAATCGATTCAGGAAATCGTTCGAGCGAATCGGATGGGTGGCCGAGTGGTCGAAGGCACCGGTCTTGAAAACCGGCGTACTCGCAAGGGTACCGTGGGTTCGAATCCCACCCCATCCGCTTCAAGCTACGGCTATCCACCGGGGAATCGCCCTGCCCTGACCCGGGCTGCGATGCGCCGCCGGCGCTGACCCACCCGGCCGAACGGCTGGCGACAACACGGCGCGATCGGACTCAGGGCACCGGCCGTTCGGGACGCACGATTCGTGGCGGTGCCGTCCCCTCTAGCCTCGCCTTCTCCTCGGATTCGCGACGCTTTAAATCTCCAGGATGCTTCGAAAACGATTCGAAGACGTCGCCGACAACCCGGTCCGCGAGCCGCCCCAAGGTGGCCAAGATCAAACGTTCGGCTTCCGGCTCCAGCCGCGACCGCGTCGGCTCATACCCCCCGACCCCGTACGCCTCCTCGGTGGCGATGTAGCCGATATTGCCGTTCGCATAGCCGAGAATGATCGGGATGGCGCGATCGGCGATCGCCGCTTCTAATTTGAATCCGTATTCGACCATCGGCTCACCCGGCATCGACAGCAGCAGGTAGGGGCCGATCTTCATCGCCATCAGCTCCGCGTCGATCGGCTGCGCCTTGCCCGGCAGGGTGATCGTTTCGCTGGCAACTCGGATCGGATAGTAGCTGGCTCGCTTGGCCAACTCCTCGCGAATGACGTTGTGCGACAACGCCCGCACCACCGCGCCTCCCAAATCCCTGCCGGCCCACTGGATATCCGCCTCATCAGCACAGCGATACGGATACCCCGGCAGATTCGGTCGGATATCGCCGGCACAACCTTGCAGGAACAGCACCTGCGTCGAATCCGAGTAACTCCGCTCCACAAACGACTGGGCCTCACCCGGAAAATCGGCGGTCATCAGGGGATAGCCGTTGGGGTACGGCTGCGATCCCTTGTCACCCCAAGTGAAGAAACAGGGGTGGCAAACGGCGTGCATCAGCACCGCGCGGGGCGTCAACGACCGACCATCGTCAAACCGCAAGACCTTGACTCGCGGGTCGTTGGGGCCAGCGGGGTTCAATCGAACGACGGCCCGACCGTCGATGACTTCACGACGGTTGATTCCGAAACGGATCTCGTCTTCCGCGTAGCCGACGCTGACCGGCACCAAATCCTCGGCCGCCGCCGCCGCGGCATCCGTCAGCTTACGCACCAACTCATCAGCCCAATCCGGTTGGTCCGACCAGCCGGGGGCGGAATGATTGTGAGAGGCGGCGACAAGCACGTTCGGACCGGGTACCCCTGCGACACGCTCGATCTCGACACGCAGCTTGCGCACCATCTCCTCCCACGCGCCGATCACATCCAAAGTCACGATCGCGGCTCGCGTCTCGCCGTCGTCCAACACCATCACGCCGGCGCGGATCGGATCACGCACGCCAGTGACCACGCGAGGATGCCCCGTGACTTTGATGCCGACAGGATTCTCGGGTGTGATATCGACCTTGGCGACTCCGACACGAAGATTTCCCCGAACGGCAAAACTGCCGTCCCCAACCTCCTCCGCTTGAGAACCGATCGGCACACACAACCCGACCGAACCGACCAGGCAAATGGCCGCGAACGGCCGGCAAAAGCGGGTGAAGCAAATCATCGACGAAATCTCTCACAAACGGGAAAAAATCGGTTTCACATCGCGAGCAGCCAAATTGACCTCGCTACTCGCGATCGATCATGGCTTGACGGTGGCGGGCGTGGGCGGGGAAACCATCCCCACGCCGTTGATCGTCCGGACGGCGTAACCGGATTCCGCAGCGGCCGAATCCGGCAGTTCGAACTGCGGCTCAGCCAACGGCAACGCCGGTGTGTCATGATAGCCCGTCCGCTGGAAAACCGTGCGGCCGATGTTGCCAACAGGCTGACGGGGGATGCGTGCGAACTCACGGCCATCCCGTTCGATGATGAACCCCGAAATGCCACTCTGCAAATCCGCGATCGGCTCCCAAACCAACCGGCGACCCACCAGCCGAACGACGGCGGGGGGCGGAGGTGGACTCGGATCGCCGACTTCGCCGTCGTGAACGTACTCCGCGTAGACCTCAGCGACCCGCTCATTCGGCAACCAAACGGATGTCGCCAATTCACGCGAGTACTCGCCGGCCGGCACCGCCTCGGGACTCAATAGCGGCGCCAACCACGCGTCGGCAGACGCCAGCGCACGCAGCTCCCCGCTCGCTTCCGTCGGCAACCGGGCCGCCAAACAGGCATCGAACCAGGGGATCGCCAGGTACCGTGAATTGCCGCAATCGTGACTGCTGTTGGGATCGACAGCGACCCCGATCAACCCGCCCTGACCGCGGACGTCTGAAAAGAAGACTCGGTTCTTCTCCCAGACTCCCGAGAACCGGCCGTCGGTAACCGTCACCCCTTCCTCGGTTCCCAGGTTCAGCATCACGGGAACCGACAAAGCCGCCGCGGGTACGGTCATCGATGGCAAGGACGAGTTCGCTTCGGCTTGCATCCGTGGCGTCCCAGAACGGAGCCAAACCGCCGCGATCCGCTCAGGATGCAACATCAACATCGTTCCCGCCCAAACGCCGCCTCCCGAATGCCCCCACAAGGCCCAAGGGACACTCACCAACTCGGGGTGGCCCGTCGCCTCCGCCAAGTCCTGGAGCGCCTCGCGGAACCGCGCGTCCGATCCGTTTCGTGGGTCACACCACAAACCACAATCCGCCCCCTCGGGCTGCTCGTAGGACGGACCCAATAGCGCGCAATCGTGTTCCCGAGCCAAAGCTTGCCAGTGCCAATCGAAGGCTGCCGTCAGGCCGCCTTGGCAGGCCCCCACACCACAGCCGTGCTGATGGACGATCACCCCTCGCAACCGCCGCACCCCGTGAGGAAGCCAGAGCGTGTAGCTGACGCCATGAACCAATTCGCCAGGTTGATCAGACGGCTCGTAACGAACCCGATAAAATGGGGGCTCGGCCGTCGGCAGCGGGCTTTGGGCCCCTGCTCGGTCACAGGTCACCCCCATGACGAGCAACGTCCCCAACAGGAATCGCTTCAAGTGTTGCGGGATCTTCATGGCGGGTAGGTTGAAATCGAGGAGTCGGATCTTGCGGTAGGATCCGCATTATCATCACCCGACCGGCGGATCGCCACCACCATCGCCCCTGCCCCGATCGATCTCACCGCCGTCGGGCCTTAAAAAGGAGTTCTTCTTCGCGACGCGAAAGCCGCCCGTCCGCCGCAGATGCTGCCGCAACCTGCGGCGACAGGCCGTCGCGAACTCGATCACCTCGGGCGTGCGATAATCGGGATAGGTCCAGCGATGATCGACCCAACGCCGACCGGTGTAGGTCAACGTGACCTCGGCGAAGATCCCGTCGCCCAAGTAGAGTCGATGGTCTCGATCCTTGACCGTCGCCAATACGAGTTTAGCCTGGGTGATGTAACCCGGATCGAGATTGACCGGCCGGGGATGAACGGATCCCAATTCGGCGACGGCCCGCCATTCCCATTCGTTCGTTTCTCGCTTCCAATCTGCCAGCCCGCCCGGATCACAGGGCCCCTTCAGAGCCACCAAAACCTTTCGCAAATTGGGGCCCATCTCATCCGCGTAGTAGCCACCGGCGACAAATGGCATCGGCTCGGTGGCCTCTTCCAACTCACCCCAGGACCGAGCCACCTGAGCCCGCGCCCACCGCTCACCGTCCGGGTCCGAGGTGATGATCGCGACAAACCGGATCACCGGTTCGATGGGACGGGTTTTCGCCAACGGCTTACCTCACAAGAATGACGACGAACCTTCAACCTCACTCAGAACCGAACCGAAACCCATGTTCGACCGCTGGTTAGCCGACCGTAACGACTGCTTCGAATCGAGCGGGATCCGCAAGGTCTTCGACCTTGCCGCCGCGATGAAGGATCCGATCAATCTGTCGATCGGACAACCCCACTTTGACGTCCCGCTCGAAATCCAAGACGCCTGCATCGAGGCGATTCGCGGCGGCAAAAACGCCTACTCCCAAACCCAAGGGATCGGCCCGCTCCGGCAACGACTGGCGGACCAGATTCGCGATCGCTTCCCCCACCAACAACGCGACGTGTTGATCACGAGCGGGACCAGCGGCGGCCTGGTGCTGTCGATGCTGGCACTGGTCAACCCGGGCGATGAGGTGATTTTCTTCGATCCTTACTTCGTGATGTATCCCGCGTTGGTCCGCTTGGCCGGCGGGGTGCCAGTCGTGATCGATACCTATCCCGACTTTCGTATCAACCTCCAGCGGGTCGCTGACACGATCACCAGCCGCACGAAATTGGTGTTGGTAAACAGCCCGGCCAATCCCACGGGGGTCACCGCCAGCGAACAGGAGTTGCGGGAACTCGCCGAACTCTGCCGGGAACGCGGGGTGGTGCTGGTGTCAGACGAAATCTACAGCCATTTTCAATACGACGACCCGTTCGTCTCGCCAGCGAGCTTCAATGACGAAACGGTCGTGATCGACGGTTTCAGTAAAAGTCACGCCATGACGGGCTGGCGAGTCGGTTACATCCACGGACCGCCACCGCTGATCGCCGCGATGGCCAAGATGCAACAATTCACCTTCGTCTGCGCCCCGCAGCCCGCCCAGTGGGGCGCCCTGGCCGCGGTCGACATCGACCTCCAACGCCACGTCGACGACTACCGCCGCAAACGGGATCTCGTCGTCGCAGGCCTCCGCGACCACTACGAATTGAGCCGACCAACCGGAGCCTTCTATGCCTTCCCGCAAGTCCCCTGGGGAACCGCAGACAGCTTCGTGCGGCGAGCGATCGAAAACCGATTGTTGATCATTCCGGGCAATATCTTCAGCGGCCGCGATTCCCATTTCCGGATCAGCTACGCGGCTGACGACGAAACCCTCCACCGCGGACTCGAGGTGCTGCGGCGACTGGCGCATTGAAACCGCTTCGGACGCGGCATCCTCGTCTCCTTCACCCCACACCGGAAGACCTTTCGGCTTGCCGATGCCCCAGCGATCCGCCCTGACGTTTGCCGCCGCCATCGCTGCCCTGTTGTTGGCCGGGATGACCTTCGGCGGGTCGCTGTGGTTGCTGGCGGCCTATGCGGGCGTGTTGATCGTCGCCAGCGGCTTCTGGCTCACGTCCCAATGGGCGAAAGGCACGACCGCGCGACGCCGGGAAGGGCCTGGCGAGTTCGAGATCGGGGACGAGTTCGAGGTCGTCGTAGAAATCACCAACCGCTCACGCCTGCCGATCGGTTGGCTCCTGGTGGAAGACCTCATGCCAAGCCGGGCGATCGCGGTCCGCCCCCCGGGGCTAGAAATCGTCGGCAGTCGGATGGCGGTCTTCTTGCTGTGGCCCGGCCAGACTCGGTCGCTGAATTACCGTGTGGCCTGCCGCCGACGCGGCTACTTCCAAATCGGGCCGACGTTGGTCGAAACGGGCGACCTGATGGGGCTCAGCCGCCGCTATCACGTCGCGGCCCCGCCCCAATTCGCTTTGGTCTTTCCCCGCCAGGTTCCCCTCGCCGGTTACGACATCGGCTCGCCAAGACCGATCGGCGAGATCCGAATTCGCGACGCCATGGTCCAGGACCCGACCCGCATTCGGGGAATCCGGAAATGGCAGATCGGCGACCCCCTGCGATCCGTGCACTGGGCGGCAACCGCCCGCACCGGAACGCTGCACAGCAAGGTCTATGAGCCGACCTCGATCGCCGGGGCGACACTGGTGCTGGACTTCAACTCGCGGACCAATCCCTCGCGAGACGAACCGATTCGCAGCGATTTAGCGGCATCGCTCGCCTGCTCGATCGCCGCCGCGCTGTACGAATTGAATCAGCCGGTCGGGCTGCTGAGTAATGGGCGAGACGCCGCGGACCGAATCCGTACCGAAGGCATCGACCAAGATTTCCGCACCCGCGGCGCCGCCCGTGATGGCGCGGCGATGCGAGACGCGGACGACCGCCTACGCCCCGTCATCGCCAACGCCGATCGCGGGCCGGCGCATTTCGAAGAACTTCGCCGCCTGCTCGCCCGGATCGAACTGTCCGACGGCCTGTCGCTCGGCGAAACCCTCGTCGGCAACCAATCACGGCTGGCGCACGACACCACCTTGATCGTGATCCTGCCCCGTTGCGATCATTCGACCTCGGCGATGCTGATCGACATGAAACGCCGCGGCTGGGCGATCAGCGTGGTCATCAACACCCAAGATATCAATGACTATGCGGCCAGCTCCGGCGCTTTGATCGCCGCGGGGATCGAGTCGATCCAGTTGCCCGACGAGGCGTCGCTCCCGCTGGTGACCCGCCGCGCTTCGATCCGTGGGATCGCGTGATGATCGCTCCGAACCGCTGGACGCTCCGCTTACCCCCGAAGCGGACGCGGTTGCGAGCCGCCGCCGGCAGGCACGCCTCTTCGCTGGCCGGAAAAGCCCCGGCCCGCTTCGACTCAGTCAGCTAGCCGTCACCCACACCTCGGAACACAATGATGACCGACCGAGCAGCCGCCGACACGCTCCCACTTTGTTTCTCTTTTCCAGGTCCTTGCAAGATGTGCCTCTCACCCCACCCTGCTGTCGACCCAGCCGCCAACACACCCGCAAATCTCGGCCGATTCCTCGGCAGGGCGCTCTTGCTCTGGCTGCTAGCCGTATGCTTTGTCGGCAGTTGGCTGGCGTTCGCCACCTGTTCGGCTCGGGCTGAAGAAAAACCGGACGCCGTGACCGGCTCGCCCGATGCCGTCGTCGGTGGCGGAGGCCGTTTCGCGATCCCGCCCCCCGGCGGATCGGGCCACCGGACCGAAATCGGTGAGGCGGATCATCGCTTTCCGGTCGTCGTCGTCCGCGGCACTCCCTACGAGATGGGCTGGCAACTCGGCCGGTTGATCCGAGACGAGATGCACCGCTTCATCCCGCCCACGGTTGCCGGACTCACAGAGCAACTGGGGCTCGAAAAAGAAACCCTGGTGGAAGCTTGGACACGCTCAGCCGCCTACGCCGATGATCGGGTGGAGCAAGAACTGCTCGGTCTGGCCGACGCGTCGGGCGTGCCGCTGACCACGCTCCAAGCGATGCATGCCCTGCCGCTGCTGATGCCCTATTCGTGCAGCAGCATCGCCGTCTGGGGGGACGCGACCGAGGACGGTCACCTCTATCAAACCCGCAACCTCGACTGGAACTTGGCGGTCCGCGCCCATGACTATCCCGTCATCGTCGTCTACATTCCGGACGAAGGGATCCCGCATGTCGTGCCGACTTTCGCCGGGATGATCGGTGCCCACACCGGTATGAACCTGCGGGGCATCGCCCTGTCCGAAATGGGAGACGCCTCCGCAAAAGAAGCCCCCTACCAAGTCCATGCCCCGCACTTCACCGTCTTCTTTCGGACGATGCTGTACGACGCCTCCTCCTTGACCCAAGCGCTCGATATCTTCCGTGCCCAAGTTCCGACCAAACGGTATCACTACGTCTTCGGCGACGGTGTCGAAGAGTTGCGAGCGGTCAAAGTCCGAGCCCACTCGCCAGAACCGGCGGACGCTTGGCTCAAGATTTGGAACGACAACGACCCGACGGATGAGTTCGCCCCCAACGTGCTCCGCTGCTTGGTCTACAACGACGAAGGACGAGGGGCATTCCCCAGTTTGCAGAAACTGCACGGCAAACTGAACGGACCACGGCTGATCGAACTGGCAAACCAAATCCCGATCCGCGGTGGCAACGTCGAAAACGTGGTCTACGACGCGACCGCGATGCGGTTGTGGGTCTCCTACGCCCGTGGCGATCAAGAAGCCTACCTGCGCCCCTACGCCTTTTTGGATTTGAAGGCACTCGATGCCGACGGTGACGGGATTCCGGACCTGCCTTGACCCCATCCGACGACAACCTTTCCGTCAGCCGATCCTTCCACAGCCATTTCCCCTTTGCGTCCCTCCGCCATGCTCACCCTTTCGATCGCCGTCGCTTTCCGTGCCTTCTTCGCAGCCTTGTTCGATGCACGCCGCTCCGAAGTGATTCGTCGAGCACTGGACGCGGGCGATGTCACGAACGACGTTGGCGTCCCCGAGTCGGCACGCATCCCGTCATCCGCCACCCCGCAACCGCCGACCACAACGCCGCCACGTAGCGAAGCACTGACGCTGCTGGCGATGCTCCAGCGAGAAGCCCGGTTGGTCGACCTGATTCAGGAATCGCTCGATCAGTACTCGGACGCCCAAATCGGCGCCGCAGCTCGCCCCTGCCTGACCCAGTGTCGCGCGACCCTCGCCCGCGCCGTCGACCTGCGGCCGGTCGTCGATCAGGCCGAGGGCGAATCGGCGGAAATCCCCAACTCCGCCTCGCCGCTCCGATTCCAATGGGTCGGTGATCCGCCAAGCGGTTCCACGCAGGGGGCCGCCAGCCGGACAGGACGCGTCGTGCATCCAGGTTGGCAAGCCGGTCGCTGCGAATTGGCTCAGTGGACAGGCCCGGCGGAAGACCGAACCGTCATCGCCCCGGCGCAGGTCGAAGGCTGACCGCTTCGGCTCACGCGTAGACTCGCCCCTCACGACGGTATCGCGGATGCTTCGCGACACCGGGGTGGTCGTCCGTGAGCCACGCGTCCCAAACCCCCACCGCGGCGATCACCGCGTCCAACGCGTCGCCGCCTGGGTTGGCCATGATCAACCGGACCTGTGCCGGCGTCAGCTCGATCCGACGACGAACCCCTGCCAGAATCTGGCGACGCACGCCCCGCTGGGACTCATCAGGTCGCTTCCGCCCGGTCTGCTTGTAGAGCCGATGTGGCAAGTCGAGTCGTTTCAAGGTCGACGACGGACACGCTTCCATCACGACGCGATCCGGAACCGACCCACCCTCCCGCAACCGAGCAAACTGAAACGGCAAGACGCAGGTACGGCGATCCCCCGCGATCGGCCCGAGAACGTCTCGCATGCCGTGAAATGTCTGGTGAATGATCCGGTAATGATAGCAGTCAAACGGCGTCCGGGTCTCGCGATCGGTCAACCGGCGCAGGTGCATGACGCCCGCCACCTCACGGGTCAGCCCCACCAAGAATCGTCCATACTCCTGGGCAGTTCCCTCAAATTGACGGACGTGACGGAGTTGGTCGCGCCAGGACCCCAACCCCAACTCGATCGGTAATCCGAATGGAAAATCAAATCCCCACAATGCCCGCTGCGATCGCAACACCGCTTCGACCAAATGTCGGTTGACCTGCTCCCGCTCTTCCCCACCGGCTAGCTCCGCCAACGACCGGATCGATGCCAACCGCAGGCGTGGAAACGGATCGCCCGCAAGCCGCTCGCTCGGCACGACTTCGGCCTGCGCCATCCAAGCCGTCAAACCGCTCCGAAGCGCCCCGCTAAAATCAACCCCGACGACACGTGTGACCTCGGGCAATCGGATCGTCATCGGTTATCCACAGGCGTCTGAGTTCGGTAACAAGTAGTCGGGCATCGTCGCCAAGTTGACCCCTTTTCCGTCTGCGGTGACAATGGGGCCTGCGCCGGGTCTCGTTTGACCACCGACATCCCGGTTTGACCGATTCCCCTTCCCCACCGTTCGTTCAAAGCCAAGCTCATGAGCACCGCACCGGCCCCCCCACACGCCTCCGCTTCGGTTCCCGACAACAAGGGCCGTTTCGGCGACTTTGGTGGCAGGTTCGTTCCGGAAACGCTGACCTACGCGCTCGAACAGTTGGCGGATGAGTACGCTCGGGCCCGACGTGACCCCGAGTTCATGCGGGAACTCGACGGACTGCTCAAAACCTTTGTCGGCCGCCCCAGCCCCCTCTACCCGGCTCGACGACTGAGCGAAGCGGTCGGCGGAGCTCAGATTTGGTTGAAGCGAGAAGACCTGAATCACACCGGCGCCCACAAGATCAACAACACGATCGGCCAGGCGTTGTTGACCCTCCGCATGGGTAAAACTCGTGTGATCGCCGAAACCGGCGCCGGCCAACACGGTGTCGCCACGGCCACCGCCTGTGCCCATTTCGGACTCCCCTGCACGGTCTACATGGGTTCCGAGGATATCCGCCGACAAAAACCGAATGTCTTCAGCATGCGACTGCTCGGGGCGACGATTCAGCCGGTCGAAAGCGGATCTCGCACCCTGCGGGATGCCGTCAACGAGGCGATGCGAGACTGGATGTCGTCGGTTCAGGACACGCATTACATCATCGGCAGCGTGATCGGCCCACACCCCTTCCCGATGATGGTCCGCGATTTCCAATCGGTGATCGGCACAGAAACCCGCGCTCAGTGCCTGGAATCGTTCGGGAGCCTGCCCGATTGCGTGGTCGCATGCGTCGGTGGCGGCAGCAACGCCGCCGGCATGTTCTACCCGTTCGTCGAGGACGAAGGCGTCCGGATGGTCGGTGTCGAAGCCGGCGGACGCGGCAACCGACCCGGCGACCACGCTTCGCCACTATCCCACGGCAGCCCCGGTGTGCTGCACGGCAGCTTCAGCTACGTGATGCAAGACGAGGATGGCCAAACCTGCGACGTCCACTCGATGAGCGCGGGACTGGACTACCCAGGCGTCGGCCCGGAACACAGCTACTGGAAGGACACGGGCCGGGTCGACTACGTCGCCTGTGAAGACGAGGACGCCCTCACCGCATTCGACAGGCTGGCCCGCAGCGAAGGCATCCTCGCCGCCCTCGAAACGTCTCATGCGATCGCCAAAGCGATCTCGATCGCCGCCGAAATGTCTCGCGACCAACACTTGGTGATCTGCTTGTCGGGTCGCGGCGACAAGGACGCGATGGAACTGGCTCGACTTCGTGGACAAGCGTGGGAGTAACACCAGACCGATGACCATTCGCTTGACTTGGCTAGGCCACGGCTCGTGGCTGATCGAAACGCAGGAAAACCGGATCGTGCTCGACCCGTTCCTGACCGACAACCCCGCGGCCAAAGTGAAACCGGCCGATCTCGGACCGGTTTCCCATATCCTCGTGTCGCACGCCCACTTCGATCACATCGCCGATGTCGCGACCGTCGCTGCAACCGGCGAACCGACTTTGATCGCGAACTTCGAGGTCGCACAGTGGTTCCAAAAACACCACGGCGTCCAGAACGCCGTCGGCATGAACACCGGCGGGACGCTCACTCTGCCATGGGGTAAGGTCACGATGACCCCTGCCCTGCACAGCAGCAGCTTCCCTGACGGAAGCTACGGAGGCTGCCCGGGCGGATTTTTGCTCGACATCGCGGACAAGCGAATCTACTTCGCTTGCGACACCGCCTTCTTCAGCGACATGGCCCATTACGCTCATGGCGTTGACCTGGCGATCCTGCCGATCGGCGACCTGTTCACCATGGGGATCGAGGAGTCGATCCGAGCGATCCGGCTCATCCAACCGCGGAACGTCGCGCCGGCACACTACGACACCTGGCCACCGATCGGGCAAGACGCCTCCGAGTGGGCGGCTCGCGTCCGGTCCCAGACCGATGCCGAGCCCATCGTGCCCGCCGTCGGCAAACCTTTCGAGGTGTAGGTCCGGAAGGAATCGGTCCTAATTTGAACCCTGCCCGTCGAGCGATTCGGACCGATTGGAGACGCGTCGTTTGCCGATCGGATCGGGTGGTGGCCGGTGAGCCGTCGAGGTCGACAAGACACTCTCGTCCTCTGGGGACGGAACGACGACCCCCTCGGCGGTACCCAGGGCCCCGACCACACCGCCACCCGAAGCGTGCAGCGGTGTTCGCTCAACCGTCTGTGCCTCTTCCAGCCCCTCGGGTAACCCCTCGCTCCATGGGTGCGATGACGGTCGCGGTTTGAACCAACGACCCAGTGGCCCCGCCAAGAGCGCCGGCAATAAGATCAAGTCGCCGATCAACGCCGTCGCCAACAGCACCAACATCAAGGTCCCGAACCGCTGGGTCGGCGTGAAGGTGCTGAGCGAAAAGACGAACAACCCCAAACCGCCGACGATCGTCGTTTGGGTCATCGCAGCGCCCACCCGTCGGTAGGTCTCGATCACAGCCTCGATCCGCGACATCCCCTGATCGATGTGCTGGCGAAACCAAGTCAAGAAGTGAATCGTGTCGTCGACGGCAACCCCCATCGCTACCGACGCCGTCATCATGGTGCCGATGTCGACCAGCGTGTGGGTATGGCCCATCAACCCGAAGATCACGACCACGGGAAAGAGGTTCGGTACCATCGCCACCATGCCCGCCACGATGCCGCATCCGATCTGCCGCGGTTGCAGCAGAAAGCCTGGAAAATGGCCGGGGATCAGCAGCGCGATCATGACGAAGGCGATCAGAAAAAATGCCAGGACGATCGACTCGATCAGACTCGTGAGCAGCGTCCGCTGGGCCTTGTAGACGACCGGGACAATGCCCGTGTAAACCGCCTGAAGCGGACCGGCGTTTGTCTCCGTCGGCACCCCATCGACCAGAATCGGTTCCGCTACCGGAAAACGTTCGGGGCGAGCATCGATAAAACGCTTGGCTTCGCCGGCCAAAACTGCCGGGTCCAAACCCTTCTGGTCACTGAGCAAAACGACCACATCTGCCCGTTCCAACATCGTTTGCCAACGGGGGTCTCCAAGCTTGATCCGCGACTGTTCGTCATCCAAGTCCAACCAAAAAGCCGGCCTGATCGGTTCACCGGCCAGCAATTCGCCCAGCGCCGATGCGTACAAGCGGTCCGGCCGTATCAAATCACTCTGGCGTCCGTCCGCGACCGCCGCCTCCACCTCTCGGTCACGATCACCGGAAGCTTCGATCGCCAGGAAGTCCTCGCTATCCATCGCTCGCGGACGAGCATGTCCGAGCAACACCACCTGCAGTTCCGCACGGCGCTTGCCTGCCACCGAACCGCCGTCGGCCCCCACCCCCAAGACCGCATCATCGCAGGCCGACAGGACCATTTCCCTGGCCCGGTAGGCATCGAGCACAGGTGTGACCGTCCGTCGGAGGTCACCGACAAACCGGCCATAGTCCACGTCGCTCAGGGCACCCACGCGCAAACTGATTCTCCACAACTCGCTACCGGCAAACGGGCCGGACTTTTCGAACCGGAAGAAATCGCTGGTACTCAGCTCCTCGAGCGAATTGGTTAAGTCCGCCTCGAACTTGCTACGAACCGGCGAGAAGGAGTTGCTGGGCTCCGGCAACGGCGGCATGAAGGTGATCGCACTCATCGTCCGACCGATGACACCCGTCCCAGATTCACCCAAGGTCCTGCGAACCGCCGTGTCGATCCGTCCGATCGCCTCCGCCCGTTGCAACGTGGTCAGCGTCTGCCGATGCGTCGAAAATTGGCGGTCGGATGCCGACGGCCCCGCCGGTTCCTCCGCCCCGCCTTCGGCGGGCCTCGAAGCAGCGGGCGCCCCATTGGTGGACCGACGAGAGACCAACTCCTGCGGGACGCGAACCACCAAC
The DNA here is from genome assembly GCA_007694185.1 of Planctomycetaceae bacterium. Taxonomy (GTDB): domain Bacteria; phylum Planctomycetota; class Planctomycetia; order Pirellulales; family Pirellulaceae; genus UBA6163. The sequence continues at coordinate 145,277 of RECD01000135.1, forward strand.
TCCATCGGCACCAATTTGCCGAAGTGGCTTTCTAGGTACGCGTAGTCCGAGATGATCCGAGACTCACTATCAAACAGCTTCAGCAATTGGACGGTGGTCCGAATCTTGGGCAAACCCAACAAGCCCAAGGCGAAAACCGAAAGGCAGACGACCGTCACCAACCTGTTATGAGCCGTGACCCAACCACCGACCGCAGCCCAAAAGTCGGCGATCCGGTTCCGGATCACGACCGGTTCGCTGCTGATCGCGTCCGACCCGCTCGCGATTTCCCCCTGGTCTGCCTTGCCCGATTTCCCTAACGCGAAGGCCGGAGGGAACGTTTCCAAAGCGGCGGGCAAGTACGTGAAGAGGATGGCCAGCGTTGCCATCACGGCCGCCGCCGAATAAAGCCCAAAGTTGTAAATCGGGACGATATTGCTGGTACACAGCGATATCAGCCCCAATGAAGTCGTAATCGCCGCCAACGTGCAGGGGGCGAATGCGTGATGCGTCGCCCGCGCGGTCGCTCCGGCCAAGCCGCGTTTACGAACCTCATCACGGTAGTAATTGACGATGTGGATCGCACCCGACAAACCGAGCACGTACACCAAGGACGGCATCGTCATCAAAATCGCGTCGACATGCCCCCCGGTCCAGTGGCTGATCGCCAAACCCAACACGGCCGCGGTCAAGCCCACCGTGAAAATCATCAAGGTGACGTTGAAACTGCGAAAGCAGAGGAACGACAACCCCAGTCCGACCAACCCGCTGTAGCCGACCAGCCTTACCAGCGTGACCGTCCCCTCTTCATCGATCGCGATGTTGTCGACCGGTGGCCCGCCCAAACGTAGCAGCGGACGACCGTCGGCATCAAACCGTTCCTCCGGCGCAAGCTCCGCCTTGTCAAACGGGGGCGGTGCCATCGATGGCGACTCCGCGGCCGCCAATCCCGACTCATCTGCGAGGATCAGCAACCGACCGCGAGGGCCGCCGACCACACCACGACCGACCGACCGACCCAAATGGTCCTTGCCCAATTGGGTCAAGGTGACCAACACACACGTCTGCCGGGGCGGCACCGGCACCCCGATTGCCTGACACATTTCGTCCCAGGCCGTTGCTTGCTCGTCGATCGTAGCATCGAGCAACCCGCTCAACTCTCCGCCAAATCGCTCTTGGATCTGCTTAACCGTCCGCCGAACCAGATAATCAAAATCGTCGGGCAGGTCGGCTCGCGACTCAGGAGGCAACAGGTCATGAACCGCCGCAGGACTCCAGTCAAACCCAGGTGGCAAAGCGGGGGCGAACATCGTGCCCGTAAGCCTTTCGATCGCTCGCTTGCGCGCGACCGCACCGCGCTGATCCGCGTCGGTGAAGTCGATCGGCCACAACGGCCCTCCCTCGACCGCCAATCGGTCGACCATCTCCGTGCCCGTCTGGACCGTTTGGTACAGGGACGCGGCCAGCATCGTCGGATCGTCGTAGAACTCGTTGCTACCGTCTGGCCCCGGTGGGTTGCCGAAGCCCGCCACAAACTGGCCTCGCAACTCATAACTGCCGGTTAGACGTTGAACGAATCGCAGCAGCCCGCCGACAGCATTGCTGCCCGCCGTCCAACGATGCAACTTGCCGTCCGGGGTCAGGTAATAGTGATCGCCGGCGGGAGTTGAAAACCATTTCTCTTCGCCCCCACCCCAATTATCCAACTCCGTCGGCTCAAGAAATAGTTGCAAATCCTCCGCCAGCTGTCGGGCCCGCTCGTGGTCCGCGGTATCGGGTAACGCCCGCTGCGTCGACTCGTGAACCAACTTGGCGGACAACATCCGCAACCGCTGATCCTCGGAGGTACAGCCCTCCCACGTCGCGACGATGAAGCTCTCGCCCATGAAATAACGGGCGAACCAGTCCAACTCGACCGTCTCGCGAAAATCGCCGGGCAACCAGTCCTTGATGTTGTTCTTCTTGCCGGCAATCGCCAGCCGCGCGCCTCGGAACACCGAGGGCAACAGGAAGAAAAATACAAGCAGAATCAGCAGCGCGCCGGGCAGGCCGAAGATCGTGCGGCGAGTTAAAAATGATCGCGACATGCAGCTGATTTTCGGCAAAAAATGCCGTCCTGCCCCCGGGACAATCTCCCGGCCGCAAGACCCCCCCAACCGGAATGACCACACCAAGGCCGACGCGAAACGGACCAAGGACTTTTTGTCCGCCCCCACGCGACCTTCAGCGCCTTAGCCTAGCGGTCCCAAGCGAATGGGTCTAGCCAAACCGAGAGCCTCGGCCAAGCAGAATGTCGACGGACATCCCACGAGAACGGCCTGGGCAAAACAGGGGGTTTGCATCGACTTGCAACACCCCCGATCGACCCGCGCCGCCACCCGATCACTCGTTGGGCCCGACGATCCCGTCCGCAATCGCCTCATCCGCCGTGACATCGCGATCGATACCGGGCCCCTCGCCGAACGAAGGGTGCGTCGGATCACCCACGGCCGCCAAGTGAACCGCGCTGTACCCACCCTGCGACCTGAAGTACAGGATCATCAGCAAGTAGCAAACGAGCATGATGGCTGGGAAGATCGTCACTTTCGCCAACGCACCTTGTTTGGCCGACCTGACCACATCGCCGGCCTGTTCGGCTTGCTCGGCTTCGAGCATTCCCAGCTTTTCATCGTCAACCGCGGTGTAATCGCCCAGAAAGTAAGTGCTCTCCTTCTGGATCTGCTCATACACGCCCGGCATCTTTTCCTTCATCGCGACCCGTGCCGAGTCTTCTTGCATCGCCCCGATCAGCGGCCCGCCAATGATCCCGACGGTCAACATCCCGATCCCGGCGATGGCGTTGAGCGTTACCGCCCCACCCTTGGGAAACTGCTCAGCAACCACACCCAACATCGTCGGCCAGAAATAGGTCTTGGCGACCCCATACAACGTCGCAGCCGCGAAAATCACGACGAAAGTCTGAGCCAACGAGAGCCAATACAAACCGACGATCGCGAGCGCTGCACAACTCGCCAGCAAGCCCAACGGGGTCAAGCAGCGAACGACCGGGCCGGCGAAAAATCGCAGCACCATCATGATCGCCGAGGTGTAGATCAAGACCCACAACGGGTCGAAACCAGAAGCCTTCATCGGCTCTTCCATGATTCCCGTGATCGCCCCGTCCGTCCCCAATTCCGTTGTCGCCAGCGGCATCATGATCAGACAGAGAAAAATCATCATCGGCCGACCGAGCGAACGGCAATAAGCCCCGTAGGCCACAACGGAAACGATGATCAAGCCCCACACCAAAGCAGCGGGCCAATCGAACACGTTGCCGATTTCACGAAACACCAGAAACGAAGCGATCGCGGCACCGACCACACCGAACTCGGCGAGCATGTCGCGATAGGTGGCACCCGAACTGACCCGCTCGGACACCGGAAATTCCAACCGAATCAGGATCACGAGGTAGACGATCGCCGGGATCGCGATGATGTAGATCAACAACCGCCAGTCGTCCGTCGCGGCCGATCCAAGCCCCAAGGTGATCAACCCGCCCAGCACCAACCCGCCGGGCCAACCGGCATGCAAAATATTGAGCCACTGCGTCTTATTGCGACTGAACATCGTGGCCACAACCGGGTTGATGAACGCCTCCACCGTCCCGTTACCAAGCCCCAAAATGATCGAGCCGGTTTTCAGCAAAAAAAGCCCGCGGGCTTGAGCGGCCAGCAACCCCTCGCCCGTCAACCCCTCCGCCTTGACGGTCGAATAGGCCAACAGAGCCAGCGCCGCATACACCGCGTAGCAGACGAAACTGAACAACATCGCCACCCGATAACCGATTTTGTCGATCACCAGACTGAACAGGATGATGCTGACCGCGAACGGCCAAATCCCCGCCCCGAACAACTCCTGCGCCTGTACCTTGTCCAACCCGAAGTCTCGCGGCCACATCGACGCGTTGTTGATCATGAAGGCCCGCGTGATGAACGCGAACGCCGTGGTGATCAGGGCGATGAAGCACCCCCAAAACATGAGCAAAGAGGGCTTTTCGGTGGACTCGGTCATAGCTGAAGACTCTTCGGATGGCTGGAGTGAATCGCGGGGAAGGCGACGGACTGAACGTCGGGATCGGATCGGAAGAAAAGCCGCGGAGGAAGGAACGACCCGAACGAAAGGTCAAGAAAGCGACCGACGAACGGAGGTCAGGCGGAAATGCTGCCATCCCGGCGCGACCAAGTCAAGCGTTTGCCCTGACCATCCGTCGACTTTTCCGAATCTTAGACCCCGGCGTGATCAGCCCATCCCGCAGGAAAACGATGGCAACCGTCCTCGCCCAACGGCAGTTCAACCACCGATTCGATCGCCGCCAAGGGAAGCGTCCCGAACAGATGCGGAAACAACTTTCCACCCCGAGACAGTTCCCACTTCAAGCCTTCGGCGATCGCCTCCGCCCCGACCCGCAGCAACACCAAATCGGTCTGGCCACCGAAATGCAACCGGACCGTCTCCTCGACCTGGTCGGCCGCAGAGAGGTGAATGAAGCCGTCACGCAAATCGACTGGCGCCCCGGCAAACTCACCAAGTCGCTGCGCCTCCGCCCACATCGCCTGCGTCAATACTTTGTAGACAAACATCCGCTCAGCCCGCTCCCCGCGCCGGTGATGACTCGGGCGAACCTGTACCGGTCTGCCCACGCCAACTGACGATGGCCACGATCAGCAGTAGCGCCGCACCGAGCAGGTCCACCCAAGACAATCTCGACGCACCTACCGCAGAAGAATCGGGGAATAGCGAACAGGATGCCGCCGCGAACAATACGCACCGCCAAAGCCAACTCAACGGGCTGAACAGGTAACCCGCCATCGCCGCGGCCAACGACAAAACCCCCATGCAGGCGGCAGCGACCGCTAACATCACGGCGAGCGGCTCGGGAGCACCGCCATCGGCCGACATCAGGCAGAGCTCCGGGCGATAAACGAACATGAACGGCAGGGTGAACCCGACGAGTGAAAAGCGAAAAGCCGCTACGCCTGTCTGCATCACGCCCGATCCGGCGATCGACGCCGTCGCGTACGCGGCCAACGCCACCGGCGGCGTGACCATCGCCATCATGCCAAAGTAAAAGATGAACAGGTGAGCGGCCAAAATCGGTACGCCCAAGGCAGGGTCTGCGAACACGGGACCGATCACGGTGGCGAGCAACAAGTAGGAAACCGCCGAGGGCAAACCCATCCCCAACACGATCGAACAACCCATGATCGACAACAATGCCAAAAACAGGTTGCTACCGGCGAGCGGGATGATCGCCTGCGGAACACCGGTACCGATACCCGTTCGAGACACCAAGCCGATGATGATCCCCACACAGGCCGCCGCCACGATCAGCGGGATCCCGCCCCGGCCCGAGGTCAAGAATCCGGACAACACGATCTTCCGCCAACGGCAGGACCCGAGCGCGACCAGCAGCGTGATCGCCATCCCCCAAATCAACGCGTCGGTCCAAGTGCCGGCTAGCGGAAGCGCATAGCGAGCCGCCAACACAGCCGCGATCCAAACCGCAAATCCCGCCAATCGCCCCGACACATCAGCGACGATCCGCGGGTTGGCCAAGATCATCGCCATCACGAACGCCAACGAATATGTGACGGACCGAAACGGCGAGTTGCCCATGACCAAAAAGACCATCAGGCTGCCCAAGGCGCCAAAGAAAGTCAGTCCCTCGAGGCTGAATATCGATGTCGCCGCCGGCGCGACTCCCAAACCGAACTCGTCGTCCGGTGGCTCGCCCGACCGCACATCACCACCCGCCGACCAACCGGTTGAACCGTTCGCTCCGCTCGGCGATGCCGCCTCCTCCGGATTCTCATCGATCCGCTTCGCGTAGAAATGGACCAACAGAAAAATCGATAGGTAATACAAGATCGCGGGGATCAGTGCCGCTTTAACGATTTCGAGATAGGTGACCGGAGGGTTGCGGTTGATGATCTCCAGCATCATGTAAGCCCCCGCCCCCATCACCGGCGGGACCAAGGCACCACCCGAGGAGGCCGCGGCTTCGATCCCCCCCGCGATATGCGGCCGAAATCCGATGCTCTTCATCAACGGGATCGTGAACGTGCCGGTCGTCGCGGCGTTGGCAACCGCACTGCCCGACAACGATCCCATCAAGCCGCTGGCCAACACCGACACCTTCGCCGGCCCCCCCGCTTTGCTGCCGAACAATCGGGTCGCCAGCGCGATGATGTATCCCGTCGCACCGCTGGCTTGCAAAAAAGCGCCGAACAACACGAACAGAAAAACGTAACGGAACATCACGCCCAAAGCAGTGCCGAACACCCCCTCGGTCCGCAAATAGGTCTGGCCGATCAAGTCGCCAAAATCCTGACCGCGATGAGGAAACAGCCAATCGGGCAACTGCCGGGCAACCGCCTCGTGGGCGTAAATAACAAACACGAGGGCCAAGATCGGCAATGCCAAACCGATCGATCGCCGGGTGGCTTCCAAAACCAGCAGCAACCCGATCGCCCCGACCACCAGGTCCGGCGTTTGATAGATCCCCGCCCGCTGCCCAAGTGCCGAACCGTAGTACAACAAATAGCCGGTACAAGCCGTCGCGAGACCGACCAGCACCCAGTCCAAGACCATCGCCCACCGGCGATACTCCCAGCTCGGATGGATCGGGAAGCTCAGGAAGCACAACACGAGTCCCAACCCGCCAAAGATCGCCAACTCCTTGAGCGGTGACAGGAAGGAAAAGTTGACTTCGACCAAGACGTAAAGCGACAACGCCACGGCCAAGGCGGCAACCACCCACCTCCTGCCCGCGGACTGCAACGGCTCCTCGCCGTCCGACTCAGTCATGGTCCACCGTGGTCGAATCGGCACCCATCTCGGCATAAAACCGCAACGCGCCCGGATGAAACTCCGTCCCGTTTGCGACCGAGACCGTTTCCGCCCGGATGTCCTTCGCCGCGCGGTGCCGACTCGCGATCTGCTCCCGGTTTTCGAAAATCTTCTTGGTGAACTCGTAGACCAACTGCTCGTCGGTGTCGGCGTGCGTGATCAGGTGAGCGGAGCCGACATTCAACCCCTGAAAGTCTTCGTCCAATCCGGCATAGGTGCCGCCGGGGATCATCGCGGCTTCGAAGAACGGGTAATCGGCGATCAACTTTTCTTTGGCGGCTTCGTCGTAGGGGACCATCCGGATCGGGTTGGCTTGAGCCATCTGCGAGAGCGCCGGGTTGGGGACGCCCCCACCGATCATCGCTGCCACCACCGCCCCGTCGCCCAACAGATCGACCGCACTCTGTTGACTGCCGTATCGCGGCTCCAGGTCGGCGATGCTCATCCCATGTGCGGCCAGGATCGGATTGACGAAGTACTCGAACCCCGCCCCCTCGGGACCAAGAAACACCCGTTTACCGCGCAAATCGGCGATCGACTCGATCCCCGAATCGGCTTGCGTGACAAAGTTCGCCACATTGGGAAACAAGGTCATCACAGCCCGCACGTCATGGGCTTGCTCCCAATCCCCTTCGCCACGAACGGCGAAATAGGTGATCGATGAGTTGGACATCGCGAATTGCAATTTGCCTTGGGTCAATAGCCGAATGTTCTCCATCGACCCGCCGGTCGACTCAGCACTGACCCGCCAATTCGACTCCCCACGATGCTCATTGACGACCTCGCTGATCGCGCTGCCGACCGTGTAGAAAACACCGCCAACGGGAGCCGTCCCCAAGCTGATGAACTCCCGCTGGCCGCCACCACAACCGCCGGCAAATGGCAGCCAGGCCAAGGCGGAAAGGGACAAAGTCAAACAGATCAGATGCGCGAAACGCATGGCAGGCTCGGGCGGAGGGAAGGAGCAGGCAAGTCAAACGGCGGCGGTTAGACTAACACGAACCGGATCGCTATCCAAGCATCACCGCCCCAGAATCAACCCTGCCGGCGATCACCAACGCCAGCGATCACCAGGGGTCTCGCAGCCAACTGCGGATCTCGATCCCGGCCGAAGACAGCCGCGCCCGGATCGCGCCGTCTCGCGCCGTGATGTGCACGCCGCTGCCACGCTCCCCCAAGATCTCCGCTACCTCAGGCCGATTCGCCCGTGTCCCGCCACTGACGACGACCTCCCGCGGCCGCGCCCAATCGAGCATCGCCCGGTTGTCCAGCGTGAGGCTGCCGTGATGCGGCGCCATCAACAGTCCACCCGGCCGCGGTCGCGGCAACTCGACCAACCGCTCTAGCCCGGCGGACTCGATATCGCCAGGCAGAATCACGACCTGACCGGCGTGCCGCAGGCTGATCACCAGGCTGTTGGCGTTGTCATTCCCCGGTACCCACACGCGCGGCGGATGCAACACCTCGATCGACCCATCCTCGGCTAAGAAGGGGGCCTCGCTAGAAACCTCCCGCACCCGCACGCCGGCCCTCCGAATCGCCTCGCGAATCGGCACCAGCCCCTCCTTGGGGACCTCCAGCATGCCGACCGGAACGACGAGCTCCCCGACCTCAAATCGACGCAACAAACCGGGTAAGGCGTTGTAGTGGTCGGCGTCTGCATGGGACAACAACACCCTGTCGATCCGCGTCAAACCCAAGGCCCACAGCGGCTCCTGAATACCCCGCGCCGAATGATTCACGTTGCCCAGCGAGCCGCAGTCGTAAAGCATCGTCCGTCCGTCCGGCGACCGGACGATGACCCCCGTCCCATGCCCCACATCCAAAAATGTCACCGTCAAGTCGGGATCGTGCTGCCGCGCCGGCGATGTCGCCAACCACCAAGCGATCAGGCACCACGCCAGCGACCCGATCACGAACACCCGACCGCGGGATCGCCCCGCCGGCGGAAGCAACGCTAAACCCAGGATCACCGCGACGTAATAGGCAAGCACCCACCAACCCGGCGGTGCGGGCAACCAAAAATGCCCAAGCGGTAGGTCGGCCGCCCAACCGATCACGATCTGCATCAGCCATAGCGAGGCGTGACAGATCCAGCCGATCGGGGTCGCCAACGGCAAGCCTACCCAGCCGACGCAAACGGCTAACAAGCCGCTGATCAGTCCGATCGACAACGGGATGCCCAAGATCACGTTCGCGACGACCGCAACGGGCGTGACGACGTGAAAATGCAGCCACACCAACGGCGTGGTCGCGAGCGTCACACAGAGGCTGAACCACAACGCATCGCCCACCTTTCCGCTCCACCGATCCCAACGCCTGCGAATCGGCCCACGGGTCGACGACAGCAACCGATCCAACTCGTCCTCGGCTCGTAATTGCTCGGTCAACGGGTCACTGCGTCGCCGACACAGGAACAGGGCCGCGACGGCGACAAAAGACAACTGGACGCCAACCTGAAACAGATTTGTAGGCCGAATGATCAACAACGCTAGCGCTGCGACCGCGAGTGAATTGAGTGGCGAATCTTGACGCTCGCTGTACCGCGCCAGCAGCACGACGCCGACCAGCATCGCCGCTCGGATCACCGGCGGACGCGCCCCCGTGATCGCGACGAATGCTAAGCAACAGACCGCGACGAACCCCAACTGCGCCGGTCGTGGCAACCCCAATAGGATCGCCACGTAGTGCAACGCCAACGCGACAATCCCCAAATGCAGTCCGCTGACGGACAGCAGGTGGATCGTGCCCGTCTCCAACAACCGATCCTGAAACTCGTGATCGATCGCCTGGCGGCGACCGACCACCAAGGCCGCGGCCAGCGGACCGGTGTCACCCCCCAAGCTGTCCCGCAACGTCCGTTCGCCATGTCGCGACAACCGATCGGCAACGCCCGCGACCGACCACCAGGCACGACTCAGCACCTCAACTTGTTGCCGCGAATCAACGACCAATCGTCCGTGCTCGTGGCGATTTCGCGCCAGCTCCTGCCAGTCGAACACGCCGGGATTGCTCGGTGGTCGGATCGCCGACAACCGACCGGACAGTTGCAACCGGTCGCCCGCGCGAACCTGTTCCGCGTCGTCCTCGACGATCACCGCCAACCCACCGCTGCACGCGACCCATTCGACGCCGTCACGGGCCTGATCGATCCGAACTTCGAAACGTGTCTGCCAAGGGCTATCGGCCGCATCGCGGGGGCCGCCCGGTTTCGCCGTTCGTCGCACCAAACCGCGGACCTGACCACGAAGCACCGCCGGCCCCGACTCCTCTGCCACCCGGGTTGCCAAGGTCGCACGGCGGTAAGCCGACTCGTCCGCCTGCCAGCGGATCGCCATCGCGACCGCAACCAGCAACATCACGCCGGCCCACCTGCGACCGCCAACCGCCCGAGAACTGAGGATCATCGCCAGCCCTGCGGCCCCGACCCAAGCCCAAGCCGAAAATCCGACCGCCCGCTGGGCCAGGATGCCCATCGCGCCGGCCGCCGCAAGCGTTATCATCGGTTGCCGCCGCAGACTCAGCGGCCGCGACCGCGCTCGATACCACCGCGGCTCGCTGGAGGATGGCTTCATGCCGCACCCGCCCTGCGGAAGCCCCGGTTCACCCCGACCATAACCGCTGCGACGATTTCCAGTCGGCCACCGACCAAATCGGGACCAAACAGGATGCCTGCGGTGAAGGCTAGCGTGACCATCGACGACCGTTCGCTCCGAACAACCCCTTGCCCCAATCCCGCCGGACCCCGCCACATGCGGACGACCGACGTGATGATATCCAAAGCTCCATCCCGATGCTGTTTCAACAACCGGGCGAATCCCCCTACGACCTCCGTTTCTCGATTCTCGGCTTCCAAACTCGCATCGCCTGGACCTTTTGGTTGATCGCGATCGTACTGGGGTACAACTGGGCTCGCGGTGTCGACTTCGACTTCGGCGCGGATAGCCCCGGCACCTTCCCACTTTTGGCGATCTGGGCAGCCTGCATTTTGGCTTCGATCCTGATCCATGAACTGGGGCACGCGATCGCGTTTCGTCGCTACGGGATCGAAGCCTCGGTGTTGCTCTACCACTTCGGCGGCCTGGCGATCCCGATCGGCTCTCGCGGAGGTTGGGGCATGCGGCTCAGCCCGACACAAAATCTCATCATCGCCGCGGCAGGCCCCGCGTTCCAAATCGGCGCCGCGGTCTTGCTGGTCCTCGCCGTCTGGTTCGCCGGTTATCGTGTCGCCGCCTTAGAAGCGATGCCCGCACCACTTGCCGCTTGGGGCGAACGGATGGACGGTGCCGAACTCGAAACCGCAGCCTCCTACGCCTTGGTGAACTTCTTCGTCCTGCCGAGCATCTTCTGGGGCTTGCTCAACCTGATCCCCGTGCTGCCGATGGACGGCGGACGGATCGCGCAGTCGCTGATTTCGCTGGGCGGCGGGCACCCGTCCCAAGCCCATTGGCTCGGCGTGATCGCAGCCGCCGCCGTCGCGATCTTTGCCTACCAGTCGGGGCAGACTTTTCTGGCCATCTTCTTCGTCTGGATGGGCATCGACAATTACCAAGCTACGCAAGGCGGACACGGCTGGCGGTGACCCTCCGGCCGCATCAAAAACGGCCCAGTCGGCGACGCAAACCGGCTAAAAATAATCCCTTCGGTGCGTCATTTTTTTGTGGAAATCATGTTGCTTAATTATTGCTATCGCGTACAGTTATCCGCAGTTTACGGATCGAAATAGATCGACTTTCCGATCACGCGGATGTGCTCGGCGATCTCCTCCGATCCATTTTTCCGATTGGCGGTTCGTGGCCGGTGATTCTCTCGCGGGAGCGAGCGAATCACTTGAATCCGCCATCCACTTCCTTTTCGCGGAGGAACAACGTGGCCAAGAAGAAAGCAGCAGTGAAAAAAGCCGCCACCAAGAAGGCGGCCGCTCCCAAAAAGGCAGCGGTCAAAAAGAAGGCAGCGGTGAAGAAGGCGTCGGTCAAGAAGGCGGCGCCGAAGAAGGCCGCGACCAAGAAAGCTGCCACCAAAAAGGCAGCTCCCAAGAAAGCGGCTCCCAAAAAGGCTGCCGTGAAAAAGGCCGCGACTAAAAAAGCTGCGACCAAGAAAGCCGCTCCGAAGAAAAAGAAGAAGGCTTCGTCGTAACCTCCGACCGATCGCCGTCCTCGTGACGGCCATTCCGGAAATCGAACAGGCCCCGTCGAAGCGATTCGACGGGGCCTGTTTGCTTGATACGGGCCGTTCGTCACCCGCGACGCTCGGTCAGAGCGTTGGCAACTGCGGACGACTCGGTGTCGCTTGCGCCTGTCCGGCCAAGCCCCGTACCAACGCCCGCGCGATCCCATCCAGTGGCGCCCGCGCCCGTTCATCTTGCTCGATCAATTCCGCCAACCGCCCCTCGTCACCGGCGACCCGCAACGCGATGTCAATCGGCAACGTTCCCAAAAACGGCACCTGCAACTCACCCGCCTTATCCCGTGTCCCGCCTCGGCCGAAAATGTCGTAGGTCTTGCCCGAATCGGGACAGAGAAAGCCGCTCATGTTTTCGACCATCCCCAGGATCGGGATGCCGACCTTGCGAAACATGCTGACCGCCTTGATCGCATCCAACAACGCGACCTCTTGGGGCGTGCAAACGACAATCGCTCCGGCGATCGGAATCGCTTGCGATAACGTCAACGCCACGTCGCCCGTCCCCGGCGGCATGTCGATGATTAAGTAATCGAGTTCCCCCCACTGCGTGTCCCCGAGGAACTGCGTGATCGAACCGTGCAACATCGGGCCACGCCAAATCACCGCTTGGTCCTTCTCGATCAAGAACCCCATCGACATCACCGGGAAGTCATCGCCCAACCGAATCGGTTCGATCTTCTTCTGGGCATTGATCTCGGGTCGGCCCTCCAGCCCGAGCAACTGCGGGATGCTGGGGCCGTACACGTCCGCATCCATCAGGCCGACACGCGCACCTAACCTGCGCAAACTCAATGCCACACCCGCAGCCACCGTGCTCTTGCCGACCCCTCCCTTGCCGCTGCCGACCAGCACGACACTTTTGATCCGCAGACCGACCTGACCTAACCTGGCAGGAGGCCGCGGGTGCGGCGCGACGTCGGCGTGAACGACCAACCCCGGATGCGTGGCCGCGATCCGGTCGACGATCGCCTGGAGAACCTCCTCGGCGATCGGCAAGCTGTGCGTGGTCAAGCCGACGGTGACCCGCGCGTCGTGCTCATCGACCACCGCGTCCAGGATCTGACCCATCGCTTCCAAACCACGCCCCGTTTCCGGATCGGGAAAATCGGCGATAGCACGGCGAAGCGATTTCGGCGTAGCAACTGTCATGAGGGCGAGTTTCCTATGCTCAAGGCACGAAGACGAAAAAATGCTCGCCCCATTGGAGACCGCACAACCCTGTCAGCCAAGCCGGGTGGCGATCGTTCGTAGTGACCAGAGATCGGCCAGCAGGACCGACACGCCGACCTCCTGCAGCACCAGGCCGCCCTGATGCCACTGCCAACGTGTCCAACCTTCCCCCTCCGGATGCGCGACTTGAATCACCCGACCATGGCGATCACGGATTCCGGCCACCCCCGCCAAAATTTCGACGAACCGGTCGGGCGCCGCCGGAACTTCCCACACCACGACCTGACGTGTGTTCGCAAACTCGTCGAGCCGCGCGAGCAGCCCGTCGAGCTGCCCCGGACGCCAATGTTCTGCTCGCGGCGACTTCAGCCAGCCGGCAGCCCCGAGTCCCCGGAGCGTCTGATGCCAACGGTCCCCCGACTCGATGACATGCCAAATCACGCCGGTCGCATCCGCCGAACCGTTCATGAGGCTGCCGGCCCCGCTGTCGGCCCACCGTTCGCCGCCTGACCGGCGGAGGTTTCTCCCAACCTCCGAATCAACCGGGCGCGACTGATTCCTAACCGCCGCGCAGCCTCACTGCGGTTGCCACCACACAACTCGACCGCCGCAGAGATGCGTTCGAATTCGAACCGCCGCAACGATTCGTCGAGTCCCTCGGTGATCACCCCCCTCGGTGAGGTCGCGCGAGGTCGGTACGTCCGAATCGCCAGCGGCAAGTCGTCAGCTCCGATGACCGCCGATCGACTGGCCGCAACGGCCTGGCGCAAAGCCGCATCGAGCTCGTCGAAGTTTTCCGGCCACGGATACCCAAGCAACCGATCGGTCGCCGCTCGACCGAGACGCTCGCCGATCCCTTCGCCCGCAGCATGCCGCCGGTCAACGAGCGCCGTGGCGATCAATGGCAGGTCCGCGATCCGTGAGGCGAGCGGGTCGATCCGAATTTCGAGCAGGCTCATGGCGAGCCCCATCGCGACCGACACCCGGCCCGCCTTCAGCCCGCCAGCGACCTCGGTCCGAAACAGACCGACCACTCTGAGAGATTCGCCCCAACGTGCCGCGAATTCGATCACTCCGTCCTGAATCTCGATGGGCGATTCGTCCACGCCCCGGAGCAACAAAGTGACCGCACCCGGCGGATTGCCGGCCAAATGAGCGGCCGCCGGTGAGAGCGTCGCCGCCAACAGTTCGGCATCCATCAACGGCATGTCCACAACCACGAACGGGTCGTCGTTGGCTACCGCGCCCAAACGGGAGCCCCCTTCGGCTCCCGTCGATGAATGAGCATGGATCCGACGGGCGATCCGCTCGCCCCCACATCCCGTCGGACCGACGATCGCGAACGGTTGCCGGGTTGTCGCCGCGATCGAGATCTGCCCTCGAAGCCGAACCGCCGATGGCGAAGCACCGGCCGTGAGTGCGCCGCCCAAGTCGAGTTGGCCTTGCCGCCATGCGGCGAGCCAATCCCGCATCCGAGACGCGTCCCAAGCTTCCACCGATTCGGACGGTCGATCGGACGCCCCGCCCCAAGCCAAATACATGCCACCCGGCGACTCACCCCAGCGGAGTATCCGAACCCGCTTGGCAACGCCGTCCGGCGGACAAACGGTCAACGTCAACGCTTCCCCGACGCCGAGCCCAGCAGGTGGCGACAAGCAGCTGGTCAACGCGTCGACCCTCGAGCCGATCTCGCTGCCCGGATGGCAAACTCGCCCCAGCAACGAATCATCACCCACGCTCAGCCAAGCCTGAGCGGCCCGGTTGAGATAGATCAACGTTCGCTGGGCATCGAGCGCCCAAGCCACCTCGCCGCAGGCATCCAAACCCTTGACCAAGTCCCTTCCCGCCCGGCGGAAGGCGGCTGATCGAACCGGTGGAGGCGATGGATCGTGCGACATGGTCGGTTCGCGTGCCACACGTCAAACCGACCGCAGCCGCTCAAAAGACATCCAGGATGAAGTGGTGGCCACTGTGGAACCGTCGGTTGGACGGATACTCGTTGTGCCACTTCTTATTGTAGACCGGAATCCGCATCTCCGCCGGATAACGGTGATAAAGGCTGTCGGCACTCTTGTAGTACTCCGGCCCGTAAAAGTTCTGCGGATAATAGACGTACGGGTAGTGGTAAAAACGGTTCCAGTCGATCGAACCGTTGCCCCCACCCCAGTTGCGGCCATAAGCGTGCTGTTCCGCTGCGGCAGAGCCGGCCGCGACCGCGGAACCGGTTAGCAGGGCGGCCAGGACAAGGTAACGTACCATCGCGTATCCCCCCAGGATGCGTGCGACCATTGCTTCGAAAGATGGCGGTATGGGATTGGCAGTCGTGACGATCCGAAACCGCCCGACGACCCGCCCGATCCGCGATACCGTTATTTTCGGCAGGACAGGCCGCACCGATGAGCAAAAAGCCCCAGGCCGCGGCGGAGCGACCGAGAAAACCGCTTCGCCATGCGCCTTCGCCACTCCACGGCCCGGCCGCCATCCGATAACCGTCGACCTGCCGGTCCACCGGACTTCGCAGGCACCGACACCCAACCGCCACCAGGCGATCCGCACCGGACGATGCGAGCCGGGCTGTGATCGCTAAATGGCGACGGGCCGGTCGCCGGCAATCGGATCCCGAGCCCAGCGGATCGCACCGCGCTGACGACACCCGGCTAGCGACGCAGCGCCGCCGCGACCGAGTCGATGATCTCGTCCAAACCGCGAGTCGTCCGATACCCGATTGCCGAGCGAACCCGCGTCAAATCGGGAACGCGCCGCCGGATGTCTTCGAAAGATTCGTCGTAAGCAGCCGAGTAGGATTGAAACTCGATCGTCGCCTGCGGATTGACTCGCGCGATCACCCGCTGCGCCAGTTCCAAAATCGAGACCGGTTGGTCACTGCCGATGTTGTAAACCCTTCCAGCGGCAGCCGGCGTCTCGATCAAACGGACCACCCCCTCCACCACGTCGTCCACGTGGGCGAAACATCGGACCTGACGGCCGTCGTCATGCACGACCAACGGACGGCCCGCCAGCGCCGCTTCGACGAACCTGGGCAACACCATCCCGTAAGCACCCGTCTGGCGTGGGCCGACGACGTTGAAAAATCGCCCGATCACGACCGGCACGCCGAGCTGTTGATGAAACGCTAAGGCCAAGAACTCATCGATCGCCTTGGAAACGCCGTAACTCCATCGGGGCTTCGTCGTCGCACCGAAAACCAAATCGTCTTCCTCGCACCAGACCTCTTTCGGATTCTTGCCGTAGACCTCGCTGGTGCTGGCGATGAAGCAGGGAACCGCCTCGCCTCGTGACGCTCGCAATCCCAACCGCTCCAAAATCAACTTCGTCGGGAAGATGTTTCGCTCGATCGTCTGGATCGGCTGCCGGGCGATCAACGCCACGCCGACCGCGGCCGCCAGGTGATAGACCACGTCCGCCCGGTCGACCAACTCGGCGACCAGTTGCGGGTCTTCGACAGACCCGCGAACACATTCCAACCCAGGATGATCGCGGAACGTCGCCAAGTTATCGTCCCGGCCCGTTGACAAGTCATCGACGATCAGGACGCGGTGCCCCGATCCCAACAACCGCTGGCTCAGGTGGGAGCCGATGAAGCCCGCACCGCCGGTTACCAAACATGTCGTCACGCAACACAACCTAAAGATCAGCGAGGTGGAGCCGCGGTTGGCCCGCGGGTGAGAACCTCGATCTTAACCGCTTGCGAACGAACTGCCGATCCGAGTGCTATCGAACCCGGCACTTGAATTCGATCGTCGCCCCTTCGCCAACCTTCAACTCACCGGCCAACTTCCAGGTCAGTCGCAACGATTGGCCTTCGTTTTCGATCACCGAAAACTCTGCCTCCCGAGAACTGACCTGACTGTCTTCCACGTAAGCCAAGCGTGTCGTCAGGCTGTCGGTGATCACAATGTCTCGCAGTGGCGAATCGCCGACGTTGTCGACCCGCAACATGAAAGTGACCGTGTCCCCTGGCGCCGCGTCGGCCCGGTCCGCGACCTTGCAGATCCGCAGCCTACCGTCGGGGAACTCGTAAACCACCAATTCTCGGGCGACCTGATCTCGAATGACCGTCGCGGCCGTCTGACCCGCGACCACCGCGGCGACTTCCTCGTCAACCGACCACGTGATAGCCGCCTCGACACAACGTTCCAACAACGGCAAGTCGTCGAGGATCAGCTCGCCGCGTTGAATGATCGATAGGTTGGCGAGCAACTCCAAAACCTCGGCCGCCAACAGCGGTTGCAACACGTTCTCCATCGGCACGCCACGATCCCTTGCCCGCAACGCATCCGGACCACGCGTCCGATCGTTCCGCCCGGGCCGATCTCGACCGGTGACCGCCAACCCAGGTAGCTCTCGGTCGATCCCGATCGGGCCATCCTGACGAGCTACCCGACGGGTGCCAACGGCCAGTTCGCCCAGTTCCGCCCCCGTGACACGTCGCACGGTCCCGAAGCGAGGCGCGTAGACGCAGACCCGGTTGCTCGGTTCGACATGGACATCCCCCCGTTCCGTGGTGTACCGAGCGACCGTGTCCTCCAAACCGACCCCGACGATCCGGTCACCGGCAGCCGCCCGTGCCGGTGGCGGCGCGTCATCGCCGTTGCACAGAAACTCGTTCGGATCGATCCCTTGGGGATTCGGGACCCAGCCCGGCCCTGGGTAGCCTGCTGCTCCCGGAGGACAGAACGAGCCGGCGGCTGCCATCCCCAGTCCACCCTGACGGGCCGACGCACAGGCCCAGCACGCCCCCCCGCCAGCAACGCAGTGCCCCGACGGGCAACCCGGTGACGCCACCGCGCCCGCCCGACTGACCGCTTGGCCGCCTTCCATCTCGCCATATCCCGCCTGGCGGATGTCACCGGAATAACCAGCGGCGCCAGCCGACTCGGCGGCCTGTGCCACGGTCGGACGAGCGGACTCGATCCGCGGAGGCTCAGCCACCACCGAACGGGTTGGGTGCGGTTGCTCGCTACTAAAGGCCGGCGCAGACGGATTGGCCAGCGGTCCCCGCCCGACAACCTCGGACAAGACCGTCGTGCGATGCCCGCCACCGCAGCCGACCAACGGGACCAACCAGGTGATGCCGACCAACGCCAACCCGGTGGACCAACGCGCCGCCGCATTTGCTTGGCCCTGTCGGTCGGCTCGTAGCCAGTTTCGCTCGATGCGCATCGGGTTTGGCCCTGTGGCGTGGTCGGTTGAATTCGTTTTCGACATCAGAATCGCGATCACGGGGCCGCTGGAGCCGCAGACCGCCCCTCCGGCAACGGCGCCCCCGGCGCCGGCTCGACAGCCTCAGGCTGAATCGAGACCCAGGCGGGATAACCGAAAAAAAACTGCGGAAGGAGGCTTTCATGGCTCGGCGGCAAAACCGAACCGATTCGCAAGATCGCGACCGGTCGCCCCAACGTGTCAGCGGTATGGAGCGGGTCTTGGTAAGCAGGCACGTCGAGCGTGATCGGGGAATCCGGACCCGCATCAAACGCCAACGCCCCCGCCCGGTCCTCCAAATAGATCACCCGAGTGACCATCAAGCCCGACAAGGCGTCTCGCAAATCATCCAAGTCCAACTCGATCGGGATCGGATACCGCACGGCCAAGTGATGAGGGGGATACGTCCGATCGATCACTTCCAAAGTCGGGAACAACTCTTCCCCTTCAAAGCCTGGGATCGAGGTGACCCGAAAGCGATACACCGCGCCGATCAACAATCCCGCGTGCAAGGATTGCTGCGAATCGTTGGGCGGCTGAAAAACGCCGTCCACCGCCAACGCAAAGGCCGTCTCCCCCGGCCCGCGGAACGATACCGGCTGAAAGTAGCCGGCGACCGCCCCGCCTCGCTGCAAACGAGCCCCGCCGATATCCCCCGGCGGACTGTCGACCGAAAGGATGCGGTGGATCCCCCCGCCGGCACCTCCGGGCGAGGGCAAACCGCCTCCCACTTGGCACCAGGCCGAACCGGCCTGCGACATCCCGATGAATGTTAACGCCAAACCGACCCAGAACATCCCACCGGTTCGCGATCGCGGTCCGCTGCGTCGTGCTCGCATCGATTCTGCCTGCCGTTGGGGTGACTCGTGATCCGTCACGAGCGTTCGAGTCAGCGATGATTCGCCGGGGGTAAACCGAAAAAGGTCGCGTCCTCGCCGCAACCCTGAAAACCGATCCGACTTGAGTTCATCGGTTGGCCCCGCGGGGCGATCCTCAGTCGGATCGCCCCGCTGGCCGAACCCATCAGCCGGTGATCAGTGGACCCGCTGGCTGGCGTGGTCCGCATGCGGCCGGGTGTGCGGAATGCCCGGGTGAACATTCTGCTCGGTCATGTGAATCCGGCTGACCGGGTTCGGATAGCTCATGCCCGGGGCTTGACGCACATCCATCCGAATGTCGTTGACCGGCTGAGGCATGTGCATCGGCGTGTGATTCTTGATCACGTGCCGCTTCAAGCCGGCCGGTCCACCCAACGGGATGTGCGGCGGTCCGGGCAACCCGATCGGTGTTCCCGACATCGGCATGCCCCACTGCGGAGCCGTCACACCGGCAACCATACCCGGCAAACCTGGCAGGTTCGGATTTCCGTTACCGTTGCCGCTGCGCGGAGCCATCCCGTCCGGGGCACACCCCTGACTCATCGCCGGTGCAAACGGCAGCGGCATTCCGGCATAGGCTGCGGCGTTCGGGAACATCCCGCCACCGATACCGCCCTCGCCCGCACCGGCCATCTCGATATCCTTGTCACCCAACCGGATGATCGCCAGGATCGATCCCCGACGGTCGGCTTCGACGATCGGATCGACGCCCGGGTCCAACCGTGTGCTGACGATCGTGTCGATGCCGGCCAGCGCAGGACCTTGGAAGTCCGGATCCGGCAGGTAGATCACCTTGGTCACAAAATTGCCGGACAACACCTGGTCGAAATCTTCCTGCGTGAACTGGATCGGAATCGAGTTGTGCGCCAGGTAAGCTCCGGTCCGCGGGTTGGCGTGGGCCAATTCGATGGTCGGGTACAATTCCACGCCCTCACGGCCGCGGATGTTCGTGATTTTGACCCGATACAAGCCTCCCTGCGGGAAGTTCTGACGAGCCGGCACGATCAACGGTTCGCTATCGAAACCGCCACTGCCGGTCGCGTCGTAGCGAACTTGCATCGACTCGGGCATCCCGAACGTGACTTGCACGGCAGGCGGAACCGCCGGCATCATCATGCCGCCGGGCAACACGCCACCGCCAGGAGGAATGCTGCCGCCGTTGACCAGGCCGTGCATCCCCATCAGCCCGCCGGGGCCGCAATCGCCGTTGGGACAGTTGCCGTCAGCCGTCATCAGTCCGCCGGGGTGACCACGGAAACCGGCTTGGGCGATCTCGCCACCGCGAGGACCGCCGGCAACCGACCCTTCCGGTCCGTCGCCGGACAACATGCCCATCGGATATCCACCGGGCATCATTCCAGGCATCATTCCGGGACCGGGCTGGACGGGAACCGGACCAAGAACACCAGGTCCAGGACCGCCGACCCCCGGGCCGGGTTCCATCAACCGCTGCTCGGGCGGCAGGTTGTGTCGTACTGGCACACAGCCAGTGGCCATGGTGGCCGCCGCGACCAGCAGCGGCAAGTGGGTGACAGGGCGTCTCATTGATTTCCCCCGGCCTCGGTTGGCCATCCTTGGTGATGCTCGGCCGTCGCCGTAATCGTGTCTGCGAATAAAATGGTTTTCGCTCAACGGATCCATTCGCGTTTCACCGTCTTGCGCTGCGGGTTCATATTTGCCTGGACTCGCCTTCGCTCAACGGCCTAACATGCGCTGCCGTCAAGGAAAGCCGGACAAGCCCGGCACACCTGCTCCCGACATCCTCCATCGGTTCAACAGAATCGGATTCTTTGACAAAATCGGCACAACCGATCCATGAAACTGATCCGACACACCCCACACATCTTCAACCGGGCACTTGAGGCACCGCAGATCGCCCAGTCCCCCGCCGCCACCGATCGCGTTGCGGGGGAACGGTCGCCGATACCCCGACTGACGCGCCGCCGCAAACCGTGGTGGCAACCCGGCACGCTAGGCCTGCTCACCTGCTTGCTAACCAGCCTGCTCGTACTGACAACCCTGCCGCTCGGTCTCGCCCAACCGGTCGCTGCCACCACTTCCACCAGCCCTTCGAGCAACAACCAACCGACGCTGCTGGTCGCGCGAACCCTCGAACGATTGGCGATGGGAGACGCTTTCGACGCCAAACTGCGACAGCGAATTTGGGTCGGAGGACGCGAGGTGGTCGGGATCGGTCGTTACGAACAGAGTGGTGAGGGGAGCGGGCGACTGAGCCTCGAAATGACCATCCACGATGGCGATTCTCGACACGAACTGCGACAGATTTCAGACGGAAAACTCGCCTGGTTCCGCTCCCAAGTCGGTGAGGAGATTACCCTCCGACGCGTGGACGTCGGACGGATCAAGGAGATCCATCAAGAACTGACCCGACCGATCGATCCCCTGCTGGGAAAGCGTCAGGTGCCTGCAACCCTGACATCGACCGGAACCACACCAAACGCCCGCCAGCCAGCCCAGACCGTGCCACCCTGGTTGCGCGTGGGTGGCCTGGCCGAATTGCTCGACACCGTCGCCCAGGACTACGACCTGCGTCTTACCCATGGCAAAGTCGATGACGCGCCGGTCTGGATCCTCCGTGGTGTGCTCCGCGCCGACGCCCGAACCCGCATCTTGCAAGATCGTGACCCGGACGATTGGCCGACGCTCGGCCCCCACGAAGTACGGCTCGCGATCGCCGCTTCCGGCGACGAATCAGGTTTTGGCATCGGCCTGCCCGTGCGCATCGAATTCTGGAGCGAACCGCCTCGTGAACCGCCGGTTGAAGCGGATGGCTCCCCAAAGTCCGACCCAGACTCGCCCGCTTCGTCGGACAACCGGACAGATGAGACCTCCCAAGCCCCCGCGAATCGACCGCGAGTGACTCCCGACACCCCTTCCGGACGGCTGATCAGCTTATTGGAGATCTACGCGGTCCGCAAAATCCGACCGTCTCCCGAACAACGGTTTCGCTTCGAACGCGAAGAACGGGACGTGTCGTTTTCGAACGATACCCGGCGCTACCTCGATCGATTGGAAAGCTCATCCAGATCGATCCGATAGAGAATCTGGTTGTAGTCGTACCTCGGGGTGGGCTGAGAATTACCCGAGAATTGCTGCGTGTAGGTCCCCTCGAACAACAACACCGATGAGCCCGAACTGCCCCAATCGGGATGCAGCCTCGGGTTGTAGAAGGTGTAATCCTCATGGGTGACCACCCGGATCGCCGATCCCCAAGGCCCCGTCGGTCGATCCGCTTCCGCGTACCAGATCTCGCCCAAGTGACTTCCCTCGCCTCCCAGCTCGGTGAAGACACCGACCCAGCAGCCTCGGTATGCGTTCCACGCGATCGAACCGCGATGCGGCCGGATCAACCGCCCCGACTCGCTGGGGACCAATTCCTGTGGCTCCAGATCCTCCCAGGCAGCGGGATCAGACCAAGCCTCCCAAGTCGCCGCCATCCGCAACCGCGGAAACGGGTCGCCAAACCAAACCGTTGGACGCCCCTGACCATCGGGCCAGATCAACGCGTGGCCGTCCGGCATCCGCGGTGGCTCCGGATCCGCCTCGGTGGCGGTCCAAAGCACCCGTTGCCGCTCAAACCGCTGCTGCTCGTCATCCCAAACGCAAAGCCCCGCTTCATAAGCGGTCAGCGGCGGTTTGACTTTGATATAGGTGCCGACCAATCGCTCTCGTCCGGACGCGTCCGGCAGACTGACCAGCCCGCTGATCCACGTCGGCCCGGGCCCCGACATCTCACCGATGTTCCGCGGCAATCCGTCCTGATCGCGAAAAAATTGGTAATTCGGCCGGATCGGAGGTTCCGGTGACGACCACGGGGCGGATTTCGTGGTCGCCCCGATCATGTGAAACCGACCCAGCGGATATCGGCCCAACGTCGTGTCTCCCCACGCCCAATGCGCCCGCCCCCGATGGATCGCCAATTGAACGCTGTCACAACCGAAGACCCGCGATTCTTGCCAGTCGGCTTGCTCTCCCAACTTCTGGCTCTCGCCGAACAACCCCGCTCCGGTCAGCCTCCCCAAGCGTTTCGCCGGCAGTCGACGCGAAACCTTCACGACCAGCCGCTCACCTGCCCGAGGAACCAACCGCACGCCGCGATACCCGAACCCATCTGGGGCAACCTCGTAACCGTGGCCGATGACCGAAAACCAAGTCTCAACCCCCATCAACTCGGGCTGATCCAAGGCGATCAATCCCGCATTGTCGGTGACCAACCGGACGTGATGCGTCGTTCTCAACTCAACCAACGGCACCGGCCAGCCGTTCGCCTCGTCGATCACCTCGATTCGGCAGATCGGCCGATCCTCGGGAACGCCGCCCGCCGCATCGCCATCAGACGCTTGGTCCGAACCGACTTCGGCAACCGGTAGCAAAACCACAGTCGGTTCATCAGCGCCGACCACAACCGGTTCGGCGACTGCACCGCCGACCAACAGGGCCGCCACCCAAATCCCAGCCCATGCCCGCGGAAAAATCGCAGAAAACCTCCCGGCCGACGCAACGATCGCATCGCCACGCCCCGATCTTCGCTGACTGAATCGCATGCTTTCCATCCGCCTTTACCCCCAAACACTCGTCAGATAAAGCGGACCGACAGCCCATCCGGATCCCACTCGCCGCCAGCAGCATTCTACCTCACAACAACGCCGGCCGATCATCCTCGACGGACGCTCGCCTTGTCGAACCGATCGGGCTGTGTTGTGATGAAACGTTCTGGAAACCTCACCTCTTGAATGCCTCGCACGTGTACCGTTCGCCCCCGCCACCCCTCCCCACCACGGCCGATCTCCGCGATTGCCTCGATCGCCTTCGTGGGGAACTGCTGACGTTTCGCACCCCCGACGGCCACTGGGAGGGGGAACTCTCGGCTTCAGCCCTCAGCACCGCGACGGCGATCAGCGCCTTGTCAGCGATGGTTTTGGCCGGCGTCGTCGAATCGCCCCAACCGGCAGTGATGATCCGTCAGGGACTGCGTTACCTCGACTCCCAACAGAACGCCGACGGCGGTTACGGCGATACCGACCGCAGCCACAGCAACATCGCGACTTCGTACCTGGTGCTGGCCGCACGCACATTGGCCGCACGCACATTGGCCGAAAGCGGTGATGCCGCGATCGCCGAACCCGACGCGACCGATCCGCTGGTCGAATCGATGTCGCGTTTGAACGGCTACCTCGATCGCGCCGGCCGTCTGGATGGCCTCCGCCGGCGCTACGGCCGTGACAAAACGTTCGTCGTCCCGATCCTGACGAACCTGGCAATCGCCGGTCTGGTCGACTGGAAACAAATCCCCCGACTGCCGTTTGAAGCCGCGATCTTCCCGGGTGCGATGTATCGGTTCCTCCGCATGCCGGTGGTCAGCTACGCGATTCCGGCGCTCGTGGCGATCGGCCAAGCCCACCACTTTTGTGGACCGCCCGCCCCCTGGCCGCTCCGAACGATCCGCTCGGCTGCCGTCGGTCCGACGATGCGGGTCCTGCAACGGATGCAACCCGACAGCGGCGGCTACCTCGAAGCCACGCCGCTGACGTCCTTCGTGCTGATGAGCCTCGCGGCCAGCGGCCGCGGCTCTCACCCTGTCTCCCTCCGTTGCCTCGAGTTTCTCCAAACGTCGATCCGACCGGATGGGTCCTGGCCGATCGACACGAACCTGGCGACCTGGGTCACCTCGCTGGCGATTCACGCCCTGGCTCAAGACCCGCAGGATGATGGCCGCTGGGCGACCGCGCCACTGATCGATTGGCACCTGGGCTGCCAACACCAGACCCGACACCCCTTCACCGGCGCCGACCCGGGCGGATGGGGCTGGACCGACCTCTCCGGGGCAGTCCCCGACGGTGACGATACCCCCGCCGCCGTGTTGGCGATCGCCGATTACCTGACGCAACTCGAATCGCTGGCCCACGCCCACAGGGCTCGAGAAGCCGCGAGCCGCGGTATCCGTTGGCTGCTGAAGCTCCAAAACCGTGACGGCGGCCTGCCGACCTTCTGCCGCGGCTGGGGCAAGCTGCCCTTCGACCGCAGCAGCACCGACCTGACCGCCCACCTGATCCGCGCCCTGGATGCCGTGCCGCGATCCGGGCTCATGGGCCTCACCGCTTCGCAATTCGCCCGATCCCGTCGCCAGGCGATCCGCTTTCTGCTGCGAAACCAACAGCCCGATGGCCATTGGAAACCGCTCTGGTTCGGCAACCAAGATCACCCAGACGAGGAAAATCCGGTCTACGGCACGTCCCGCGTCCTCTTGGCGATCGCCGACGACACCGCCATGACGGATTCCGCCGCCAGGGCAACCGAGTTCCTGCTCCAGCACCAAAACGCCGATGGTGGCTGGGGCGGAGGCCCCTCGGTGATGACGCAGCGCGGAGGCCCCTCCACAGCGACACAGCGCGGAGGCCCTTCAATGGCGGATCAAACCGAAGACGGGCCGATCACCGACGCAATCGCCGGAGCCCAACTCGGCCCTCGATCGAGCCTTGAGGAGACAGCCGTTGCGGTCGAGGCCCTCGTCGCCGCCTTTCGGGCGACACCGCACCAGCCCTCGGGGCACGCAGACCGCTGTGAAGCGGCTATACTGGCGGGCTGTGGGTTCCTGACCAACTCGGTAGCCTCGGGACTTCATCGAGAACCGTGGCCGATCGGGTTTTATTTTGCGAAACTTTGGTACCACGAGAGGCTTTATCCGATCGTGTTCACGATGGCCGCACTCGGCGCCGCGTTGCGGTGGCTGCCACGAACAGATCCGAATCAGCTACCGGCAAACCCATCGTCCAAGCCGATCCCCTGATCGACGTTCCCACACAGCCGCCGACATTTGTCGTCGCCGACCGTCGTTCTCGTAGCGTGGCAAACAGCCCCACGAAACTTTCACCCACCTTGCCGTTACCCCAACCGAGAAACAGCTTTGTCGATCGCGCCCTCCGCCATGGCGGTTTCGGATACCGGCCAGTCTCCCGAAGCTTCCCCACCTCGCCGACGTCGACGCGCCACCAGCCACCTCAAGCTGGTCCCGCCGACCTTGGAACTCCGTGAACAGATGCGCCAACGGTGCGCCGAGGTCGCCGCCGGCTTGGACCGCTCCAAGCCGATGACCAAAGACGAACTGGAACAGGTATCGCGTGACCTGCTGACCTCAATGGAACTCCCCGAAGGCTACCTCGGCTGGGTGATGGTGGTCCTCAGCGGCGAGTTCTGGCGGGACGCGGTAGCCGCCGTCCCCCCACAACGACGACTGTTCTTGCTACCGCATTGCCTGAAACATGCCGAGGGATGCCCCGCCGACTACGACCAGTTCGGGATGAATTGCAAGCAATGCGGCGCATGCAGCATCGCCGATTTCCGAGGCACGGCCGAGGACATGGGGTACCGCGTCCTGGTCGCCGAAGGTTCTCCCGTGGTGATGAAGATCATCATCGGGGGCTATGTCGATGCCGTCGTCGGTGTCGCCTGCCTGAACGTGCTGGAAAAGGCGATCGACAAAATCCTGCTGGCGGGCATCCCCTGCATGGCCGTCCCGCTGCTGAGCGACGATTGCCGCAACACGAAGGTCGATGAAGCTTGGGTCGACCAAATGGTCCGTACCCCGCACGTGGCGGCTCGCCAAGAAACGCGATCCTACGTCCACCTGATGCGGACCGCCGCCGATCTGTTTGCCCCCGAAGGGATCGATCGCTTCGCCCCACGACTCCGCGGTAAACAGCCGTTGACCGACAACGCGGTCGACCAGGAATCGATCGCCACGCTCGACCCGATCGCGGCGACCGAACACATCGCTTACGACTTTTTAGCCCGGGGCGGCAAACACTCACGTCCCTTCATCACCTTGGCCGCCTACGACGCCCTCACCGGAGACCAAGGGACGACCGCCGACGGTGCGGACGCCTGCTCCAAAATCCCTCCTACCGTCCGCCGCGCCGCCATCAGCATCGAAACGTTTCACAAGGCCAGCCTCGTCCATGATGACATCGAGGATGACGACGCCTTCCGCTACGGCCAACCGTCCGTCCACCGCCGATTCGGCAACGCCACCGCGATCAATGTCGGCGACTATTTGATCGGTCTGGGCTATCGCCTGCTGAGCGGACGGATCGACGACGACCGCCGCTTCGACCCCCAGATGCGCAACGACGTGCTCGATTGCCTCGCCAACGCCCACCTCCGCCTGGCCGAGGGACAGGGTGCCGAATTGCTGTGGCGGGATGCTCTGAACAAGTCGCTCAAGCCGCTCGATGCCCTCAAGATTTACGCGCTGAAAACCGCGCCGGCTTTCGAGGCCGCCCTATTCAGCGGCATCCGCCTGGCCGCCGACGCCGCCTCCTACATCGAGCCGGTGCGGGCCTTCAGCCGCAATTTGGGGGTCGCCTTCCAAATCCTGAACGACCTGGATGATTGGAGCCCCAACTCTGGGAACAAGGTCGCCGCAGCCGGCGATGTGCTGGGAGGCCGCCCCACCCTGTTGCTCGCCCTCGCCTTGGAAACGCTCCCCGCCGGACAACGCGACGAACTGCTGGCCCTGCTCGCCGCCGACTGCCCGCTGCCCGACGGCCCCAGGATAGCAGCGGTGCGTCGCCTCTACGAAGCGGCGAACGTCTTCGATACCGCCCGCCGCCTCGTCGACAAACACCAGGACCGCGCGGAAGCCGTTGCCGACGAGATCTCCCCCGAACCGCTCCGACGCCTCTTTTACTTCTTGATCGATACGGTGCTGCAACGAAGCGACGAAGGGACCTCCGGCCCACCACCCCAGGTCGTCAAGCTCGGGTTGCCGATTACCCAGGCGGCGGAGTTAACCGACTGATGTCATCCCACGTCGAGCCAACCCTGCCGACCGAAAAGGTCGATCTGAACGCCCTGTTGAGGCTGTTCTACCCAGCAGACTCCGAAACGTTGGCGGTGTTTGAACGTGCCGAACCGGGCTCCTTACCCGAAACGCCCCACCAACTGCTGGATCACGATGCCCACATGACGATCACCGTCGAGGCCTTTCACGGCTCGCCGGTCAACGTCCGGGTATTGCAGACCCGAGAATCCCCTCCGCAGGATTCGCCCCCCTGGTACGCCCGCGAAATCCTGCTCACCCGCGAGGACAACGGATCGGTCGTCCAGTACGGGATCGTCCGACTTTGGCCCGATCGGTTCCAACCCCAAACCTGGGACGAAATCCGAGCGGGCCTTCTGCCGCTGGGCCGCATCCTGATCCAACACGAGGTCTTTCGGAAAGTCGAACGGATCGGCCTCTGGAAAGTCATCGCCGGCCCTCGACTTGCCGAGTTCCTGCGGGTCGCCCCAGGGACCATCACCTACGGCCGTACCGCCCGGATCCTCTGCGATCATGTCCCGGCGATCGAGTTGCTCGAGATCGTCGCCCCGGCGGATTGAACGACCGGCATTCGCGAGCCCCAACTCGCCACATGCCTCGAAGTAGCCGGACGCTCGACACTCAGCCCGCCGGTTCGACAGTCAATGGCCAGCCGAGTGCCCACTGCATCTCCAACTGCGACTGGTTGTGATCGACCACCGCCCGCAAGTACGCCCGTTGCGATTGTTCCAAGGCCTGCACCGACTGCAAGACCTCCAACGGCAACCCCTCTCCGTCGCGGATTCGGGCGACGTTCAACTGATGCGACGATTCCGCGAACTCGATCGCTCGCTGCGTGATCGCGACCCGCTCGACCCGATGACGCACCCGAGCGTGAGACTCCATCACCTCCCGCGCGACCTGATCCAGCACTCGCAACTTTTCGAATCGGGCCTGCTGAACCCGCGCCGAACTCTCCCGCCTCGCCGCCCGCTCCCCGAAACCCAACTGCCGAACCTCCCAAGCCATCAGGGCATCGAGGTCATACCGGCCCTCGACATCCGCCAACCGACCGCCCATTCCGCCACCGAAACGACCCGTGCTGAACCCCAGCATCACGCTCGGTACCATCGGGGCGAACTTCTGCCGCCGGTACTCCTCACAGGCCGCGGCGACCAACGCCTGCGACTCCCGCAACTCGGGACGCCCGGCTAGCGCCATGCTGATCAACTGGCCGTCACCGCTCGTCCGATCGATCCACTCCAACGGCAACAAAGTCCGATCACCCGGTTCGATGGAAGTTCCCGGCGGCAGACTGAGCGTTTGCACCATCCGAGCCTCGGCGACCTCCATCCGCTCGCGCCCCTCCTGCAACCGACCCTCCAACAGAATCAATTCGGTGCGGAGCCGATCCGCGTCCGCCCGCAAACCTTGCCCCGTCGCGGCAAAGTCTTCGGTCAATTTCACGAGCTCCGCCATCCGCTCCTGAGTCACTTCCAAGATCCGCAAGTCTTGATGCGACTCCAGCCATTCGAAGTAAGCGATCGCGACATCCAACAGTTGGCGGTTCAGGACCGCACTGGCCCCTTGCTCGGCCGCCCCGGCCCGGTTTCGAGCGATCTGAGGCTGAAAGATCGCGTCCGCCAAATGGAATTCCGCGACCACCCCCGGCCGAAAGATCTGGCTCGCCCCAACCGCCCCAACTCCCAAACCGTATTGAACGGACGACCGGTCCAGATCGATGATCGCCCCGTTGCTCGCCTGAATGTTGCCATCGTGACGATGGATGTGAAACCCGCTCTGCAAGGATGGCAACCACAGCACCCGAGCCTGCTCCCAGCGGGCATAGGCCTCTTGAACCCGCCACCTCGCCACACCAACAACCGGGTGCTCACCACCGATGATCGCCAAGGCCGTCGGCAGGTTCAGCGGCATCGTCTCGTCCCCTGAAACGTCTGCCCCTGCCGTCCGCTCCTCGTCCGCCTCCTTTCGCTCGGCGTCCGATGCGCCCCGATCCGATTCCGATTCCTTTTGATCGGATGCCGAGGGAACCGAGGGATCCACCGGCGGACGAATCGCCAGCTCCCACCCGTCTTCGCTCGGTTCGTCCGTAGCCGGAAAAGCGAGTTGCGGCTCCCGAACAGACTCCGCGACCCTCGTGGCCACAGCAGGTACCACCACGCCAGCCTCCCTGTCCACGCCCTTTTCGGAGCCCGCGTCCGTCGCCGAAACGACCATGACCTCCGGTCGCAACGGGCGTTGGGTCGTATCGGGGGTCGTCACGTTTCCGGCTGGCCGAGACCGCGTTGCCCAAGGCGCCAAGTTCCCCGATTGCCCCTGGCATCCGGCGCACACGACCAGCAGCAACGTCGATCCCCAATTGCGAATCATCGAAAATTCTATTCCCAATTACGAGTTCTCGTCTCCCGGGCCACCCCGGTCCGCTCAAGACGGTCACAACGATTTCACCGGTTGTTATTCGGCACCCACGCCCAACCGTCACAATCCACAGCTTCGGAAGCCTCGGTTTTCGCTCGAATGACACCCGAAGCTTGCGAGTCGTAGCGACTAAGATGGATGCGTCACCTCGGGCAAACGGCGATTCCTGGCTGACTTTGCGGCCCGAATTCTGGTAGGCGATGGCCAGCCGAATCGCTCCTCCCGTCAAACACATTTGCGAATGCTCCGCTCCGCTCCACCCCCCGCCGGTTCGACATCGCCCCGGTTCTCAACCCCGGCGATCGGCTGGCTGGCTGGCCTTTTCTTCCTTCTCTGCGTCGGCTGCGGCCGAGCCGATCAGGCCGCGACGAAACAGGCGATTCCGAACCTGACTCCGGTCCGCGCGGTCGTCGTGACCGAAACAGACCTCGAACGGACGACGACGCAACCTGCCACCTTGCACGCCTACCAGCGGGCCGAAATCCGAGCGATGGTGACCGGCTACGTCACGGAACAACTAGCCGAAATCGGCGATTTGGTCGAAGCAGGAACCACGCTGGCGATCATCGCGGTTCCCGAATGGGAGAAACGACGCGCGACCCGCGAATCGCAAATTCTTCGTCGACAAGCCGAACAGCGAAGGGCGGAGGCCGGCATCGCCCTGGCGGATGCCGAGCTTCAGTCCGCCCGTGCGAAGCTAAATCAAGCGGAATCGCAACTCGGCCGTTCCGAAGCGGCCTTGGCGGCCGCCCAAGCCGAATTCGAACGGACGTCCGACTTGGTCCAACGGCAATCGCTGCAAAGTCGCGTGCTGGATGAAGTCCGTATGCGACGGGACGGAGAACAAGCCCAACTCGAAGCGCTGACCTCCGCCATTCGGGCCGCCGAAGCCGAGGTGGGTGTCGCCGAAGCCAAACGGAAGGCGGCCACGGCCGACGTCGAAACGGCGGCGGCCGACACCGAAATCGCCACAAACGAACTGGCCGAACTCGACGCCATGCTCGCCTACACAAACCTCCGTGCGCCGTTTCGCGGCATGGTGACCGCCCGCAACCTCGAACCGGGCGACTTGGTCCGAGCCTCCGGGGACGGCACCTCGCAGCCGCCCCTGTTCGTGGTCAGCCAAACCGATCGCCTCCGGGCCCGAATCGCCATCCCCGAGCCGGACGCGGCGTACCTGGGACGCGGCGACACCGTGACCCTGTCCTTCCCTTTCTTCGCAGACGCCACACCGCTTACCGCGACCGTCTCCCGAGACACCGGCAGCCTCGACCCCAGCACCCGCTCCCTGCTGGTCGAGGTCGATCTCGACAACCCCGACCAAAAACTCCTCCCCGGGATGTTCGGCCAAGCGACGATCCGGTTCGGTACCCCCACCGCCGCCGGTACCCTGCCGGCTCGCGCCGTCCGATTTTCCGATGCCGGCGACGCCTACGTTTACCTGATCGACAACGACTCGACGATTTCCGTAACCGACGTCGAAATCGGCTTGGACGATGGTAAAAACCTACAAGTTTTGACCGGCCTCACCCCCGGCCAACGCGTGGTGGACGCTCACCTGCGCCGCTTCCGCGACGGCGAACGGGTGGAGGTGCTGGACCGATGAGCCTGATCCGATTTTCGCTGCACAACCGATTTACCGTCCTCGCCGGCGCCCTCGCGCTCTGCCTGCTCGGGGCGACCGTCATCCCCCGAATCACGATCGACATCCTGCCGGACTTCAACGAACCGGTCGTGGTCAGCTTCTTTTCCTACCCCGGCCTGCCGACGCTCGACATGGAGATGTCCGTCACCTCGCGGGTCGAGCGGGCCCTCACGTTGGCGGGCAAGATCGAACACCAGGAATCCCGTACCGTCCCCGGGGCTGCCGTCATCAAGGTCTTCTTCCAACCCGGCGCCGATCCCAGCTCCGCGATGAACGACATCGTCAACCTGGAAGCCAGCGACATGTTTCACCTGCCACCGGGGATCGAGTGGCCGTTCACCCTGCGGAGCGAACCGGCGAACCAGCCAGTCGTTTTGGCGGCGATTTCTGGCGAGGGGATGACCGAATCCCAACTCTACCAAATCGGCTACTACGCCGTCCGAAACAAGTTGGGAGGACTCAAAGGGGTCCAAATCCCTCACCCTTTTGGCGGCAAGTTCCGCCAAATGATGATCTACGTCGACCCGTCCAAACTCCAAGCCTTTCACCTCAGCCCCACGGATGTCGTCGAGGCGCTCCAGCGATCCAATTTGGTCCTCGCCTCCGGTACCGCCAAAATCGCCGGGACCGATTACCAGATCCACTCGCGGAACACCTTGCCCGACACGGAACAGCTCGGCGAAATCCCGATCACCATTCGCGACGGACAACCGATCTTCATCCGCGATGTGGCGGAGGTCGTGGATGATGCGGCGATCCAATACAACATCGTGCGGGTCAACGGCAGCCGCAGCGTCTATTGTCCCCTGCTCCGAGAACCCGGCGAGAACACGATCGCCGTCGTCGACCGGATCTACGAAGGGATCGGTCGCGAAAT
Organism: Planctomycetaceae bacterium; assembly: GCA_007694185.1. Taxonomy (GTDB): domain Bacteria; phylum Planctomycetota; class Planctomycetia; order Pirellulales; family Pirellulaceae; genus UBA6163. The sequence goes on from RECD01000135.1 coordinate 178,378, forward strand.
CCCCCGGATGAAGGAGCGGGGCGAGATCCCGGAAGAGACCGAAGTGACCCTCGTCTCGGATCAATCCCAATACATCCGGGACGCGATGCGCAACCTCGTGAACCAGGTCGGCTTGGGGGCCCTCCTGGTGGCGATCGTCGTCGCCTCCTTCCTCCGACGGTTGCTGCCGACCGTGGTGATCGTCGCCACCATCCTGCTGGCGATCCTGATCGGTGGGCTCGGCTTCGCCTTCACCGGCCAAACGATCAACGTGATGACGCTGGGCGGCATCGCCTTGGCGATCGGGACCGTCGTCGATGCCGGGATCGTGGTGGTCGAAAACATCATCCGTCATCAACGGATGGGGAAACCGGCGATGGAAGCCGCACTCGACGGCACCACCGAGGTCTCCGGCGCCATCCTGGCCGGCACCCTCACCACGCTCGCCGTCTTCCTGCCCGCCGTCTTCCTCACCGGCATGATCCAGTACCTGTTCACCCCCTTGTCCCTGGCCGCGACCTTCACGATCGGTGCCTCCTACGTGCTGGCGTTGACCGTCGTCCCCGCGTTCTGCGCGACGTTTCTGCGTCCCGAGACCCCCACATCCGCAACCCCATCGCCCCCGGTCCCGTCCGGCGACGAGGCTCAGCCCACCTCCCCGGCACCTACCCCTCCCACCAAACGCCGCGGCCCGGGTCCCTATCGCCGCATTTTGTTGACTGTGCTGCGTTTCCCCTTGCCAGCCGCCGTGGCGATCGTGCTGCTCACCGCCACCTCCGCATTGCTGTGGCCCTGGGTCGGGACGGAACTCTTCCCAGACGTCGACGCCGGCACCTTCGAGATCCGCCTCAAGACCCTGCCGGGTACCGAACTGGAACAGACCGAGGCGTTGGTCGAACGGCTCGAAGCGACCATCGCCGAGGTGATCCCGCCGGCGGAAATCGACGCGATCATCGCGAACATCGGCCTACCCGTCGGCAAAGGGGCCGGCTTTTCGACGATCCTCAGCTCCAACTCGGGACCGGACACCGCCTACCTGATCGTGAACCTGAAGGCCAACGGCCGCCGGACCAGCACCCGCGATTACATCGATCGCCTCAGGCAGCGGCTGGCCCAGGACTACCCGATGGAACAATTCCTGTTCGTTTCCGGGGGGATCGTGAACCTGGCACTCAACAAAGGTGTCCCCACCCCGATCGACATCCAAGTATCGGCAGGCAGTCTCGAAAAGTGCCGCGCCGCAGCCGAGCGGATTGTCGAGGCCGTTCGCCCGATCCCCGGCGCCGCCGATGTGCAGATCGCCCAATCGTTGGAGTACCCCCAATTCGACGTCGAAGTCGATCGCACCCGCGCGAAATTCCTCGGCCTGGACCAAGAGGAGATCGCCAAGACGATCCTGACCGCGCTGGGATCGAGCGTCGGCTACTCGCCGACGATCTGGATCGATCCCAAGTCGGGGATCGACTTCTTCATGGGGGTTCAATACCGCTCGAATGACTTCCGATCGCTCGATGACGTTCGCAACATCCCGCTGTCGCTAACCACCGCGAACGGCCCGGTGACGATCCCGCTGGCCAACGTCGCCAGCGTCAAACGCAAGACGATCCCGGCGGAAATCGCCCGCTACGACATCGCTCGCGTGAACGACGTTTACGTGAATGTTCACGGCCGCGATCTCGGCTCGGTCGCCCGTGACGTGGAACGGACCATCGACGCGATGGAGTTCGAAAGCGGGACCACCATCACGCTCCGCGGACCGGTCGCGACGATGCGCTCCGGCATGCAACTGCTGGGCGTCGGCTTGCTGGTCGCCACGCTCCTGGTCTACCTGGTTCTGATGGCCCAATTCCGCTCGTTCATCGATCCCCTGATCATCATGCTCGCCGTCCCCTTGGGACTCGGCGGGGTCATCGCCGTCCTCGCGCTGACCAACACCTACCTGAATATCCAATCGCTGATGGGAACGCTGATGATGATCGGCGTCGTCGTGAACAACTCGATCTTGCTGGTCGAATTCGCGAATCGCCGTCGTGAAGCTGGTGCCGCCCCCACCGATGCGATCTTGGAAGCTGCCGAAGTTCGCCTCCGCCCGATCCTGATGACGTCGCTGACCCTGGTCGCCTCGATGCTCCCCCTGTCCTTTCCGCTCTTCCCCGGAAACGAGGCGATGATCCCGCTAGCCCGCGCGCTGCTCGGTGGCCTGATCGTTTCGACGATGTTGACGCTGTTGTTGGTCCCCTGCGTTTATTCGCTGATCCACAACCGCCCCGCCTCCATCCGGTAGACGCGATCGGCGCCAAACAGTTGCGGCGGCTCGTGGGTAATGACCAGCACCCCCGCACCCCCTTGGCACGCCGCCCGCAACCGTCGTATCACCTGCTCGGCACTCTCCCGATCGAGGTTGGCCGTCGGCTCGTCCGCCAAAACCAAGGACGGCCGATGGACGAGCCCCCGCGCGACCAACAACCGACGCCGCTCCCCAGCACTCATTCGCCCCGGCAACTGACCTGCCCGCCCCGCCAACCCGATCTGCTCCAACAACTCGGTCGCCACCCCCCGCCCGCCACGGCCGCGATAACCGATCGCCACGTTGTCGGCGGCGTCGAGGTAGGGCAGCAGCTCGAACGTCGGCAAGATCAACCCGATCACGCTCGCTCGCAACGCCGCCCGCCGATCGGCGGATATCGCGTAGGGGTCCTCGCCGCAAACCCGGACCGATCCCGAATCGGGACGCAACATCCCGCCGGCCATCATCATCAACGTCGTCTTGCCACTGCCACTCGGCCCACCAAGAACGACCAACTCTCCCGGCTCAACGCTCAGACCGACCCCGTCGACGACCCTCACGTCGACGCCACCAATCGAAAAGGAACGCACCAGGTCGTGGCAATCGAGCAAAGCGGACTCCCGCGACGGCGAGCCCGAGTTCTCCCGATCCGATCCCGCCGTTGCCATCCGAATCACTCCCCCCTGAGCGTCGTGGACGGGTCGGTCCGCGCGGCGATGATCGCAGGCACCCACGCGCCGCAAGCGGCGATCACCCCGCCGACCAAACCGCCAAGGAGGATTTCCGACCCATGAACGCCCGCCCCCGCCGCCATGCCGGCACCTGAGCCGACCAGCCGCTCGCCGATCATCACCACCAACCCCCAACCGATCCACACGCCACCGATCCCGCCGACGACGCCCAACACCGCCGCCCGCCAGGTGATGATCGCCCCGATCCGCGCCGCACTCATCCCGACGGCAACGAACAGCCCGATCTCCGCGCGGCGCTGCCGACCGTTGATGAACGCCAACCCCGACACCGCCAAAGCCGCCAACAACACCAGCGCCGGCGCGGCGACCGTCGCCACCCGCTCCGCCAAAATCCGTTGCCGGCGCCGCGCATCGGCCAACCGATCCTGTCGGATGATCTGTGTCCCCGGCAACAAAGGCTCCAATACCGACCGAACCCAGGCTTCGGGATCCTCCACCTCCTCACCACACTCGCATTCCAATGCCCGGATCTCATTGAGCTGACCCGGCATCCCCAACAATCGCTGGACCGCGACCAAGCTCCCATAAACCCGGATGTCATCCACACTGCCGGTTCGCGACAACACCCGCTTGATACCGAACTCGTGCCCCAACAACGACACCCGATCCCCCTCAACCAGCCCCCGCTTCTCCGCCGCGATCGCCCCCAAAGTCAGTTCGTCATCTTGGTCCTCAAAGCCACCAAAGACGGGCTTCAACACCTCGCCCCGCGCGAACAACTCCTGGCCAATCCCCGTCAGGATCGCTTCGCCTTCACCCCACGGCACCGTCCGCTGCAACATCGGCACCAACCGATTGGCGACGTCTTGCTCATGTACCGTCTGCAACAACCCCTCCTCGATGACACCATCGGCGTACCCCTTCATCCAGTAAGCTTCCAGATCCGCCTCAGCGGGCAAAATCCGCAGATTCAATCCGATGTCTCGCTGGATGATCCGGGTCCGATCCGCCGCCAAATCGGCGATCCGCAAAAACAACAGCACGGTCGCGACCGCAACCGCGACCACACCCGCCATGGCGATCGAAGTGACCCAGCGATGACGGATCTCGGCAACGACGATCGATCGGATTGATGTCACGATTCCGCCCGCCTGCCGACCCAACGGGCAACCAACCCCGTGACCAAAACCACAGCCACCAGCGCTCCGCCGACCGACAACCTGATCGGCGTGGCCCAACTCCCGACCAACCGCGAAGCCTCACCACCCGAATCAGGACGGACGCGTTTCAATTCCTCCGGAGTCCCTTCTCCACTCGGCATCGCTTTCATCCCGCCGCGATCGACCATCTCCCCTGCCGATTCGCCACTCGCGGTGACGCTCCCACGACCCGATTCCGAACCCCCATCCCCCGTCGCTGCAAGCGTCCCCGGCTCGGCTTGCTCATCAAAGTCCCAGCCATCTCCTTGAATCACCCGCGCCTTCACCGGAGAGAGCGGCCCCGGTGCGACTTCCCCTTGTCCCGTTCCGTCAGGCTCCGTTCTCTCAGCCCCGACGATCGTCGGAGCCCCCCCGGCCGCTGCCGATTCAGCCCCATAGGCCCGCAATTCCGACTCGCCGTATCCGAGCAACCAACGCTCGATCGCGCCGGCCGCCGTCCCCGCAGGTCGTTCCGAGGTCGCCGCATCGCGAGCAGCACGCTCCGCCGCATCACGCACCCCCTGCGACACGATCCGAATCATTTCCGCCCTCACCAACGGACTCTCCGGATCAAACCCGAGCGATGCCGCCGCCCGCTGCCGATCACCAGCCGTCCAACGATGCGGCAGGATCCGCTCCTCCACCCAGCGGCGGTCCGTCTCACATTCACACGACTCGCCGACCAAAGCCAATTGTGCGAGCGTCTCATGGATTCCGATCGCGTCGCCGACCATCACCGGCCCCGCCAATCGCCCCCGCCCGTAAACAACGGCCACCATCGGTTCCCGCGGTGAACCCGCCGCATCCGCCTTGGCCGGGTCGGCCGGGTCGCCGCCGAGCGACCATTCGAGCACGGGATCTCGCAACCTTTGATCCAACCCGATCCGCTCCACCCGAACCGGGAAGGCGATCGGACGGGGCAACATCGGCTCGACCTTGCGGATCGCGGCACCCGCCTCCTGAGCGATCGCCCAAGCCCGCTCATTCAGCTCTCGATCGGTCCCCTCAACGACGACCAAGTGGGCGAATGCCCCGATGCCCTCGCGGGCCATCCGCTCGCGGCCCGGCGAAAAAACCAGACGTACCAACTGCTCCAGATCGTCCGCCCCTGCCGCCGTTTCGGCTCCGCCACGACTTTTCCAAAGTCCCAACTCCAACGATCGCCCCTGCCGATCGACGAGAGTCGCGACTACCGACCGAGCCCGATTCATCTCCGGCGGCACTCGCGAACCCGCTTCTTGCCCCCCACCCCACTGCCATCGCAGGTTGGATCCACCGAGTTCCCGAGCGAGCGATTCCGCCCATCCTTCAGGCAACCGAAAACTTCCACCCGCCGGCGCGGCGTCATCGACCTCCGACAAAACCAACGAATACTCCGCCCCCCGCAATTCAACGAAGCCGATGTCGCGGACCGTGTACCGACAAGCCCAGGCGATCCCGGTCGGCAACAGCCACAACCCGATCCAAGCGACCCAGAAAGACTTCCACCCACGCATGCCCGACTCCGCTGATTTCTCGGTCTCACCTGGCGACGCTGATCGGGGCGAATCCCATCGAGGTCTCGATCCAGCCGCCACACGAACAGCCGCCACCACCTTCGGGCGACAACAACATGCCGAGCGCAGGAATGGTCGAGATCCAACAGTCGGGCCGCGCCCGATCCCAGCGTGTCGCTTCGCCGGAATCCCGATCCCAAATCGCCAATTCGCCTGCCCGCAAAAACAACGCGTCACGACTGGCGCTGTAGGTCCCACATTGATGCCCACCGGGAAACGCCTCGGACAACACCGCGCCGCTGGCCAAGTCCAACGTCAACGGCCGCAAATAGATCTTCCCCTCGACGATCGCGGGGCGTGACAGGTGCTTGCCGTGGTGGTCAACCTCCCAGTCGAACTTGCCACGCCAAATCGGTTTGCCATCTGCCATGTCGAGCGCATAGACGCCGAACGCGCCGTCCTTGCTGGTGGTCAACACCAACTTGCCCTCTGCCGCAGCCAAATAAACGGCCGACTTGCCTTCCATCGGCCGAGCCGGCACGTCCCATAACTTCTCACCCGTCGCCGCGTCCAAGGCGACCAGGTGCATGTTCCCCCAAAACGCCTCGCCGCCGAGCCGCCGAGACTCACCCGCCCGCAAACCCTCATCCCGCGACACCAAAAAGAATATCTTGCCGTCCGAGATCGTGATCGTCGGGTTGACGATCAACCCATCCTCAAACCGCCAAACCGGATCGCCGGTCTCCCGATAAGTCCCAAACAGGAAGTCGGAACAGAGCTTCTTGGCATGCTCACCGTCCTGCGAATCGTACCAATGCTCCGCCCCCCAAAACTCCGTAAACGTGTTCCCCTTGGCCACCCCGCTCCCGATCACCCGATCATCCTCGTGAGCCAAAAATCCCCAATCCCAACTCCCCCGCCGCTCGTCCGGGATCTCCCGCTGCTCGACGACTTCGCCGGTCACCCCATCGATGACCAACAACCTGCCACGGGCGGCGACGTACAGCCGTTCGTCATCCGCACACCAATTCGCACAATCCCGCGGCACGTTGAACCGCAGCGCCTCGGGTAGCTCCAGCCCCCACAACACCGTCCCGTTGTAGGCGTCCAAACAGATGACCCGCCGCAACCCCTGCATGTACAACCGGCCGCCCGCCGCCAACGGCGCGGGCTTGCGATTCCCCCGATCCGATTGATATCGCGGCCCCGGCCGCCCCGCCCAAACGACCCGAAAATCCTCCTGCCGCTTGGCCCCCGACAAGGTCTCGCCCGCATAAGCCGCATTCGACCCGTCACCGTACATGTGCGTCCAAGGCGCCGAACCGTCAGGCGACGGCGCGACGAACCGCCACCCGCTACCGCCTTCGGCCCGCGTCATTCCCGCCGCCTGCAACGCGCCCACGTCCCACGCCGACTCGGTCAGCAAACCCGTCCCGCCCGGCTGCAACTTGGCCAACCAAACGCCCAAGGGAATCGCCCGCATCCCTTCCAAAACACTCGCGTCCGCGGCCGGATCAACGAACAGGAAGTCGGCCGTGCCATCCGGCAAACCGATGTCAGCCGCCTCATTAACCAACCGCACCGACACGGGGCGGCCATAAACCCCCACATCAAGCAGCCGCCGCCGAGCTGCCATTACCCGCCCGGGATCGCTGTCGACCAAAACCACGTCGACATCACCCGCCCGAGCAAGGGCCTCGGCGAATCGTCCCCCGTCCGCCGCCCCCCAGACCAACCCCAACCCACGCGGCTCCCGATGTCCGCTCGCCGCCAACGCCGCCCGTCCCCGCTCCAACAGATCCTCAGTCAACTCGCTGGCCGCCAACGGCGGGCGATTGAAATCGAAATGCCCGTCGCATTCGATCCAACCCGTCTCGAACTCCTCCCCACCCCGTTGGTGCAAAATCCGAAACTTCAACACCTCATGCGGCCGGATCGGCTCCAAAATCGCGACGTGTTCGGTCGTCGCCTCCCCATCCCCAACCGAACGCAATTCCGCGGCGCTCGTGGGATGTTCCTGAAGCTCGATCCGCGACGCTTGGGGCGTTTCGGTCCACCAGCGAATCCGGGCCTGCCGCGACCTTGGAAAATCGATGAACGGCCCCCGATCGATCTCGGACCGAATCGCCCCCTGATACTGCGACCGAGCGGACAACTCCAACTCCGTGGCCGGCCCCGGAAAACGGTCCGCCTTCTCAACCTGCCACTGACGAACCTCGGCCGCGGTCACCGCCCGGTCGTAAACGCGAACCTCATTCAATTGCCCTTCCGCAAAAAAATGCTCGTCATCGTCCTTGTAGGCCCCGACGTGATAGGGCGCCGCAGGGGGATATTGCAACTCTCCCCGCTGGTCACGCGAAACCGCGACCTGCTCCCCGTCCACATACAACTTCGCTTCCATCCCGTCGTAGGTGCCGACGACCAAATGCCAACTCCCCGGCCTGAACCGCGACCGGTCCGACATCACCCAAGTCAACCGGTCAGGCCCCTCAACACCGTTGACGGCAAACCCGAAGCGGTCATCGCGATAACCGAGGATCCAACCCTTTTCGAAGTCACCGTTGTCTTGCATCGCACCGACGATCCCGCCCCACGGGATCGGCCGGTCGATCCGTACCCACGCCATCGCGGTCATCGCCCCGGTCGGTCGCAACACCGCCTTGAAATCATCCGCGATCGCCGCTTCGGTAACGCCGTCCAACAACAACGCCTGCTCCGTCCCGGCTTGGACGATCTTCGCACCACGAGTCAACGGCGCGGGATTCCCCCGTTCCCCTCCCGCGACAAGCGTCCGCACTTCGTATCGGTCTCGCTTCGGCCCCACGCCGACCAACCGATCGGCGTGAAAGACCCAGCGGTCGAGCAAATGCTCGTCGTCATCCGCAACCGGTTCGGGTGCCGGTGCCAACTCGCCCCAAGCCGCCGGAGCCCCCGCGATCGATTCCTCCACCCCATGCGACTGCGGCTCACCGATCGGCCGAAAGGCCTGCAATACCCCCTCATCCGTCGACACCAACAACCAGCCGTTGGCGACGACCAATCCCATCGCCCGCCCCACGACCGCATGAACCCAGATCAATTCACCCGTCTCCGCCGAATAGGCCCGCACCTCGTCGTTGCCTCCGGCATACAAAACGCCGCCCGCCTTGATCAGCTCATGAGGACAACCACAATCGACCGCCCAAACGATCCGCCCTTCGCCCCGATCCATCGCGGCCAACTTCTCACCGTCCAACAGGTAGGCCATCCCACCGTCGACGACCACCGCGGTCCCTCGCTCAAAACTGGCGACCTTCTCCCGTGTCGAAGTCCGCGACTGCGTGATCCAGCCCCCTTTGTTTCCCGGCCCGTGAAAGATCTCGTCGGTATCCGTCAACAGGACGAACGAGCCGCCACCCCCCTCCATCAGCGGCCCGATCGGCTCACCATCCGCCCGCGCGAACAGTTGCGGGGCCGCCCTCCCCTGCGGCGCGATCAAATGGCTCGCAGACAAGAGCATCGCCCCCTCGAGCGTCCAACCGCGTCCCAAGTCGCGTCGCCATGCGACTTCGCCATCGTCGAGCCGCAGCGCGACCAAGTCGGTCCCCAACCAGGGAAACATCCCCGCCGCGACGATGCCCACACCCCGTTCCTCATCGACCAACACCCCCGTTCGCACCGGCCACAAGGAACAGATCCGGTTGTCGTTCAGGAACGCGTCCGGAGCGTCGTGTACCCGCACCCGCCAACGCAGTTCCCCCGCCAAATCGAGGGCGTACACGCAGCCGTCGTCGCTGCCAAAGTAAAGCGTTTCGCCGTGAACCGTCGGCGCGATCCGAATCGGACCATCCGCGGTGAACCGCCATCGCTCGGCGCCGTCCGCCAACCCGAGGCACCGCAACGTGTCGTCTTGCGTCGACGGCAGCAACACCGCGTCGCCCCAGACGATCGGATGATTGACCGGGTCGTAATTCCGCATCGACCGCAAGCCATCCAGCGTGGCGTAAGCATCCCAGCGTGCCGAATCGGGCCAAGCCGGACTCGGCGGCAACGCCGAACGCTGGCGCCATCCTTCGGTCAAACGAGCCGCATCCAGCACCTCGCCGGTGACCCCGCTGCGCCGTTGGTCATGGCGATAAGACGGCCAATCCTCCGCCGCGACACGCCCCCCCCAAAAGGCAAGCGTCCCGAACGCCACCACGATGCTCAAAGACAAATCCGACCAACGCATCGCATCACCCCCAATCCGCCCCACGCGACCGTACCCCGCGACCTCATGATAGCCCGCCGCAGCCGCGACGGCCGAGGCGAACCGTCCGCTCACAGGTCACGGATGATCCTCGTCACTTCCCTCCCAACAACTCATCGATCATCCGCGTCGACGCATCGCCAGGTGTACCGAGGTCGGCGTTGATCGACGTGTGCGTCTTGCCTTCGGCCGCAAAGGCCCGCGCCTCATACCCCGCCGCACGGAGCGCCTCGACCAACCGGTTCGCCTGCGGAGGCGTGAACGGATGGTCGGCGATGTGCAGCACCAACACCGGCGGGATCGGCTTGCCGGTGACAACGTGAGTGACCGCAGACAACGCGATCTGCTCCGCCTCGTCACCGAACTTGCGAGCATAGATCGCCCCCACCCGCGGCTCCACCGCCGCGATCTGCATCGGCACATCGAACGTATCGCCGTCGACCGGCACACACCCCCGCAGGATCGTCGGCGAAACGCCCTCCGCCTCCAGATAGCGATGGTCGATGCAAAGCAGCGCTGCCAACTGCGCACCCGCCGAATGCCCCATCACGTACACCCGCCGCGGGTCACCACCGAACTCCTCGGCATGCTGCTCGACCCACGCGATCCCCTTGGCGATGTCTCCCGCCATCTCCCGGATCGTCACCTCCGGCAATAGGCGATAATTGGTCGATACGAAGACGCACCCCCGATCGACGAACGCTTGCGGCTTCACCTGAACACTCGCCTTGTCGCCCGTCTGCCACCCGCCGCCATGAATCCAAAACACGATTCTTCGGGCTTCAGTCCCCGCCTCCCAGTAAACGTCCAACCGCTGCCGCGCGTGCCCGGCCTCCACGTAGGGAACATCGAGCCGAACTGACAACTCCGCCGCGGACGCGGGAACGATCATCCAACAGCAAACGAGCAAGAATCTGGCCATCGCTTTTTCTCCCACACGAATCACACGCCCAAGTCACACGCCGAATCGGCTCACGAACGATTTCCCCGACCGACCAACCGCGTATCCTAACTGCGGGCGACAACCGCAACCATCATCACCCAAACCCCGACCACTCCACCCGAGATGAAAATCCTCTTCCTGCACGGCTGGCATTCCGTTCCCGGCGGGGTCAAACCGACCCACCTGGAAAGCCTCGGCCACGAGGTGATCCAGCCCCAACTCGACGATGACGATTTCGATGCGGCCGTCTCGCTTGCCCGCGCCGAAGTCGAGCGATACCACCCCGACCTGATCGTCGGCTCCTCCCGTGGCGGCGCCGTCGCGATGAACCTCCTTGTCCCAGAAATCCCGCTCGTCCTGCTCTGCCCCGCCTGGAAACGCTGGGGCGCCGCCCGACGCCTGCCGCCGAACTCGGTGATCCTCCACAGCCCCGAAGACGACGTGATCCCCTTCGCCGATTCGGAAGAACTGGTCGCCGCGAGCCACCTACCTGCCGAAACCTTGATCGAAGTCGGGCACGACCATCGGCTAGCCGATGACGAATCGCTCGGCGTGCTCGGCTGGCTGTGCGATCTGCATGCCGCCAACCGGCCACTGCCGTGGCTCGAAAATCCGACGGAACCGCCCGAGCCGAATCGCAACGGCCCCGCCGTCACGCCAGCCCCGGAAGCGAGCTACCTGTGCGACGGCTGCGGAGAAACGATCGTGATCCCGCTCGACCTGACCGAAGGGAGCCACCAAAGCTATGTGGAGGATTGCCCCGTCTGCTGCCGAGCCAGTCTGATCCACGTCGACATCGACTCACGCGGCCGAGCGAGCGTCCGGGCCGAACCGGAACAAGATCGCTGCGACTGAACCGGCGGCAAACCGCTGCGTCTTTATCCCGCAGGGATCACAGCTATAAGCCCCGGGTCGCGCAGCGCACCCGGGGATAGGCAAAAAAACGAAGATTACGACCCCGCAGGGGTCGCAGCGACCGACCGCCGGCGGATCGTGGCAAAACCAGCCCAACGGGCGCTTCGCACAAAAACATTTTCCGCCCACCGCTTACGACGCCCGCTGCCGCTGCGACGGAACCGTCCGGCTCACATCAAGTGATCACCGGACAGACGTCGAACCACTCGCGGCGCTGCTCCCGCATCCACTCGGTCGCCTCCTCCGGCCCCCACAACCCGGGGGGATAATCGAGCAACTGCGGCGCCGCCGGACTCCGCCATGCCGCCAGGATCGGGTCGACGATCCCCCACGACAACTCGACCTCATCGCTGCGGGCAAACAAGCTCGGGTCGCCATTCAGGGCGTCGATCAGCAACCGCTGATAACCGTCCGGCATCCTCCCCGTGTCGTCCCCGCCAAACCGAAAATCGAGCGTCGAAGTCCGGGTCTTCATTTCCGTATCGGGAACCTTCGACTGGACATGCAACTGCAACCCCTCGGCCGGCTGGATCTGGATCACCAACCGGTTGGCGTCAAAGTCGCGAACTTTGGAACCGAACAGCAGGTGCGGCGGCGATTTGAACTGGATCACGATCTGCGAAGACCGGCAGGACATCGCCTTGCCGCTGCGCAGGTAGAACGGCACGTTCTTCCAACGCCAATTGTCGACGTACATCTTCAGGATCGCGAACGTCTCCGTCTGGCTCGTCCGCGGCACCCCCGGTTCCTTCAGGTAACCCTGGTAACGCCCACGCACGGTCTGGGCCGCGAAATCGCCACCGGTCATCGGCCGGACGCTATGCAACACCTTCACCTTTTCGTCGCGGATCAACGTCGCGTCGAACCGTGGCGGCGGCTCCATCGCCGTCAGCATCAACAACTGCAGGATATGGTTCTGGAACATATCCCGTAGGATGCCCGACTGGTCGTAATAGGAAGCCCGGCTGCCGATCACGACCTCTTCCGCCACCGTGATCTGGACGTGATCGATGTAATTCCGATTCCACAACGGCTCGAAAATGCTGTTCCCGAACCGCATCGCGAACAGGTTCTGAACCGTCTCCTTCCCCAAGTAATGATCGATCCGGTAGACCTGGTCCTCGCGAAACACGCTGTGGACACGGTCGTTCAACTCGCGAGCGGTGATCAAGTCGGTCCCGAACGGCTTTTCGATGATCACCCGCCGCTGCCCGTCGGCGTCAGCCGCCAAACCGCTCGCCCCCAACTGCTCGACCGCGGTCGCGTACAACTGCGGCATGGTCGACAGGTAATACACCCGATCCGCCCCCGATTCGGGCTCGATCGAGACCAAAAATTCGGCCAGCTTCTGAAAGTCGGCCGACTCGGCGATGTCGCCCGGGTGATAAAAGACGCGTTGGCTGAACTCTTTCCAAGCGTCCGCGTCGAACGACGATTCGGTGAATTGGACCGTCGATTCCCGCAGCGACTCGCGCCACGCGTCATGGTCGAAGACGCTCCGCGCGAACCCGACCACCCGCAAATCGGACGGCAGCCGCTTTTTTTTGTACAAGCTGAACAGGGCCGGGATCAGCTTCCGGCTGGTCAAATCACCCGACGCCCCAAAAATCACGATCGTGTGTGACATCAACCCCTCGCGAATCCGCCGCAAATCTCCGAATCGAACCATCCCGCGGCCGCCACTCCGTGCGTCCCCACCGCGCCTGAACACCTCAGTCTATCGCCCCCCAACCACCCTCGGGAGGGCCGACCGCCCCCCCCCGCGAAGTCCCCTGCCCACCACCGGGCCCCCCTGCCCAATTACGCTGCTCCCCAGCTCCCCGTCCCATGCCCCGGCCCTCCCG
>RECD01000076.1 GCA_007694185.1 Planctomycetaceae bacterium
GCGTAGCTACCGTCGCCAGACGGTGGCCGTACCCAACGGATTGGAAAAAACAGACAGTTATTTTTTGCACGATCCTTAGGCGAGCGTCCGAGCGAAACGTTTGACGAACGCGTCGACGTACCAGCCGTTGAGCGAGTGAACGTAGGCCGCGGCGCTCCACCGGGCTAACCACCGCTGGCCTCGTACCGATTCGCTCGCGAGCAGGGCGAGGAAGGCGACACCGATCGCTGCCACCACCCAGCCGTTGGTCGCCACGAGCGATTCGGTGATCAACCCATCCGCTTTCACGATTCGGTCGACGAACGAGAGGCTGATCGCGTACCCGGCCAGCAACACGACGTTGCCAGCCGTCGCCCAACCGACCGTGCGGAGGCTGGCGGTCGGGATCAGCAAGCAAAGCCTGCGAGCGAGTACCACGCCCAAGATGCCTCCCAGCAGGTGCCCGCCGGGCTTTGTGGTCGGCGAGTGCCCCAAGACAGACATCAACCCCCAGCTCAGCACCACGAACAGGGTGGCGATGAACGCGAAGCGGACGGTTGATTGGGCGACGCGGCTGAGCGGCTTTGGGGCTGGCCAAGGTGACGCCGGGTTCCTGGCAGCGTCGGAGGTGATCAACACGTCGCCGCGCGCGAGGAACGCGTAGGCCTTGTAGAGCGAGTGCAGGATGATGTGCAGCAAGGCAGCGGAAAAGGCTCCGATCCCGATCTGCATCATCATGAATCCCATCTGTGCGATGGTCGAATAGGCGAGTGTGTGCTTGACGCTGGGCTGGCTCAGCATCACCAGGCCGGCGAACAAGGCGGTGACCGTGCCGATGACAGCCAGCAGCCCCATCGCCACGGGAGCTTCCACGACCAGAGGTCCGCAGCGAACCAGCACATAGCCCCCCGCGTTGACGATTCCGGCGTGCATCAGCGCGGAAACGGAGGCGGGGGCGTTCAGGGTTTCTGGCAACCAAAAGTGAAAGGGAAATTGGGTTGCCTTGATGGCGCAACCGGTGATCAAGAGCCAGGCGATCGGTTCGGCAAGTGCGCCGCCGCTGCCGGACAACTGGCGGCGGGCGGAAAGTTCGGCGAACAGTTCCGAAAAATTGAGCGTGCCGAATTCGCGAAAGGCCAGCACCACGGCGGCCAAGAGCGCCACGTCACCCAGTCCGCTCGCCACCCGGTTTAGCCTCGCCCCGGTGCGGGCTTGTTCACAATTTCGATGATGGAGCAGCAGCCCTTGCAGTCCCCAACCGGCTAGCACCCAAGCGATCCACATCACCAGCAGGTTGCCTGTCGCCACCAGCGTCGCAACGCCTGCCAAGGTGAGTGACAACCGCGAAAAGAACCTGCCTTGATCAGGGTCACCGTCCAACTGCCGGACCGAGTACCGGGCGACCACCCAGCCGAGGAAGCTGACCAGCAACAGCATCAACCAGGCGACACCCTGCTCGGGCCCACCCCAATCGATGCCGGCCGGCCGCCAAGTCTGGGCGGCGTCGGCACCACCGGATCGCAAGGCCCCCCACCCGGTCGGGCCTGAGATCCCGGTTGCCAGGGTGATCAAGCACAACGCCGCCACCAACCTCGGGACCCAAGTCCGGACGAGCAGTGCCCTCCGGTTTGCCCAGTCGCCCGGGACCAGGCCGATCACGAGTAGCAACCCGATCGGTAGCAACCACAGCGGAGGCATCATCACCAGGCTCTCAGAGAACAGTCGTGAATCGGAACGCTAAAAGGCGATGTTGGATACGCGACAAAAATAGCGCGTATCGGGTTTCGTGTCAAGTCTGGTCGGGAGATCGAGACGGTTGCGTTGAGCCTTTCTCGCCGGATCGTCCGGAATTTGGAATCCGCGCCGTGCTTTCGGATGCTTGCTTCCCCTCTGCCCAAACGCCCGGACGGGCATCGGCGCCGCCACAAAACAGGGCATAATGCGGGGATGACGACTCGGACGCTCACGGCAATTTATGAGAGTCGCCGCTGTCACGTTCGGCGACGCTGTCTTTTCGACGTTCGGTCGATCGCCACGATCTGAAAGTGTGGTTCATCATGGATCCTCCATCCCGGCCCAAAGGCTCGGCATCCCTCCAACAACCCTCGGGGACCCAGTCTGCCGAAAGCTCGCGCACGGTGGCCGGCGAAAGTGGGCACCGTTGGACGTTTTTGTCCAACCACAGCCACGTGTTGATTCTGCTTCATCAGCATCCGGAGATCGTCATGCGCGAGGTCGCCCAGCGGGTTGGGATCACCGAGCGGGCTGTGCAGCGAATCGTGCTCGATCTGGTCGAGGGCGGGTTTCTCAAGCGAGAGAAGGTCGGGCGACACAATCGTTATCGGATCGTGTCCGATCAACAGCTTCGACATCCCATCGAGGCTCATCGCCAGATCGGCGACCTGCTGGGACTGATCTCCCCCGAGGAAGCGAGTCCGTGACCACAAGGGGCGAGTTACGATCCGATCAGCAGAAATCGCTTCGTGTGATCTTTGATTGCCTGGCGGCCGCTGAGCCAGGTTTCGCCGCGAGCTCCGGTCAGTCGCTGTGACGTGGTGCGAACCTTCGCCCGAATGGCGGACGGGGGGACGTGGCGGCTGAGCCGCTCGGCGACCGCGAGTTGGAAGCGGGCTTGAGGGTAGACCGGAACGGAGAGTTCATCGAGCGACCAACGGTCGATCCGAAGGTTCAGCCAACCGTCGTCGTCGACGGAGGGCTCGGCAAACCGGCGGACCCTTTCGGGTAGCTCCGTGATCGCACTCTGATGAATTTGGATGTCCGTTCGACTGGTGTGGGGCGAGTAGAGAGACCAAGAAAGCCAGTGGTCCCAGTAGCCATATTCCTGGCCGCGGGGGAGCCGTTCCAGCGTTGGCAGGAGCAGGGCGAGCAGCACGATGGCGGAAGCCACGGGACGTAGCTTCCGTTCCAGAAGTTGATGGAGCGATAGCGGCGAAGGCGGGCCTGTCGTGCCGGGCAGCGAACCGGTGGACGCAACGGACGGATCGGGCACCGGGCCGGGCAGGACGAACAGCCAAACGGCTTGAGCCGCCAAAAAAAGGTTCCAAACCAGCACCGCGAAGCTTTGGTTCATCCATAGCGGCCCCAACAGGAGGAACAGCGACAGGTGCATCGCGAACGCCCCCCAACCGGCGATCCGACGGGAGCGAGGGATCAGCAACGAGATCGCGATCGTCAGTTCGACGATGGGCAGGAGCAGCGCGATCGGGTTGAAAGCTTCGGTCGCACTTCCCTCCGCGGCGCCGCTACTGCCTGCGCCGTCCAGGGAGAGGAACCGGATGAAGTCGGGGCCGACGGTATGCAGGAACTGCATGTCGAACTTCCCGAGAGCCGAGTAGAAATAGACGCTCGCCGTCAGCCAGGTCAGGGCGACTCGGCAGGTGCGGCTGGTGTTCCAGGCGGTGAAGACCCAGGCATAGAGCCAGGCTTGGTAGGCCCAGGGTTGCAGGCGGTGTTGGTTTCCGACGAACAGAGCCGTCAGGCCGCAGACTAACAGGAAAGTCACGATAGCGCCGGATCGTGGGCAGAGAACCAGTCGGATGAGGCTGCCGAGGGCCAGCAGCAGGCCGATTGATTCCAGGCCGGCGAGCACCACGCGGGGCAACGAAATCAGCGGAATTGCGGGGAAATGGGCCAAAATCCATTGGCCCTGGCCGGTCGACCACTGGCTCTGACCGGTTAAGAAGTGAGGCAGCCACAATCGCCAGGTGATGGCGACCAGCGAGAGGAGTGCGACAGCCCAGACGCGGCGCAAGGCAGGGAGCGAGTTTTCGGACGAAAGGGACCTGGTGCCGCTGACGTCGCCGGGCGTGGCGGCTTGAGGTAGGGGAACAGGAGGCCGGAGCTTCGCGGGCATCAGGGTGCGAGCAGTTCACGGTACGCCGCGGCGTAGCGACGGCCGAACTCGCGGTAGGAATCGGCATCGAAGTGAACTTGGTCGCCGCCGTGAGTCAGGTCGTCCGAGGAGACAAAGGCGGTTTTGGGGACCCGTTGCGGAAGTTCACGCAGGGTCCGATCGACCAGGTTTTTCGAATCGTTCCAAGGCCGTTCGGGGAATTGGCCGAGTTGACCGACGAGGAACGGGGCTTCGTCGGCTTCGAGTTCTTTTCGCAGACGGGCGATCAGGTCGTCGAGTTTGGCTTGGTAGGCTTCGGCAAGGCCTGGGCTGCTGTCCGATTCGCCTTGATGCCAGAGGATTCCCCGCAGCGTTCCGTTTCGCATCGCTTGCCGGGCGCGGCGGATCGCGTCATCCCATGGGTGGGAGTTGGTTGGCGGGTAATGCGTGCCGGGGGTCCAGGCATCGATCGGTGATCCGCCAACGGCGCAGGGGATCAAACCGATGGTGGCATCGGGATTGGCGGCTGCGATTTCGATCCCGAAGGTCAGTCCCAGGCCGACGCCGACCGCGGCCGGCTTGTCGAAATGGAGCGGGTCGGTTGCCGGCACCCAGTTACCAGCCGCGTCGAGGGCAAAGACCCGCGGGTGGGGCGTTTGATCGCTGGGGACCGGCTTGCCCCGTCCGGCCATGTTGGACTGGCCGATCAACAGGTACAAGTCGAGGTTGGTAGGTCCGGCGGTCGACTGGGCGCGGGTCCGGCTCGGTAGCCCCACGCACGCGAGGCTCAAGCAGATGAGCGTGATCAGGGTCCGCATGCGTCGGCCGGCTGGGAAGGTGGAGTGGGGGCGACTTACAACGCCAACAGGAGGCGGCTGGGGGCTTCCAGGTAGCCGATCACGTCATTGAGGAAGCGGGCCGCGGTACCGCCATCGACGAGGCGATGGTCGTAGGAGAGGCTGAGCGGCATCATCAGTCGGGGGCGGATCGAATCGTCGGGCATGACGACCGGCAGTTTGCGGCTGCGGCCTACCAGCAAGATCGCGACTTCGGGGATGTTCACGATCGGGGTGCTGTATTGGCCACCGATCGCCCCGAGGTTGCTGATCGTGAAGGTTCCGCCGCGGAGTTCGTTGACGGCGAACTGGCCGCTGCGAACCTTGCCGGACAGTTCGGCGAGATGTCGAGTGATTTCTGGGATTCCCATGCGGTCGACGCCGCGGATCACGGGGACCACCAGCCCACGGTCGGTGTCGACTGCGATCCCCAGGTTCACGTATTCCTTGTAGATGATCTGCTGGTTCTCGCTGTCGATCGTCGCATTGACCTCCGGATGGTGCCGCAATGCAGTCGCGACGGCCTTGATCAGGAAGGGCATGGTGGTCAGTTTCAGCCCTTGGGCCGCGTAATCGTCTTTGCTCGCTTGTCGCAACCTTTCCAATTCGGTGACGTCGGCGTCATCGAAATTCGTGACGCGGGGGACGTTCGACCAGCTCGCGTGCATTTGGGCCGCGATCGTCTTGCGGATCTTCGTCATCCGTTCGACGCGGATCGGACCGTGGTCGTCGCTGGCGGTCGCGTTTGAGCCTGGCGCGTCGGCAGCGGGTTGGGAAGGTGCGGCGGCGGGTGGGGCGGGTGCGGTGGCGGTGCGAACGGCTTGGCTCGCCTGGCGAACCATCGTCAGGACATCTTCGCGGGTGATCCGTCCACCCTCGCCGGTCCCGGTCACTTGATTCAGATCGATGCCGACTTCGCGAGCCAACCGACGAATGGCTGGGCCGGCGGGAATTCCCGACTCGTCCCCGGTGGCCGGTGCGGCTGGCCGTGGGGGCGTCGACGCGGGGCTGGCCGATTCCGGCTTCGCCGCCGGTTTTGGCGCAGGAGCGGGTGCGGGTGCGGGGCTCGGGGCGGCGGGCGCCGCGGTTTCCGGCGCGGTCGCGGCCGGTTTAGTAGGAGCCGGTTTAGCAGCGGCAGGTTCCGGAGTGGGAGTCTCCTCTTCAGACTCGGTTTCGGCTTCCGGTTTCGCTTCGGCTTCCGCTTCGGGAGCGGATGCCTCGGAGGATTGCTCGGGGGCTGGGGCCGATTCCGGTTCCGACGCTGCGGCATCGACCGGCTCGACCTCCAGGATGGTACCGCCGATCGGGACGGAATCACCCATTTTGACCATAATCTTGACCACCTTGCCGGCGGTGGAAGCGGGCACGGGAACGGTCGCCTTGTCGGTTTCCACTTCCACGATGTCCTGGCCTTCCTCGATCATGTCCCCTTCGGAGACGAAGATATCGAGGATGTCGCCCGATTCGATACCGTCACCGATTTCGGGGAGTTTGACTGGGACTGCGTTGGCCATGATGAAGATCGCGGTTGGTGACCGAGTGACAGGTTGAGAGACTCAGGGGGTGTGGCGAGGGCCGCTGCGGGCTTGCCCATCCCGTTGTGTGGCGGCCGGATCGGTCCAGGGCCGATCCGGTCGGGAAGCATTGAACGGGGGTATTGAATCAGGCGAAATAGGGGTTCGGCTTGTCGGGATCGTAGCCGAGTTCCGCGATCGCCTGTTCGACCTGTTCGGGGGTAAACGCCCCCTGCTTGGCTAATCGCCCCAAGGCGGCGATCGCGATCGATTCGGCATCGACCTCGAAATGTCGGCGGAGGGCTTGGCGGGTTTCGCTGCGACCCATGCCATCGGTCCCCAGAACGCAGTAATCGCCTGGAATCCAGGGGGTCAATTGTTCGGGGAGGGCACGAACGTAATCGCTCGCCGCGATGAACGGTCCTTCGACTCCCTCGAGTTGGTCTTCGAGGTAGCTGCGGCGCGGCGTGGCGGTCGGGTGGAGCCGGTTCCAGCGGTCGCAATCTCCCGCCTCGCGGCGGATTTGGGTATAGCTGGTCACGCTCCAGACGTCGCTGGCGACCTGGAACTTTTCGGCTAGCAGCTCTTGGGCCTGCAGGGCGGAATTCAGGATCGCACCGCTGCCGAACAGTTGGACGCGGCCCTTGGCGCCGGCGACCTCCTTCGATCGGAAGCGATAAATCCCCTTGATGATGCCTTCTTCCACGCCATCCGGCATGTCCGGGTGAACGTAGTTGTCGTTCTCCGCGGTGATGTAGTAGATCGCGACTTCGCCATCTTGGTACATCCGCTTCAGCCCATCCATCACGATCACGGTCAATTCGTAACGGTAGGCGGGGTCGTAGGCGCGAACGGTCGGGAAAGCGATCGCATTCAGCAGGCTGTGTCCGTCCTGGTGCTGCAGGCCTTCGCCGTTGAGCGTGGTGCGGCCGGCGGTGCCTCCGATCAGGAAGCCTTTGGCACGCATGTCGGCGGCGGCCCAGATCGAATCGCCGACCCGTTGGAAGCCGAACATGCTGTAGTAGATGTAGAACGGGATCATGTTGACCCCGTGCAAGCTGTAGGCGGTGCCAGCGGCGGCAAAGGAGCTGATCGAACCCGCCTCGGTGATCCCTTCCTCGAGGATTTGGCCGTCTTTGGCTTCCTTGTAGTAAGCGATCTGTTCGGAGTCGACCGGTTCGTAGAGCTGGCCGGTGTGGGCGTAGATCCCGACCTGGCGGAACATCCCCTCCATCCCGAACGTGCGCGACTCATCGGGCACGATCGGAACGACATACTTGCCGATTTTCTTATCACGAACCAGATCGGTCAGCAGTCGCACGAACGCCATCGTCGTGCTCATGTCTTTCCCTTGGGAACCGGTCGCGTGTTTTTGGCGATAATCGTCGAGGGTCGGGACTTCGATCGTCGGGTGCTCGGTCGGTCGGCTCGGCAGGGAGCCGCCCAGCGCGGCACGGCGTTCTTTCAGGTAGCGGATTTCGTGGCTGCTTTCCGGCGGCTTGTAGAAAGGTGCCTTGCCGACATCGGAATCGCTGATCGGGATCCCGAAGCGGGTGCGGAATTCCAACAGCTCCTCTTCGTTCAACTTCTTTTGGTTGTGGGCGACGTTGCGGCCTTCGCCGGCTTCGCCCAGGCCATAACCTTTAACGGTCTTGGCCAGGATCACGGTCGGCAAGCCGTTGTTGAATTCGACCGCCTGCTTGTAGGCGGCGAAAACCTTTTCCGGATCGTGGCCGCCGCGACGCAGCTTTTCCAGCCGCTCGTCGCTGTAATTCTTGACCAGTTCCAGCAATTCCGGGTACTTGCCGAAGAAGTGCTCGCGGATGTAGCTGCCGGGCATGCCGGTGTACTTTTGGTACTGGCCGTCGACGACTTCACCCATCCGCTTGGCGAGCAGGCCGGATTCGTCTCGTTGGAGCAGTTGATCCCAATCATCGCCCCAGATCACCTTGATCACATTCCAGCCGGCGCCGCGGAAGATCGACTCCAATTCCTGGATGATCTTGCCGTTGCCGCGAACGGGGCCGTCAAGGCGTTGAAGGTTGCAATTGATCACGAAGATCAGGTTGTCGAGGCGTTCGCGGGTTGCGAGCGTGATCGCCCCCAACGACTCGGGCTCGTCGCATTCGCCGTCGCCGAGGAACGCCCACACCCGCTGTTTGGACGTGTCTTTGATCCCGCGATCTTTCAGGTACTTGTTGAAGCGGGCTTGGTAGATCGACATGATCGGCCCGAGCCCCATCGAGACGGTCGGGTATTCCCAGAAGCCCGGCATCAACCAGGGGTGCGGGTAGCTCGACAGGCCGCCACCGGGGGCGAGTTCGCGGCGGAAATTTTCGAGATTTTCCTCGGTCAGACGTCCTTCCAGGAAGGCGCGGGCATACATCCCCGGCGACGCATGGCCCTGGAAGTAGACGCTGTCACCCGAGTAGCCGTCGGCGCCGCGGCCGCGGAAGAAATGATTGAAAGCGACTTCGTACAGCGTCGCGCTGCTGGCGAAGGTGCTGATGTGCCCCCCCAGTCCGTCGCTGCGTTTGTTCGCACGAGTGACCATCGCCATCGCGTTCCAGCGAATGATCGATTTGATGCGGCGTTCCAGGGCGCGATTGCCCGGGTAGGGGGGCTGGTCCTTGACCGAGATCGTGTTGACGTAGGGGGTCTGCGTTTGCGGAGGCAGCTGTACGCCCTCAGCGGCCGCCTTGTCTCGCAACTGTTGCAGGAGGAATCGGGCGCGATCGGGCCCTTTACTTTTCAGCACATAATCGAGCGACGCGAGCCATTCTTGGGTTTCGCTGGCATCGGCATCGACGTTGGCGACCAAGTCGCGCAGTTCCCCGAGGCTCTGCTTTACCTCGTCCTTGGCCATCGTTTTGGAATCGGTCATTCGGCAACCTCGTGGAAATCGTCAAAGCTTTCCCTAAAAGCCTAGTCAAGAACGGGTCGTTTCGACAAGGGTAATGCGTCGTAAGGCCCGGATCCGAATGGATCTCAGCGGGGCGGAATGGCCCTTTCTGTCGAGGGGTGTCCGAACTCGCGGGTCACGGCGGTGCTGTCAGTGAGCGGTCCGGAGCATCGGAACAGGTTGCCAATATCGGCCTTCGTCGCGACATTGACATATTCGCCGACCAGATTGGGTTCGGGGGGACCGGCGTGAGCAGGCAGGTCGGGTGGCACGTGATTATGGGGTGGACACCTTGTCGGAAAGTGACGATTCGGAGCAGAGTTTCTCGCCGGAAGCGGACCAAGAACCGGTGAAGGCTGATGACGTCTTGTCCGAGGACTCTGCCGGTTTGACGGCTGAGGGGTTGGTGGCTGCGGGGAAACGGATCGCCCTGTTGGGCAAGCTCGGCGGGATGAACCGTCGTGAAGCGGCTAATCTGTTGCGATCGTATTCGGCGATGGTCGTCGACCTGGATGCATCCGAGATCGATTGGGTCGTGATCGGGGCGGAGGAGACCCCCCTGTCGGGTGCTGCTTTGTTGCCTGATGCGATCCGCGAAGCGGCGTCGCGGGGGCGGTTGGAGGTGATTCCCGAAACCGAGTTATGGCAACGGATCGGTTTGATCGACGTCGAGCGTTCGATCCAGCGGTATTACACGCCCGCGATGCTGGCCAGCCTGTTGGGGGTTTCGGTCCGGGTGATTCGCCGCTGGCATCGGCGGGGGTTGATCGTGCCCGCCCGAACGCTTCACAAGCTCCCCTATTTCGACTTCCAAGAGGTCGCCACGGCGCGCCGTTTGGCCGAATTGATGGCCGCCGGGGCGAGTCCCAAGGCGATCGAAAGCCGGTTGCGGGAACTGGGCGATGTCCTGCCTGGGGTTTCGCGGCCGCTTGCGCAATTGTCGGTCTTGATCGAAGGACGCCAGGTGTTGCTTCGCCAAGGGGAAGGGTTGATCGAGCCGGGGGGGCAGTTGCGGTTCGACTTTGACGCGTCGGACAGCGAGGAAGCCGAGGGATTTGAGCGGTCAGAAATCCTGTCGTTCGACCGGGCGTCCTCTGGGGCGGGCGGGATGTCGCTGCGGGAATCGGCGGCGGGCGGCGGTTCGGCGGGAGCGGGATGGAATGCAGACGAGGACGAGTGGTTGCAGGCCGTTTACGATTCTGAGGATCAAGGCGACTTGTCAGCCGCCATCGACGGTTGCCGCGCGATCCTCGCTCGCGATGGGTTGCGGCCCGATATCTGCTTTCAGCTAGGGGAATTGCTGTACCGGGACGGGCAGATCGATGCGGCGCGGGAACGTTATTATTGTGCGATCGAGTTGGACGAATCGTTCGTGGAGGCCCGCACCAGTTTGGGTTGTGTGTTGGCCGAGACGGGACGCTTCGACCTCGCGATTGCCGCGCTGCGTGGCGTGTTGACGCTTTGCCCCGATTACCCCGACGCGCACTACCATTTAGCCACGTTGTTGGACGACCAGAATCGGGCGGAGGAAGCGTCCGAGCATTGGGCGGCGCTCCGCCGGGTCGCCCCAGACCATCTTTGGAGTCAACCGCAGCCGGAATGAGGTTTGAAGCCTCGCTATTGCCAGCAATTCGTATGGCGACGGTTGGGGGCGAACTCGTGAACGATCGGGGCGGACGGGAACGGAGTGGCTGAAGACACCGGCGATCCGTCGGGGCGGTTTGGCGGTGGAGCGACGAGCTTGAGGCGAGGGGATGGGAAGATGAGCGGGTTGACCCACACGTTGCTGATCCGCAGCTCGCCGCACATCCACAGTGGCGCGAGCGTCGATCGGATCATGCGCCACGTGGTCTTCGCGTTGCTGCCGGCCTGCGGATTCGCCGTTTGGAACTTCGGTTGGTCGGCGCTCGCGACTCTGCTGACCGCCTGTTTGGCGTGTGGGCTGACGGAGCGATGGTTGGTCGGTTCGAAGGGGACGTTCCGCCGAACGGGTGTGTCGGTCCTGGGATCGGGCGATTCGAGCGCGGCGCGACCGGGCTCGCTTGGGCAGCGGTGGCAAACGAGCCGAGACCCTGGTGACAGCCGTCTGGGGGACGGCTCGGTCTGGGTCACCGGTTTGCTTTACGGGATGACGTTGCCGCCGGCATTGCCGCTGTGGATGGTCGTGATCGGGGGCGTCGTTGCGGTGCTGGTCGGCAAATGGTTGTTCGGCGGGTTGGGTAGCAACCCCTTCAATCCGGCGCTCGTCGGCAGGGCATTTTTGCAAGCGGCATTTCCGGCCGCGATGACGACCTGGCCGGCTCCCAGCCATGGACGCTTGGACGGGCTGTCTGCCACGACGCTCACCTGGCCCTTTGGGGCGCCACCCGCCGGCTCGGCAGCGGACGGCATGACGGCCGCGACGCCGCTGGCGAGCTACCAGTTCGATGCCTTATCCACGGGCACGTGGGAATTGTACTTCGGGATGACCGGCGGCTCGACCGGCGAAACGAGTGCGGCCTTGTTGCTGTTGGGCGGGATCTATTTGGCCGTTCGCAGGATGCTCGATTGGCGGATTCCGGTTGCGATCCTCGGCACGGTCGCCGTGCTTAGCGGGAGCCTGCACGCGATCGAGCCGGAGCGGTTTCCGGACGCCTTCTTCATGCTCGGCGCTGGTGGGCTGATGCTCGGTGCCATCTTCATGGCGACGGACATGGTCACTTCCCCGATCACTCACGCCGGGCGAGTGATCTTTGGCATCCTGATCGGCTCGCTCGTCTTTGTCATTCGGGTTTGGGGCGGGATGCCCGAGGGGGTGATGTACGCCATCCTGTTGGGGAATGCCACCGTTCCGTTGATCGACCGGGCCATCCAACCGGCCGTGTACGGCACGCGGGATCGGAGCCGATCGATCACCGGATTTTATCGGCGGCTATTTGGTGGGCTGTCGATCGGATCGCGGCGGGGTGCAATCGGATCGGTCGGTCCGGTGGGTACCCGGGCGGTCGGTTCGAGGCCCGCGCCGGGGGACATAGGCGGGGTGTCTGAGGCTGCGGTTGCGAAGCCGGTCACAGGGAATGTCGCCGCCCGGAAGTGGGGCGAGCCCGGCAGTCGCGGGTCGGTTGAACAGGAAGCGGTCGGTCGAGGCATCGGGCGGATGTATGCGGTCGTCTTGGGGATCGGCATGATCTGCGGCGTGGGAATTGTCGCTGCGGATTACTGGACGGCACCGATCATCGCTCGCCAGCGGGCGGCTTATCGGCTGCGGGCGGTGCTAGAGGTGTTGCCGGGGGCGGTTCGGGCGATCCCTTTCGTGGAAACGGCGGGTGGTAAGTTCCAGTCAGTGGAGGGCGTTGAGGTGGCGTCCGAAGTCGTCTTCGCGGGCTACGACGAACGAGGGGATTTAGTCGGTTTGGCGTTGGAGGCTGAAGGTCAGGGCTATCAGGATCGGATTCGGTTGATGTTCGGCTACGCGCCGGACCGGGCGGTGATCCTGGCGATGAAGGTCTTGGCGAGCCGGGAGACACCCGGGTTGGGCGACCGGATCGAGAGCGATCCCGGCTTTTTGGCAAACTTCGGCGATCTGGATGTCCGTTTGGATGATTCGGGAGTGAACGTGGCCAATCCGATCGAGTGGGTCGCGGCCGGTCAGCGCGTCAATCGCTGGGAGTTGGACGGGATCACGGGGGCGACGGTCACCTGCCGCGCGGTCGCCGAGATGCTCCGCGACGCGACGGCGGTGTGGGTACCGAAGCTCGCGGCCCGGCGTCAGGATTTCGAACGAACGGATGGCATTTCTGGCCGGGAGTGAGGGCGATGAGCATGGGGGCTGCAGGAACGCAGACGGCTGCGACGGACGGATCGGCGGTCCCGGCGACCGACGAATTCCTGAAGGGAGTCTGGAAGCAGAACCCGGTTTTCGTGCAGGTGCTCGGGATGTGCCCCGTGCTGGCGGTTTCGAACACGGCCACCAACGCCTTGGCGATGGGTTCCGCGACGATGGCGGTGCTGGTGCTGTCGAACTTGGCAGTCTCCTGTTTGCGGCAGGTCATCCCGCCGCAGGTGCGGATCGTCACCTACATTTTGATCATCGCCACGCTGGTCACGATCGTCGATCACTTGATCCAAGCCTGGAGCGTGGAGTTGCACCGGGCGTTGGGTGCGTTCATCTCACTGATCGTCGTCAACTGCTTGATTTTGGGGCGCGCCGAGGCTTTGGCCGCTCACAGTTCTCCCCTGCGGGCGTTGTGGGACGCGTTGGGCATGGGAACGGGTTTTTTGCTCGCACTCTTTTGCTTAGGCGCGGTCCGGGAGTTGATCGGCAGTGGCAGCCTGTTCGGGGTCTCGGTATTAGGGCCGCAGTACCAGGGATGGGTGGTGATGATGTTGCCACCGGGCGGGTTCTTCGTTTTGGCCGGCTGGTTGATGCTGTTCAGTTGGGTGGGTAGACCGGCTCATGCCGTGGCGGCGGGCTTACCAGATCGGGCCTCTGAGTTGGGACGCAAAGCATGAATCAGGAACCGCTCTGGTCGATCTTTATCGGCTCCGCTTTGATCAACAATTTTGTGCTGGCTTACTTCCTCGGGCTCTGTCCGTTCCTGGGGGTATCTGGCCGGTTAACAACCGCCTTTCGGATGGGGTTGGCTGTGACGGTGGTGATGATCATCGCGGCGGTTTGTGGGTACGGGTTGCGGTGGCTGTTGGCCGTACTGAATGCGCCCTACTTGAGTCTGATTTCGTTGATCGCGGTCATCGCGTCGACGGTGCAGGTAGTCGAGATGGCGGTTCGAAAGTTCAGTCCCGCGTTGTTCCGCGCCTTGGGGATTTTCCTGCCGCTGATGACCACGAACTGCGCGATCCTGGGTTCGGTCTTGTTCCAGTCGAACCGGGGCTTGGGTATGGTTCAATCACTCGTTTTTGCGGCTGGTGCGGGGTTAGGATTCACGTTGGCATTGGTCTTGATGGCCGGGCTGCGAGAGCGATTGGGATTGGCCCGGACCCCCGATGTGGTCCGCGGGACGGCGCTGACGTTGGTGATAGCGGGTATCCTGTCGATGGCGTTCATGGGCTTTTCCGGGCTAGGCGGTTGAATGATGAACGACATGATCCGAGCGGCGGTCTTCATGGCCATGCTGTTGGCACTGTGGCTAACGGTCCGCGCGGCCTATCGGCGTAGCGGTTTCGCCGCCGGCGCTGTGGATGGAGTGGGGTGCGCTTGTGGCCAGGACGGCTTCGGTTTGGCTTGCGCACGAGCAGGTGACCCGCTTCGGGCTTGTGACCGAGCGGCGGGTCGGGAAACGGCGTCGCCAGCAAGCGATCCGGTGGGAGTGATCGCGGAGGCGTCGGGGGATTCGGTTTCCACGGGTGGGGCGTCCCCCCGAATCGTTGAGAGGAGCCGCGGGTGATGAGATTACAAGACTTGGACACGACGGACCGTCGGTCGGCCCGTCTGACCTCGACCGAACGGATCACGCCGGACGAATCGCCTGAGGAGGTTCGCGAATTGGTGCTGGAGATCCCCGGCGCGGCGTTTGAAGCGTCGCCCGGTCAATCGATCGGGATCATCGCCCCGGGGGAGGTCGCCTTCGGCCAAGCCGAACACCTCCGCTTGTACAGCGTCGCCGACATCCCGGAACGGACTTCCGAGGGTGCGACCCGGCTTCGGATTTGCGTCCGTCGTTGTGATTACATCGACCCCTACAACGGGGAGCGGTATCGGGGGATCGCGTCGAACTATTTGTGTGATCTGACGGTCGGTGATCGAGTCACGTTGACCGGTCCCTTTGGAGATCTGTTTCACATCCCGGACGACCCGGAAGCGGCCTTGATTTTGATCGGCGCCGGCACCGGGATCGCTCCCTTCCGCGCCTTCCTGATGCACCTTTACCGTTCACAGCCTCGTTTCGGCGGGGAGGTGAAGCTGTTCCACGGCGGTCGCACGGGATTGGAGATGTTGTACCGGAACGACGTTCGCGACGATTTCGCCCAGTTTGGAGACATCGCCACGTTCGAGGCGATCGAAGCGGTCAGCGAGCGACCTCATTGGGATGGCGAAATCGATTGGACGAAGGCGATCGGGTCGCGTGGAGAGGAGCTCCGAGAATGGGTGCTGCGGCCGCATACCTACATTTATCTCGCCGGATTGGAATCGATCCGCGACCGGCTCGATTCGGCCTTTGTCAAGTTGTTCGGTTCGTCGGAAACCTGGACTCGGCGGAAAGCGGAATTGGTTGCCGGGGGCCGCTGGGTCGAGTGGCTGTATTGATGCCGTCGGCGAGTCCGCTGACCCGGGGCGTTAACAAATCCTTGGCAAGGGGGCTCCGAGCGGTTCATCCAGCGGGAGTTCTCGCCCCAGGCCGCGGCGGACGAGGACGGGTGATAGGCGGCGGGGAATGACTTCGCCGATCGGTTGAGCGAACCGGGCGACCTCCGTGCCGCGGAGCGCCTCCAAAGCGGCATCGGCCTGTTCGGGTGAGACGGCGAGCAGCATCATCCCTTCGCCGGCGACATGCAGCGGATCGAGCCCCAGTAGTTCGCAGACGCCCGCCACCTCGGGTGTGATTGGCAGTTGCGACTCATCGACCCGCATCGCCAGACCGGAGAGTTCCGCCCATTCGTGAAGCACGGCGGCGGTCCCGCCACGGGTCGCGTCCCGAATCGCCCGGGGGACGATCGGTTTCGCGAACATCGCGGCGACGGCGGGCAGCAGCGACGCGCAATCGCTGGTCGGTGGTGGGAGGAACCCCATCCGCTCACGGGCTGCCATCACGGCGACGCCGTGGCACCCGATGGGGCCGCTAGCGATCAGCACGTCGCCGGGGCGAAGTGCCGTCGGACCGGGGGGAACGACAGGAAAAAGTTCGCCGACACCGGTCGTGGTCAGAAAGAGTTGATCGGCGGCACCGCGGGGGACAACTTTGGTGTCGCCGGTGACGATAGGGGCGCCGACCAACCGCGCCGCTTCGGCGATGCTTTTCAAAACGGCTTCCAGCAGCGACCAGGCGAGGCCTTCTTCGATGATCAACCCGAGGCTGAGCCAGCGGACCGCCGCGCCGCTGACGGCCAGGTCATTGGCGGTTCCGAAGACGGCCAATTTGCCGATGTCGCCACCAGGAAAAAAGAGTGGCGAAACGACGTAGCCGTCGGTGGTCATGGCCAGTGACTGGCCGACGTTTCCCAGCGAGGCGGCGTCGGCGGAGTCGCCGACCGTGATCCCTAGTGTTGGCAGGATGCGTTCTTGGAGCAGGCGACGCATCCGCCGGCCCCCTTCACCGTGGGCCAACGTGATCCGCTCGCCATCGTCCCGCGCTGGCGACGGGCAACTCAGGGTCGGTTCGGTCATCCGGGTTCGTGGGTCGCGTGGGAGGACGAGTAACGAAAATAGGCGGCACAAGCTCCTTCGTCGCTGACCATCGGGGCTCCCAATGGCGATTCGGGGCGGCACGCCGTCGCGAACTCCGGGCAGGCGGTCGGCTTCAGCCTGCCCACCAGCACGTCGCCCGCCCGGCAGCGATTCGGACGATGGATCGGCAGTTCGGTCGCAACGGGCGGAACCGCAGATGGAAGTAAAGTCTGTGTGAACCGCCGCCGTGCGCAAAATCGGCGGTAGGGTTCGCGAAGCCCCAACCCGCCTCCCGGCACGGTGCCGAGACCGCGCCATTCCTTATCGACGACCTCGTAGACGCGATCGAGCAGGTCGCGGGCCGCCCGATTGCCCGTGATCTGCACGGCGCGCGTGTAGGCGTTCACGACTTCGGACTGACCCGCTTCCAGTTGCCGGACGCAATGCAGGATGCCCCACAGCAAATCGACCGGCTCGAACCCGGTCACGACCGTCGGCCGCCGAAAGCGGCTCGCGAAATCGGCGTAAGCCTCGAACCCGGTCACGGTGCAAACGTGGCCCGCGGCCAAAAAGCCGTCGACGCGGCAATCGGTTGCGGCGGCGAGCATTTCCATCGCCGGGAGGACGCGGACGTGTTCGACCAATAGCGAAAAGTTCTCTAACCCCAGACGCTCCGCTTGCAAGGCGGCTAAGGCGGTGGCGGGGGCGGTCGTTTCGAATCCGACCGCAAAAAAGACGACCTGAAGATCGGGAGTCTCCTGGGCGATTCGAACCGCATCGAGTGGGCTGTAGACCGCGCGGACCTGACCGCCCGCCGCGCGCGCATTGAGCAGGCAGTCGCGATCGCCGGGGACGCGAAGCATGTCGCCGAAGCTGGTTACGAGCACTGGAGGCAACTGGCAAAGCTGGGCCAGCCAATCGATCGCGTCGGAGCGGGTGACACAGACCGGGCAACCGGGGCCGTGAATCATCTCGATCACGTCGTTCAACTCCGCATCCACCCCGTGGCGAAGCAGCGAGTGGGTTTGGCCACCGCAGACCTCCATCAGGGTCCAGCGGCGTGTCGCCATCCGCCGAATGTCGCGGATCAGGCGGGTAGCTAACCCCGGGTCCCGGAACTCATTCAGAAAGCGCATTCCGAGTGCCTCCCGGTGGAGGCGGTTGAATCGCGGCGGAGGATGGAGCGAACGGAGACGTTGAGTTTTCTGGGATGGATTCCAGATCGGCCAGTAGTCGGTCGGCCTGTCGTTGATCGAGCAGGGTGAGGGCGATGCCGGCGTGCACGATCACATAATCCCCTTCGCGAGCTTCCGGCACACAAGCCATGTGGCAGGGACGTCGGACGCCACCGAATTCGATTTCCGCCATGCCCGCGACGGGATCGCGATCGATCCAGCGGATCAGCTTTCCTGGTACGGCGAGGCACATGGCTTGCGGGAATTCTTGGGGACGAGTGCGAGACCTTCGAATTATACAGCCGATGGCCCCTCGGATCGGGACCCGGGCTCGTCAACTGGCTTTTCAATCCGGCTGTTGATCTGGGGCGAGCGCGATCGCCAACTGCCCAGCCGCCAATCCGCCATCGCTGGTTGGGATTTGTCCCGGCGTCGCTACCGCTCGAGAGCAACATTCTGGTGCCGTGACGACCGCTTCCGTGAGCAGGCGATTTTGGAAGCAACCGCCACACAGCGCAACCGGCAGGGAAGGTTGAAGGTCGATCACCTGGCGGATGCCATGGGCGAGGGCACGATGAACGCGGGCGGCGATGATTGCGGCGGGGACGCGGTTGGCGATCGCATCGATGACGGACCGCACGGTGGGGGTCCAATCAAGTCTCCATGTCGGTTGGGACTGGACCAGGCGGATCGGGTAAGGCGGAACGACCGAATCGTCCGCGATCGATTCGAATCGCATCGCCGGTTCGGCGTCGTAATCGGAGTGGGTGATTCCGAGGGTCAACGCGGCGAATCCGTCGAGCAGGCGTCCGGCGCTGGTGGTCGTGATGTCTGCCGAGGGGGGAATCGACCGCGGGTCTTGTGCGGGGCGTTCGAGCCGCTGGACGATCCGGGCGATGGCCAGCGGATCGATCCCGGGGAGTTTCAAACCGGTCGCGACTTGCGGGCCCAAGGCTTGGTGGACGAGTGCGACCGCGACCCGCCAGGGTTGACGAACGGCCGCGTCGCCACCGACCAGCCGGAAAGGCAGCAGCGACGCGAATCGCCGGCAGGATTTCCCGTTCACGATCAGGAATTCACCACCCCATACGGTGCCGTCAGTCCCATCACCGGTGCCGTCCCAGGCGACACCCAGGACCGTGCGTTCCAGCCAGCCCTGTTCGAGCATCGTCGCCGCGACATGGGCGTGATGATGCTGGATCGCGAGGGAACTGGCGGCTCGATCGACGGGCAACTTGGGGCCTGTCCCGATTCCTTGGGGTGTCGTGGCAGACGTCTCGGTAAGTTGCTGGGCCAGTCGTGAGGTGAAGTAATCCGGATGGGCGTCGTGGACCCAGCAGTCGGGGCGGACGCGATAAAGTTCAAGGAGTGACTCGAGCGACTGGAGATATCGCTCGCGTGTCGATTCGTCCTCCAGGTCGCCGACATGGGGCCCCAGCACGGCTTGGGAGCCATCGAACAGGGCGATGGCCGCCTTCTGGTGGCCTCCCATCGCCACCACCTGGCGGCCGGCCGCGTGACCGCCGAGCCAAGCCGGCGGCAGGCTGAGCGGAAGTGGGGCTAATCCTCTTGCCAATCGGATCGTCGCGGTTCGTCCCGCGATCACTCGCACGACGCTGTCGTCGATCGGTCGCAGGATTTCACGATCGTGATCGAGCCAGCAGTCAGCGATTTCGGCATCGGGATCGTTGAGTGCATTCACCCCTTCCCGAGGCACCCCGTCGGCCAGTTGGCCAGCCGGTTTGGCAACAGGATGTTGCGGTCGGTAACGCAGCGGTTCGCCGTCACGGTTTCCGCTCGTCACCACCAACGGCCGGCCATTCAGATGATTTAGCAGCAGATGATGCAAACCGGTAGTCGGCAGCATCACGCCGACTGAAGGCATAGGTCCGGTCACTTGGTGGGCGAGAGAAATCGGACCCGGATCTGGGCGGCGAGACAACAGCACGATCGGGTTAGCGGCCGATGAAAGCGCGAGTCGCTCGGCCGGGGCCAGGACCGCCAGCGACGCCACGGTATCGACGTCAGCGAGCATGATCGCCAGCGGCTTGGTCGGGCGTCCCTTGCGGCGGCGGAGCCGTTCGACGGCGGCCGGTTGAGTCGCATCGACCACCCACTGATAACCACCGACCCCCAACACGCCGACGATCTTTCCATTCAGGATCGCCTTGGCAGCGTGTGCGACTGCTGCGGCCCCAGCGGCGACTTCCTGGCCGTCACCCGCGACTAAGCGAACACGTGGCCCGCAGGCTTCGCAAGCGTTGGTCTGAGAGTGAAACCGCCGGTCGGTCGGATCGACATATTCCCGGGCGCATTCCGGACATGGCGTGAAGCGATCCATCGACGTTTCGCTGCGATCGTAGGGCATCGCGCGGATCAGCGAGAAGCGAGGTCCGCAGCGGGTGCAGGTGATCAGCGGGTAGCCGAAACGCCGATCGATCGCCTCGTTCGATTCGGCGACATGAGTCAGCTCGACGAGACATGCGGCGCAGATCGCGCTGTCAACCGGCATGTGAGTCCGCCCGGCCCCGTCACGGTCGCTCGCCAAAATCCGAAAGCCGGTCGGCGGGGATTCAGACGGCTTTCTCAAGTCGACTTCGTCGATCGCGGTGACGTCCGCTTGTTCGGGCAGAGCCGAACTCAAGGAGTCCCTGAACCGTTCGAGGTTGGGGAGTTCACCGCGCAGTTCGATCACGACTCCGATGGTCGAGTTCCGTACGGTGCCGTCGAGTCCGCACCGGGTCGCCAGTTGGGCGATCGCGGGCCGAACGCCGAAGCCCTGAACCTGCCCATGGAGCGTGATCCGAATCGCGGGCATGGCGGGTCATCCGCCACCCGTCGAGACGGTCTCGGCGAGCCGGAGACCGTGTTGTCGGACCAGGAAGTCACACCAGGGTTCGAGTCCCGAACCGCTGAGCGAGGCGAGCGGAAAGACTTCCAGATCGGGCCGGACCGACCGCGCATCGGCGGCGGCGGCGGAGACGTCGAAGGGGACGTAGGGGAGCAGGTCCGTTTTGCTGATCACCATCGCGTGACTGGTGCGAAACGCCTTGGGGTATTTTGCCGGTTTGTCATCCCCTTCCGTCGTCGCCAACATGACGACCCGGAGATGTTCGCCGAGGTCGTGCGAGGAGGGGCAAACGAGGTTGCCGACATTTTCGATGAACAGGAAATCGAAGGCTTGCTCGGCGAACCGTTCCCAGCCCTGCTGGACCAGCGGTAGGCCGAGATGGCAGGCGCCGCCGGTGGTCAATTGGATCACCGGCACATGCGGCGCGAGGCGTTGGGCGTCGCGATCGGTCGCGATGTCGCCTACCAGCACAGCCATATGGTACTTGCCCGCCCAATGTTGCGCGGTCGCCGCCAGCAAGCTCGTCTTTCCGGAACCGGGTGAGGAAAGGAGATTGACCACCAGCGTGCCACGCCCGGCCAGCAGCTGGCGAAAGCGTTCGGCTTCCATTCGCGGGGTCGCGTCGAGCGTTCGTTCGACCGTGATCACTCGATTCATCAGTGCGATTCCTGTTGCGGTGGTCGATCGGCGGTTCGCAGGGTGATGCTTTCGAGGATCACACGGTCTCCCGAAACCTCGCGAACGGTTGGCGCTCCGCAGGCGGGGCAGCGGAAGCGAAATCGGTCCGGCTCGAACGTCGTCCCGCACGACTCGCAGCGGGCTATCAGCGGCTCGACCTCGACTCGCAACCGAGTCTCCTGCCAGCGTGAACCGACGCGAAGGAGTTCAAACGCCTCCGCGACCAAATTCGGCTCGACACCGGAAAAGTCACCGCAGCGGATGCGGATTTCTTCGATGTCGCCACCGCCCTGTTCCGCCACGATCCGATCGACTTGTTCTAGCAACGATCGTACCACCGTGAACTCATGCACGTCCAGTTAACCTCCCTTGTCGAAGCGGCTCTGGCGGCGACGAGGCGACGGTATCATCCGGGGTCAGCCGTTCGGTCGCTCGCCCGGCCGCCGGGGCTGGTCTGACGTTTCAATCGCCAACTTTTGGGCGTCTCGCAGGAGTGCCTTCCGGTCCGATGTTGCCGGTCTGAGACTTCCGAACGTCGCCGTAGGCAAATCGGACAGGACAGCGCCGGGGATCAGGTTACCACGTGGTTGACCAAGTCAAAGACTTCGGCGGCCAGCGGCGTCGCCCCGGCGGTTTCAAGGATTTGCGAGGGTGACTTGGCCCCGACGAGAGCTCCGTGGACCCCGGGTTGTGAGAGCGCCCAGCCGATCGCCAGTTTCGCGACCGTCGTCCGGTGCTCCACGGCGATCGCTCGCAGCCGATCGACCACGTCGTGAGCCCGCTCGCGGGCGGCTCCTTGGAAGATGTCATAGTTCGGTCGGCTGTCGCCGGCGGGGAACGATTGCTCCCGGCTGATCTTGCCGGCGAGCATGCCTTTCATCAGCACCCAGTAAGCGAAGGTTCCGACCCCGAGGCGGTGGGCGGTCGCGATCAGCGGATCGAGCGACTGCGGCTGCAGAAGATTCAGCGGGCATTGCAGGGAGGCACAGGGGACGCAGGCCGCGAAGGCAATCAATTCGTCGACGTTCGCGTTGGAGACGCCGATCTCCAAGGCCAAGCCGCGACGGCGGAGCCCGTCGAGAGCTTCGGCCGACCGTCGGATGTCGACCTGCGGATCGACCGCATGCAGCAACAGATGGTCGAATTGCGGAATCTGCAATCTTCGCAGCGATTCCTCGGCATCCGCGACCAATTGCCGGGGAGTCCCGTCGGTATAGCGTTTGCGATCGGCGGTCCAACGCTGACCCACTTTGCCGATCACCCGGGGGGGGGCCGCCGTCGGTGACCGACGCCGTTCCCGCAAGGCTTCACCCAATCGGAGTTCGGCTTCGCCTTGGTAGCCATAGCTGTAGGCGGTGTCGAACGTGTCGATGCCCGCGTCGAGCGCCGCGCGGACGGTTTGGCGAGCGACCTGCGGGTCCACACTTCCGGATGTGATCCCTGCCAGCGGCCAGACGCCCAGGACGACGAGTGTCATCTCAAGCGACCGCCGTTTGCAGTTGGCACGCGGACGGCTGCTGGCCGGATTCGCCGGCCGGGCCACTGATCCGCCATGTCAACCGCATCGCCCAGCGACCGGCTTCGTCTCCCTGGACCAACCAATGGGGAATCAGGCAGACGCCCTGGTGAATCGGTCGGAGCCCTTGGCCGTCGCGGCTGAGGGTTGTGACCGGATAGGCCCACAGGCTTCCGGGCCGATCGGCTGACAATCGCAGGTTCAGGCCGTGATACCGATCTTGCAGCTGCATGCTGGAGAAATTCGCCTGCGACAACCGTTCGCCGACATGCCCCAAACGCTGCCCGCCGGCGTCCAGCAACCAGCCGTCTGCGGGGCCGGTTGTCGGGCCGGCGATGTTGAATTCGACCCCGAAGTGGAAGGTTCGCTGCGGCTGCAAGTTCTCCAGCAAGTAGGTCACGGTCACTTGGTCGCTACCGGCCTGCAAGGTGACCGCCTTGGTGATCGAAACCGGCAATCCCCAAGCATGCCCCTCGCGTCGCATCCGTAACTGGACGCGATCCGAGGAGCGGAACAGCCGCGCGCGGAATGGGGTGTCGACAAAATCGCCGCGCTCGAACGCGGTCCCGTCGATGATCTTATTCAGCGAAACATCTTCGTCGTAAAAATGGTCCGTCAGGGAGTGACGCGGGAGGCGATCATGGGTCGGGGGCCGATCTGACGAGGCCGTGTTGTCGCCTGCGGGTTCGCGGTTGGCGGTGGGCTGATTCGCGAGGATCGAAGTTGGGTCATCCTGGCTCGGGTGGTAGGCCTCGCGATGGCGACGGAAGGTTGCCAACAGGTTGTGCCCCAGCTCGCGGAGGTCCCACCGATAGATTCGTCCGCCCCGACCGGGGGCGATCCAGAGGGCACCGTGGTCGTTGGCCAAGCGAACTTCCTGCATCAGGTCGAAATTGAAATCGTCGACGGACGCCTCCGCGAAGGCCGCGCCCACCGGGTAGGCCTCGTCCGCTCCGACCCCGGCCAAGGCCTCGTCCAAGATCGCGTCGGCACGGATCAGGTGGTGGCAAGCGGCTTGTCGGAGTTGGGGCAGATGGATACCGGCTTTCGTCCCGTGCCAGTAGGGCGGGTGAGATTGGCCTCGGTAGAGGTGTTCCCTGGCGGTCGCCAGTAATCCTCGATCGGCACCGGCGTCTGCGGCCGACTGCAGCCGACGTGAGACATACAGCATCCGGGAATAGAGGTCATTCGCTTCCTCATACTTGACCCGAAAATTACGCCACTGACCCGCCCTCAAGAAAGGTCGGCGGTCGTTTTCGGCTTCCGCATCGTCATTCGACGCCGATGCGCCCGCCTTGGTCGTGGCCGTCAGGCACTCACGTTCGATCTTTGGAGGGAGAGCCGCGCGGTTCCATTCGGCGGGGCCGCCGTCGCCGAGGTAAACCGTCCCGCGAGCGGGGGTGCGGCGAATCGAGTCCGCGAGTGTGGTCGTGTGCAGCCAGGCGTGGTTCTCCTGTAGGGCCTCAAAAAACGCTTTTAACCAACCGTCCTGGTGATCTCGGCCCTGGGCATCGGGGCGCGAGCCGAACACCTCGCCGGCAGTTGCCAAGGTCAACGTCGCACCGGGTTGGGTCTGGGCGACATGCCAGCAGTGGTCGATCAGGCGTCGGACGGGCGCTACGCGGACCAACGACCGCAGCCTTCGAGAGCTCGGAAAGACTCGCAGGACGGCTCCCTGATCTTCGGTTAAGAAGTGGCCGTTCAGTTCGTCGTCGGTCAGGCCGGCGTTAAGGAATGTGTCGTCATGCAAGACCGTGTACGCGGCGCCCGCAGCCACCAGGTCGGCGATCAGACTTGACTCCCAAACGCTTTCCGGGGTCCAAATCCCGGAGATTCCCTGGCCGAGGTGACGCCGGAGCCAGTCCGCGTAGGCCAGCACTTGGCCGATCCGATCACGGGGCGGGATCATTGGCAGGATCGGCTCGAACTGGGGGCCGCCCAGAATCTCGATTCGTCCGGCTTCGACGAGCGATCGCAAGCGATCGACGTATTCGGGGTGTTGTTCGGCAAGCCAAGCGAGCAGGTGGCCGCCGGTGTGCAACGAAATCGCCACGGTCTCAAACGGCTCGAACAGATCGAGGAACGGCAGGTAGCAACGCCGATACGCCTCCTCGAGTTCGTTCTCGAAGCCGCCGACCGGCTGATGGTTATGGAAAACCAGGCAGAGATGGACCGAAGGGGTCATGGCGTCGGCTGAGTTGGGGAGAACGGCTGATCGAGAGGCTTGCGGCCCGAAAGCCGGTCGGGCCATCCCACGAAGGGGCCGTCGTAGCGGCCCCCCACTAAGCTCGGTTATCGGACGCCGGGCCAAGAAAAATCAGCCAACTGAAAAAAAGACGGATGCCGACGGTGGGGCAATTCAGCGCAGGAGCTGCCAAGCCAACGCGGCAGCCAGACCGCCGATCGCGATCAGCCCGGCCAGGCTGAGCCGTTCCCAGGATTGCTGGGTGAGCAGCGCGTCGCTGGTCCATTCCACCAGTTCCTGTTCGTCTGCCAGCTTGGTATGGATCCCGCCGATGAAGGCTCGCTGGTCCGATCGCTCGCCGGTAGCGGCAAAGTAGCAACCGCTGAACAGCAACGCGTCCTCGGGCGACCCCTGCTCGGGATCGTACGCGAAGGCGCTTTGAAGCAGATCGGCGAGGCGGCCTTTGAGTTCGGAGCGGAACTCGCACAGCAAGCGATAGAGTTGCTGATTGCCTGGTCGGGTGAGTGCCTCGTCTTCTCGGAAGAGGGCGTAAACCCAATCCTCGATTGTGCCGCAACACAATTCCGCCAAGGCGTCCATCTCGGCAGCGGTCGCTAGGCTGCGGCAATCGTAGCGGCGACCGAACCGTTGAACCGAAACGCGTTCGCGTCCCACGCGTCTCATCAATTCCCGAAATCCGGTTTGCCGCTCCATATCGACGATCAAGGCGGTCACCGGGCAGCGGACTTGCAGGACATAGTGCAAGGTCGTGAGGTCGGACTTGACCGCCTGTTGCATGGCGGCGGCATCCTCGGCGCCGGCATCGATCGCGCCGTAGGGGACGAGCGATAGGACGCCGTTGATCGGGCAGAGCGGTTCGCGGACCCGGTTGATTTGCTGACAGAGATACGTCAGGCGGCCGATCCGTTCGGAGGCGTGACCGGAATTGATCACGATCGGTTCCCATTCGCTCCCGGTGTCGGAAAACACGGGGTTCGAAGCGGAGGGTTCGACGGGTGGCGGGTCGGGATCGGCCGGTTCCGGTGACAGGTAAGTCGGCGGGGAAGTCACGTCCTGTGGCGACGGCGCTTGGGGAGCGTCTGGGGAGCCGAACGGGTTGTTGCCCGGATCGAGTTGGATGGTGCCCATGTAATCGGGCGCCGGGGCTGCGGCCGGGGCGTCGGCGGGGACCGCAGGTGCCGGAGCGGCAGGCCCATCCAAGTATTGGTCAACTTGGACTGTCCCCATGTACCCGCCGGGCGATCCCCCTGCCCCGCCCGGAGACGAGGGGGGTTGGCCGGGAGCGGCGGGAGGCGGGAGCGGCCCGGTCGGAGCCGGCGGCATCGCAAGGGGGGGCTGTGCAGCGGCGGCCTGGGGCGCGGCAGGCTGCTGCACAACGGGCGTGGGCATGCTTCGCGGGGGTACAGGGGCCGGTCGGGGAGACGCGACGGGTCGGCTCGGTCCCCGTCGCCCTTGTGGCCCGAACTCCTCCAATTGGCGTTGTCGCTTCGCTGCCAGAGCGCTCGACCAACTGGCGTCGGAACAAAACAGATAAACGGAATCGTAGGTCGCGTACCAGTGCAGCGGGGCGGGGCCTTCTGGGACCCCTTCCAGGCGTAGCTCGAGTTGGCCGGTCCGCATGATCGCCCGTTCTTGACCGACGCCACGAGAGCCGATGATCACGTAGAGAGCCATGTCACGAATGTCGAGCCCCTGCTCTTCCAGGGCCGCGATCCCCGCGGCCCAGGCGTTGTCGATTTCGGGGTAGAGGGCCTTTTCGCCTTCCAGCCACAGACGCAGGGAAAAGTAGACGACCAGCGGGATCGCCAGTGCCAATAGGATCACCGACGCGATTCGGCCCCAACTGATCGCGTGCCGCCAGGGGAGATTGTTGGGATCGAGGAAAAAGGCGATCCAGACGACGGCGACGACACAGAGCAGAAAGCAGAGGACCGTCATGGCGGCGCAGCCGGGAACGGTCTCGGGCAGCCAGCGGGTGAGCAGGCCCTT